>DASVDU010000338.1:0-2520 GCA_036380915.1 Hyphomicrobiaceae bacterium | reverse complement strand
CGAGGGCGGGAAACCATTCCGACGTCGCATCTTTTGGCCAGTCCACTCCTGTAACGACGACAAACCGTGCGTCAGGAGGCAAGGACTCGTTGATCCACTGCATCGCTGAACGTTGTTCCGGGCTCAACCCATGAATAGGAGTCGCCGTGCTGTAACCAGTCGCCAAAGTGGCCAGCATGCCCGCCCCGAGGAGACCGCCCGTGACGATCGCGCGCGCGTGAACGTGCGCCGGAAACAAGCGACCAGCAGACGGAAGCACTACCTCCATGACGGCTATGGCCGTCAGCATCGCCCAAGGCACCGCTGCGAATGTGAACCCCGCGGCAACGATGAATATGACGAGACCGAGTAGCCAAACAGGTAAGACGTATCGACCGCGGCCAACCTGGACGAGAAGCCCAACGAAGCCAATGCCCAGGAATATGTCCAATGCTGAGGCGCCGGTGAAATCGCCGAAGAGAAAATTTCGAAGAGCATTGGGCAGCTGAGCGGTCCTCGAGTCAGCCGCACCAACCAGCAAGCCAGGTCCGTGCAGGAGGAGGATCGAAAGCCACCAAGGCGCTGATACCAGCCCGCCGATGATCCCTGCAATCACCATTGCCATCGCCGTACGGATGGTCCGACCAAAGGCCGCGACGAATGTTCCAAGCGTAATCACGACGAAGAGGGATGCTTCTGGATGGGTTAGCACTGTCAGGCCCCCAAAAAGCCCAGTGAGGGCGACATGCATCGGGTTCGGCGTCCGGATGAGCCGGAGACCCTGCCATATCGCAAGCAGGGCCATGGCCATGCCAAGTCCTCGCGTCAGGCCGCCCCCCGTGATAGTCCATTCGTAACTCCGCGGGATGAGAGCGAAGGCCAAGGCGGCGACCCCGGCAATGCGCCACGATCCGAGTAGCTCCTTCGCCACGAGATAAACGAGCGGGATCGTCATGACGCTTACGACGAAAGGGATCCACCGCAACAACTGAATGGCATCAAGCCCAGCGGCTGACAAGATGCCCAGGGCGTAGAGCGCGAGCGGCGGATAGGCGAAGGGAATGCCGGCGTTGTTGTAGCTCGTAACATCGGGCAACGCGAACCCTAAACGGACGAGATCTTGGCTCATCACATAGAAAAGCCCGCCGTCGTTGAGCGGGAATGAAACATTCGCGATTGGCACGAAGCGAGCGATCGCCCCGAGGGTCAGAGCCGGAACGAGGAGCAGGGCGATTTCAGCCCGCCTATGAGTCCAGGTGGGTCGCGGCGTCGCGATCATGAGGCGGTTCGCTGAGGAGTTGCTGCCTCCGGCCGGCTGGTGGGATACGGCGTGAGTCCAGGAAGAAGGTACGTGGCGTCGTACAAGAGAAGGCGTGGCAAGACCGCTATGGCTGCCGTGGCGGCTGCAAGCCGAGTTGCGGGCCACCCCTGCATCGCAGACACCGTTGCGGCGAGCAGTGCAGCTCCAGCTCCAATCACCCAACCTGCTGGCGAGACGAGGTAGTAAAGACTCAGGCTCGGGCCAGCTTCAGTGCTCTCAAAGTCCCAACCGAAAAACGGCATCGGGGCCACCAGCAACACGGTCACCGCAACCGCGACAAACGCTCGTCGCCATTCCCGTCGAGCGACGTAGACCAGCGCGAAGAGGATTGGGACGGCCTTCAGCGAGGCGGTTAAGGCAATCCAGATGGGACCTGTTCGACGGTCGATCCCCCAAACGAGCGCGAGCACAACTAAGGGATGGACATTTCCACGGGCCGCGGTCCAGATCAGGACCGAGCCTCCGAGCAAAGCAGTTAATCGCAGCCAGACTGATGGAGCCCGTGCCAACGGTACGACGGCAAGAGTGCTCGCCATGGCAAGCGCAGCGAGCCACACAGTGTTCGCCGCCCACTCAGGAAGCGCGGCCAACGGTATCCAAATGAGCGCGAACCAAGGTGCATACCTGAATGCGTCACCTTGAGTGCGCGGCACGATGTACAGGTCCTCCCCCGCGAGCAACCGATTAGCGGCCGCTCGATAAGCGTCGGCGTCCGACAGCGTCAGCCCGTCGACAGCCCAGTACACCCACGCCGCCGACAGGCCGACGAAGGTGGCGATCGCCAGCAGCTTCGCGAAGCGCCGGATGGTCGGCATCGCGCGGGATCGTAGCAGCCCGGCACACGGCCTCATCGGAACGAACGTCCCATTCGGAACTTGCCACGATCGTCGAAATCAGCTCGGGGCGACGGTGCCTTCGAATATCGCCACGAGCAGAAAGACAATAACGGTGCGCAGCAATGACTCGTTGTCGAGGCGCCAGTGCCACCTCCTTACCACAATGGAGTAGTAATTGGCTGCGATGTGATGGACATGCGTGCCTCGTTGGAGAGATGACCGGACCCACTCTCCGGATGTGAGTGCCTGCAATTGCCGAATCAGATTGACGCCTTCACAAGGTCGACGACGTTGATCTGTCCGGCCGTATGCAATGCCCGCTGAAGGACTTCTGAGGGCACGTTGCCGAAGAAGAAGAAGACGCGTTCGATGGCGATGACGTCG
>DASVDU010000337.1:0-3158 GCA_036380915.1 Hyphomicrobiaceae bacterium | reverse complement strand
ACCTCACCATCTACGTCATCGACGTGGCCCAGGGCGAGAAGATCCCGCGCAAAGGCGGGCCCGGCATCACCCGCTCCGACCTGCTCGTCATCAACAAAACCGACCTTGCACCGCACGTCGGCGCCGACCTCGCCGTCATGGAGCGCGACACGCGGCAGGCGCGCGGCAGCAAGCCTTACGTTTTCGCGAACGTCCGCTCCGGCGAAGGCGTGGGTGCGATCGCCCGGTTCATCGAGCAACAAGGCGGCCTGGCGGCAAGGTCATGAAGACCTTGCCCGGTCAATCCGGATGCGCGTCATGAATGGCTGGATCTGCTGGTGCCAGCCCGGATCTTCAAAGCTGCGCCCTGAGATGAGGCGCGGTCGCGGCGCATCACACAGGGAGCCGGTCCCGCCAGCGGTAATACAGCACCGACGCCGACAGGAACCAGGGATTGCCGGTGTAGAATGGCCGTGTTTCGAACGAGAGGCCGTCGAGCGCGGTGCGACCTTCGGGCAGCCCGAGGACCTGCTGGCCGATGCGCATGCCGAAGTAGCTCGCCGTGCCGACGCCGGCGCCGCAATAGCCCATGGCATAGTACACGCCATCGTGCCGGCCGACGTGCATCAGCTCGTCGAAGGTGTAGGCGATAAACCCGCACCATGAGTGACTGATGCGCGTCTGCGCGAGCTCGGGGAAGATCTGGACCATATCGGCGTGGAGCTTTGGCCCGCTTAAGCGGGGGTCGGTTTCATTGAGGGAAACGCGCCCGCCGAACAGGATGCGGCGCCGATCGGGCGAGGCACGGTAATAGTAGACGACCTTTCGCGTGTCGCTGACGATCCTCCCCCGCGGCATGAGCCGCGCCACCAACTCCGGGGGCAGCGGTTCGGTTGCGATCATATAGCTGCCGATCGGAATCACTCTTCGCCGCAGCCAGGGCGTGAGGGCACCCGTGTAGCCGTTGGTCGCCACCACGACGTCGCGGGCCTCGATGACGCCGCGCGGGGTGCTTAGCCTGAAACGGCCATTATCCTTTTCGATGGCCGTGACAGGACAGCGCGCGAAGATTCCCGCGCCGGCCTGCTGGACGCGACGCAACAGCTCCTGATGATAGCGGGCCGGGTTGACGGACGCGTGCTGACAATAGACGACGCCGCCGTAGTAGATATCTGTGCCCAGCTCCGTGTGCTGCTCGGAGCGCGGCACGACGTGCGCTTCGACCTCGAGCCCCTTCGGCTGATTTTCGATCCGGCGCGCCAAAGACTCGTATTGGGCCTTGTTGTGTGCAGCGTGGAAACGCCCAACGACCGCGAAATCGCAGTCCATCTTTTCGTCTTTGATGAACTTGCCGAGCCAGGCCAGCGAGTTCTGGCCCTCCTTCAGGATGTCGAAGGCCCGCTGGGCGCCGTATCGGCGGGCCAGCCGATCGTAGCTCGGCTTGATGCTGGTCGAGACCTGGCCACCGTTGCGCGTGCTGCACCCCCAGCCGGCATCCTCCGCGTCGAGCACGATGGTGTTGCGACCGCCGCGCGCCACCTGCAAGGCTGCATTCAGTCCTGTGTAGCCGGAGCCGATGACGGCAACATCCACGGAGCGCGGCAGCGGCTTCTCCTCAGGCTGCGGGCGCGGCACCTCATCCCACCAGTACGGGGTCAGCTTGCAGTTGTCTGTAAAAAGCCTGTTCGGCACCGGTCGTGTTCCGTTGACCCGCGAAATCTCGGCAGCATTCATACCGCGTCCTCGAGCAAAAGATCCGCTCCCTTCTCACCGACCATGATGGTGGGAGCGTTCGTGTTGCCGGACGTGAGGGTGGGAAAGATGGAAGCATCGATCACGCGGAGCGCATCCAACCCGTGGGCGCGCAGGCGGCTGTCGACCACGGACGTCGCGGGGTCCGGCCCCATACGGCACGTGCCGACTGGATGGAACACGCTTGAGGCGCGCTCGCGGATGTCCTCGATGAACTCCTCACGGGATTGCACACGGCTGCCCGGAACGAGCTCGTTCTCGATGATGCGCGACAGGGCGGGCGTCGTCGCCAGCTTTCGCAGGAACCTGGCGCCGTCCACCAACTCATCCAGGTCGCGTTCATCGGATAGCGAATTGGGGACGATGACGGGCGCGGCAGATGGGTCGGTCGAGCGGAGCTGGACATACCCGCGGCTTGCGGGATGGCAGGGCTGAGCGCTCAGCAAAAAGCCGGGAAACGGATCCGGGCTCATCAGCGCCCTGCGGCCCGGCGGGAGCCGGAGATAGCTGAGCGGCGAGAAATAGAGCTGAATGTTGGGCCGATCCAATTCCGGGCGAGAGCGGAAGAAGCCACCCGCCTGGTTCACGCTAAGGCTAAGCGGTCCGCGGCGGCGCACGGCATATTGTAGCGCGGCTTTAATTCTCCCCTTCCACGTCCCCAGGTCTTGGTTGAGTGTGGGGACCCGTGACCGATAGAGATAATCGATGCAGAGGTGATCCTGCAGGTTCTGCCCGACCTGCGGGCTGCCGTGCACGATCTCGAGCCCGACGGAGCGCAGCACACCGGGAGGTCCAATCCCGGATGCCTGCAGCAGCAGCGGCGAATGGATAGCGCCGGCCGCCAGAACGACCTCCCGCCCGGCTCGGGCCTCATGAATTTTTCCGCCCTTCGTGAAGCTCACACCGACAGCCCGCCTGCCTTCGATCAGAATGCGCGCCACGTGGGCGCCGGTCTCGACGCGCAAATTCGGCCGCTTCATCGCTGGCCGCAGATACGCACGAGCGGTCGACATCCGCACGCCACCGCGCATGGTGATCTGATAGGGGCCGACACCCTCCATCGAGGCGCCATTGAAATCATTACAGACGGGCAGCCCGGCTTCCCTGCCCGCCGTCACGAATGACTCGCATATCGGGTGCAGGTCGCTCGAGACATCGGTGACATGCAGCGGCCCGCCGGTGCCGCGCCATTCGTCGGCGCCACCGCTGAAGCTCTCCATGCGATTGAAATAGGGGAGCACGTCATTCCAACCCCACCCGGGATTCCCATCAGCCGCCCAGGCGTCGAAGTCGGCCGGATGGCCGCGGACGAAGACCATGGCATTAATGGAGCTGGAACCGCCGAGTACTTTCCCGCGCGGCCAATATCCGCGGCGGTTGTTCAGATTGGGATCCGGCTCGGTGCAAAACATCCAGTTGACCCGGGG
>DASVDU010000336.1:0-11336 GCA_036380915.1 Hyphomicrobiaceae bacterium | reverse complement strand
GACTGGAAAGTCTGCCGCGCAATGGCCGCCACGATCGCAAACATATTCTTGCCGCGGTGAGAAAGCTCGCGAATGAGCAGCTCCGCTTGCCGCTCCGCCTTCACTTTCCGAGTGGTTTCGTACACGGTGGCGAGCATACCTTGCACTTCACCGGCCTCATCCCGTAGCGAGCTGAAGCAGAAGGTGAAGTAAGCCTCTTCCGGTTCACCTTTTCGATTGATTGTTAGCAGCATGTCTTCAAGGAAAGTCGGTGTGCCGGCGAACGTCCGCTTCACCAACGGCCCTATTGTATCCCAGATCTCTGGCCATACGTCGGAAATGCACTTGCCGAGGGCTGTGGGCTTGTCGCCAAGTATTGGGCGAAAAGCGTCATTGTAGATGCTAGTCAGCTCCGGCCCCCATACGATCCACATCGGAAACGCTGAGTTCAGCGCCAAGCTCACGATGGTCTTGAGACTTGAGGGCCAGTCTTCGATCGGACCCAATGGATTGGAGTCCCAATTGAGGTGCCGAATAGCGATCGCCACTTCTCCTCCACCATCGAGGAAGTGGAACCCTGTGCTTTCAGTCATTTCGGCACCCTGTGTTCATAACTCGTCTTGCACACAGAAGGCTCAAGGCGGTCTTAGGGTTCGGTTGACCCCAAAACGTCGTAAGAGACGGCTTACGCGCCAGTTCAGCTCGCGGCGGTGTGGGTGCGGACGAAGCGCGGAAGCGTGGAAGGGCCAAGCTGCGGGGGCAAAACCGGCCAAGAGCTTTAGGCGCCGGCCAGGGGCTCTTATAACTCGTTCAGAGAAACTGTAAGCCATTGAAACCAATGGCGCGAGCGACGGGACTTGAACCCGCGGCCTCCGGCGTGACAGGCCGGCGCTCTAACCAACTGAGCTACGCCCGCTAAGAAAAATATGGCGAGCCGCGCAGACCCGCCGTCACGGCGATCCTTTACGTGAGACGCCGGGGTACGTCAAGCCGATGCGGCGCGGCGCAAGCAGCTTCCTGGTCATTCACCGCCAGCGGCATGTTCCGTGGGGAACAGCCGGATTGGAACAGCCAGCCTAGAACAGCAGGACGTGAGCGGCAGCCGAAGTTTGCCGCGTCGTCCCAAGGCCCCAAGAAAGAATGTCGGAGATATCAAATGAGCATGACGACAACGGCACAGCTGACATCGTCTGGCCTGACCACCCCGCTGGCACCCCCGCGCCGCAGCCTTTTCGCATGGGTGAGGACAATGGCCGATGCCTACAGGCAATCGTTCGAGCGCAGGGCTGCCGTTGCAAGGCTGCGCGATCTCGACGATCACCTCCTGAAGGACATTGGCCTCGACCGGTCTGAGATCGTCTCAATGGTTTATGGCCAGCCCGATGCCACCCGGCGCGACCGCACGTGAGGCTAGGCCTCCTCGGCAGCATCCTCGCTCAAGGATGTGAGCTGCGGCGGCCGACGGCTCAGTTGTTTGCGCATATAGGCCACCGCCAGGCTCTGACCAAGAGGCAGTGAGCGCACGCCATGTGAGGACGTCTCGTAACCGAGCCCGGCGAAGAACTCGGCGGCGTTCAGCGTCGCCTCGACTGACAGCACATCGAAGCCGGCCTTTTGCGCGGCGGCTTCGGCGGTCTCGACGAGCCTCGTCCCGAGCCCGATGCCGGTGAACATGGGCCTTACGTGAACCCAGCGGATCCGCGCCGAGGAGATACTGCCGTCCCCCGCCGTCCAGCCTGCCGTCGCGACGAGCTGTCGGTCGAACCACGCCCCGAAGAGCTGGCCACGCCGGATCGCCTCGGACAAGGCCTCGGTATAGGCCAGGCTGTAGACATGGTCCGAAAAGGCTGCGACTTCTTCTTCGGTGAAGACTTGGGCTGCCAGCACCCGAAATGAGCTGGCTTGCAGCGAGCGCACCTCGGCGAGATCGTCCGGGCCGATGGGTCGAATCTCAGCGGCAGTGGCGATATCGTCCGTCACAGGATGCGTCCCGGCATTGCGGTCACTTTGCCCCCCGCCCGCCCGACTAGGTCACGATCCGCCCGACTGGTCAAGATGCCTCATCTGGTGCGCGCAGGCTGTCCTGTCGTCCCCTCTGCCCGCTTCTGAGGCTGGTCCACCCTGGGATCGTACTCGCTCTGCTTGCACGAGCAGCCCTGGACGTACTCCTTGCGGTAGCGGAACGCCACCGGAAGCGACGCGTAGGGCCGACGGGTGCTGTAGGACACCGCGTCCTCCATGCTGCCGCCGGGGTTCTGGTGATAGAACAGTTCCGCCGGCGCGGCGCACTTCGACTGGCACACCTCCGCGTCGTGATCGAAGTGGTTGGGCAGCGTCGAGAAGCTCACCGGAAAGTAATAACCGTCGCACAGCCGGACGCAGACGGTGCGGAACGTTGCGAACGGCAGGCTCTCGTAGCGGCCGCCGAACGGCCCGCCGCTGTCCTCGTCCTGCCAGATCGACGAGAATGGATTGAAGCGGCGCGCCTGCTGCTCATAAGTGGCACCGCAGCGGTTCCGCGCCAGCTCCTGGATGATGTCCTCCTGATAGGAACGGTTGCTCGACGAGAGGATCTGCTGTCGCTGCGCTTCGATCTCGGCCAGCCGGTCCCGCGCCTGCTCCACCTGCCTGTTCAAGTCCACGCACAGGCGCGTACGCCGCAGTGATTTTGCGAACAGGAAATACTCGTAGCAGTTGTTCCGCTCCAGCTGCGCCTGACCGGACTGATAGGCCCGATCGGCAGCGCGCATCTCCTGCTCCAGCTTCGGCAGCAGCTCGCGTGATTGTGATCCGCGGTTCGCCTCCTGCGCCAGTCGCTGCTCGAGCTGCAGGCAGATCGCCGACTGGTTGCTCGATTGCCAGGATGGCTGCTCCTGAGGAGGCGGCTCGCGGAAAACGGGCTCACGCGGCCGCCGCGGCTCTTGTTGCCCCCAGCCCCAGTCCCATGGCCAGCCTTGTGCCAGGACGGGTCCGGCGGCGGCCATCAACAATGCAACCGCGCAGGCGAAACCGCCGGCGCGACGCTTCGACATTCCAGCTGGAACGAGGCGCATCGTGACATTCACACCCATGCAGCGCAGCCTGGGTTCCCCGCGCTGAGTCTCCCGCATTCTTGAAGGATCCCCGCTAGCCGGTCAATGCAGCGCAAATGGGGCGTCCACCTCTCGATCAACGGCGGTCCGGCGACCTCGCATCGGATACTGCAGGCTCCAGCCCCTCGCTCGGTGCGGCCGCGGCTACCATCGATCGCATCGCGGCACGATCACGGCGCTCCTGTTCTCCGACGAGCCAATAGACAGCCCCGAGCGCCAGTATAGCGGCACCCAGCCCGAGGAGCTGCCCCGCACTCGTCGTGTTGAGGTCAAGGATCAGGATCTTGCGCACCAGCGCCAGGAGCGCGATCAGAACGATGGCGCGCGCTTGGACGACGCTGTAGCGCCTTTCGGCGACGACCAGAATCGATCTCTTGAACTCCAGCGCGATGATGATCGTAAGGATCATCCCAAACACGGCTTGGAACTCGGCGTGATCGGTCGGATCGAACGAGGCCGCGAGCAGACTGAGGGCGATCTTCAGTGCGAGATTCCAAACGGCAAACACGACGACGACCGCGATAAGGCCGGTCAGGATGACGATGACCAGCTCCTCGAACTTCTGGTAAAGCGTCAGGACGTTCCATCTCGCCCGCGCGGCAGCAATCTCGTCCTTGAGCGCCATCTCTGCCTCCATCATGGAGTCGTGGAACAGCTGCGAACGGGTGTCCTGCTTGATATATGGTCAAACCGGGGCATAGCCCTCCGAGTTTCCGGGTAGTTGGCCGCGGCCCGACCAGATGCGCCACAAGGCCGGATGCCCAGGCCCGGGCCAGTCGACTACGCCGCTTGACGTCCCCCACCGGGCTCACGCATAAGGACGCCATGAAAAGAGCCGCGACGATCTCTGCCGCACCGGACTGCTGCGGCATCATCTGCTGCATTATTTCGAGCTAGCTCATCGCTGGCGCGCGGCCGCTCACCTTCTCCCAATTCATAGAGCCACGCCCCGCCAGCAGGCCAGGGGACGAACGTGACGCTGACGCTTTACAACACGCTGACCCGCCGCAAGGAGCCGTTCCAGCCGCTCGATCCGAAGAACGTGCGCATGTACGTGTGCGGGCCGACCGTCTACGACTACGCCCACATCGGTAACGCGCGCCCGGTGATCGTTTTCGACGTGCTGTTCCGCCTGCTGCAGCATATCTACGGCCCGGAGCACGTCACCTACGCGCGCAACATCACCGACGTCGACGACAAGATCAACGCGCGGGCGGCCGAGGAAGGGGTCTCGATTCGCGAGCTGACCGAGCGTACGACGCGGCAGTTCCACGAGGACATCGCCGCTCTCGGCGTGCTGCCGCCGACGGTCGAGCCGCGGGCCACCGATCACATCGAGGACATGAAGCGGCTGATCGAGCGGTTGGTCGCCAAAGGTTGCGCCTACGTCGCCCAGGACCACGTGCTGTTCGACGTCGAGGCGATGCCCGACTACGGCCGGCTCTCCAACCGCAGCCTCGAGGAGATGGAGGCGGGCGCTCGCGTGGAAGTCGCACCCTACAAGAAGGGGCCGATGGATTTTGTCCTATGGAAACCGTCAAAGCCCGGCGAGCCTGCTTGGCCGAGCCCCTGCGGGATTTCGGTCCCCGGTCGGCCCGGCTGGCACATCGAGTGCTCGGCGATGGCAGAGCGGCACCTGGGCGAGGTTTTCGACATCCACGGCGGCGGCATCGATCTCGTTTTCCCGCATCATGAGAACGAGCTCGCCCAGTCCCGCTGCGCCCACGGCACGCCGATCATGGCGCAGGTCTGGATGCATAACGGCTTCCTCATGGTCGAGGGCGAGAAGATGTCCAAGAGCCTGGGGAATTTCGTGACGATTCACGAGCTGCTGGCGACGGACAAATTCGGTGGTCGGCGTTGGCCTGGCGAAGTGCTGCGGTTCAACATGCTGCGAACGCATTACCGCCAGCCGATCGACTGGACGGTGGAGGGCCTGGAGCAGAGCCTGGCCATTCTGGATTCTTGGTTTCCTTTCGCAACGGAATTCGACGAGGCCGATCAAAACAAGGCGTCGCCCGTCCTCGAAGCTTTATGCGACGATCTCAACACGCCGAAGGCCATTGCTGAGCTTCATCGCCTGAGCGATGCTGGCGAACGCGGCGCACTCGGCTTCGCGCTGGCGCTGCTCGGATTTGATGGCCAGTCGTTGAAATCGGAGCGCGAAGCAAACGAAGCGAGGCGTCGAGAGCTGGCCAAAACCGTCGAGCCACGCATCGCCGAGCGTCTGGCCGCCCGGAAAGCCAAAAACTTCGCCGAAGCCGACCGCATCCGCGACGAGCTCGCAGCGATGGGCGTTCAACTGAAGGACTCCAAGGACCCCGTCACCGGCGAAATCGTCACGACGTGGGAGGTGAAGCGATAATGCAGCCTCTCGATCTCATTCTACTCATTCTACGAAGCCAGGCCACCAGCCAGTCCCCTCTCCCCGTGGGGGAGAGGGTTAGGGTGAGGGGGCAACGCCGCTTGCCGGATTTCCGAACCGGTTGCAAATTCGCCGCCGCGAATTCCTCCGTCTCGTATCACGTCTTACCTCATAACCCCTCACCCCGACCCTCTCCCTTTGGGAGAGGGAGATTCCGGTCGGCTCCGGGTCATCGTGATTTGCGAAGAAATCCTTTTGCGAAACGCGTAGGGACTACACAATCGTCAGCCACGACATTCGCAGCGGCCAGTTGAAAAGGAGATGATATGAACGCTCCGACCGCCACCCCCGCCCTCGACCACATCGGCTTCACCGTCAGCGACTTTGCGCGCGCCAAAGCATTCTATTCGGCCGCACTGCAGCCGCTCGGAATCACAATTCAATTGGAGTTCACCGAACACGGCGGCGTCGCCGGGTTCGGCCGCAGCAAACCGGAGTTCTGGATTGCCGCCGGCGACAGCCCGACAAGCCCATTCCACATAGCTTTCCAAGCGGCCAACAGAGCTGAGGTCGATGCCTTTTACAAAGCTGCCATCGCGGCGGGTGCGAAAGACAATGGCGCACCAGGGCTGCGGCCGCAGTATCACCCCAACTATTATGCCGCGTTCGTTTTCGATGCGGACGGGCACAACATCGAAGCCGTTTGCCATCACCCCGAGTGAGCACCCATGGCCGACTCGAATGACACGCCGCCGTTTCAGCGCCACCGGATCTATTATCGCATTTTGAAAATCGCCGTGATCATCGCGGCTGTCGCCCTCGCCCTCCGTCTCGCCGAAGTCATCTGAGGACCAGCACTTGTCTCGCGAACGCCTATACCTTTTCGACACCACTTTGCGCGATGGCGCGCAGACCACCGGGGTGGATTTCTCGCTTCAGGACAAGCGGCGGATTGCCGAGCTGCTCGACGGGCTCGGGATCGACTACGTGGAGGGCGGCTATCCCGGCGCCAACGCCACGGACACCGCCTTTTTCGCTTCGCGCCCGCAGTTGAAGACCTCACGCTTCACCGCATTCGGCATGACGAAGCGGGCCGGCCGGTCGGTTTCCAATGATCCAGGCTTTCAGGCGACGCTTCAGTCGGGAGCCGACGCGATCTGTCTCGTCGCCAAGGCCTGGGATTACCACGTGCGGGTCGCGCTCGCCATCAGCAATGAGGAAAATCTGGAAGCGGTCGCCCAGTCGGTGCAGGCCATTCGCGAAGCCGGTACCGAGGCGATGATCGATTGCGAGCATTTTTTCGACGGCTACAAAGGCAATCGCGCCTATGCGCTCGCCGTCGCGCGCACCGCTTACGAAGCCGGCGCCCGCTGGGTGGTGCTCTGCGACACGAACGGCGGAACACTGCCGCACGAGATCGAACGCATCGTGCGCGATGTGGCCGAGGTCATCCCCGGCACGCATCTCGGCATTCACACGCATAACGATACCGAGAACGCCGTCGCCAATACCCTCGCCGCCGTGCGGGCCGGCGTGCGCCAGATCCAGGGCACGATCAACGGCATCGGCGAGCGCTGTGGAAATGCCAACCTGACCTCGATCATTCCGACGCTGTTGCTGAAATCCGAGTTCGCCGATCGCTTCGAAACGGGCGTGACGCCCGAGCGCCTGATGCGGATCACGCAGGCAAGCCGGATCCTCGACGAAATCCTCAACCGCGCGCCCAACCGGCATGCGCCTTACGTCGGAGAGTCCGCATTCGCCACGAAGGCCGGAATCCATGCGTCTGCGATCCTGAAGGAACCGGAGACCTACGAGCACGTGAAGCCGGAAAGCGTCGGCAACCGCCGTCGTGTGCTCGTCTCCGATCAGGCCGGCAAATCAAACGTCATTGCCGAGCTGGAACGGCTTGGCATCGCGATGCCGAAGAACGACGAGCGCATCGGCCGTCTGCTCGAGGAGGTGAAGGAGCGCGAGGCCGCCGGCTATGCCTACGAGGGCGCCGAGGCCTCATTCGAGCTGCTGGCCCGGCGGATGCTCGGCGAGGTGCCGAAATACTTTACCGTCGACAGCTTCCGCGTCATGGTCGAAAAGCGCCACAACGCCATCGGCCGGCTCATCACCGTCTCGGAAGCAACGGTCCGAGTCTTCGTCTCAGGCAGCGACGAGCCGGTGTGGTCGGTCGCTGAGGGCAACGGCCCGGTGCACGCGCTCGACCAGGCGCTGCGCAAGGATCTCGGACGCTATCAGAAGTACATCAACGATATCGAGCTCGTCGATTACAAGGTCCGCATTCTGACCGGCGGCACCGAGGCGGTCACCCGCGTGCTGATCGAGAGCCACGACAAGGCCACCGGCGAGCGCTGGTTCACCGTGGGCGTCTCGCCCAACATCGTTGATGCGAGCTTCGAGGCCCTTGTCGACTCGATCAACTACAAGCTGCTGAAGGACGGGGCGGAGGCGGCGACCTAGTCGATCCGCCGCGGCGGCTCATACGGCGCGCTCGACTCCTGTGGCGTCACGGAGGTCTCGATCCGGTTCCATGGGATCACCCAGAACAGGATCAGGATCAGCAGGACGAGGAGCCCGAGAAACCAGCCCAGTCGATTGGCCATGGAAACATTCCAAGCCGATGCGTTCGGCGAACAACTCACTTGCGCCTAGTCCGTTCCCTCAGGCGAGGTCGCGCGGCGATGCATCATTCCCGATCGTCTCGCCCAGGGAGCACGTTAGGACTAATCTGTCCGCAGTTTGCCTGCTGCAAAGGTGATGGGCTCTCATGATCCGGCTCTCAGTGCTCGACCAATCCGTCGCCATTCGAGGCCGGCCGCACCGCGACTCGATCAGCGAGACGGTGGAGCTGGCCGAGCTATGCGAGGGACTTGGCTATCATCGATTCTGGGTCTCCGAGCATCACAGCCACGACACGATCGTCGGCACGGCCCCCGAAATCCTGATGGCGGCCATTGCAGCACGCACGCGCTCGATCAGAGTCGGCAGTGCCGGCGTGATGCTGCCACATTACTCCGCGTTCAAGGTGGCCGAGCAGTTTCGCTTGCTGGAGGCGCTGGCGCCCGGACGCATCGATCTCGGCGTCGGCCGCGCACCGGGCTCTGACAGCCGTACCGCGCAGGCGCTCAACCCGTTCGGCACCATGCGCACGCTGCAGTTCCCGGAACAGGTCCGCGACCTCATCGCTTGGGTGAGCGGCGAGGACCTGCCCGAGGTTCACCCCTTTCGACAGGTCCGCGCCTATCCGGCCGGCGACACCGCGCCCGTGGTCTGGATGCTCGGCAGCTCGGATTACGGCGCCCAGGTCGCGGCACACTTCGGGCTGCCCTATTCGTTCGCCTACTTCATCACCGATGGCGTCGGGGTCGAGCAGGCGCTGTCGCTCTACCGCCAGCTCTACCGGCCAAGCCCCCGGCATCCCGAGCCTGTCGCCAACATCTGCGTGTGGGCGCTGGTTGCGGAGACCGAAGCGGAAGCGCAGCGGCTCTTCACGTCGCGGGCCCATTGGCGGGTGGCCCGGGACCGGGGCCTGCTCGCCCCTATCGATGCTCCGGAAGCGTCCCTCCCATTCGAGCCGACCCCTCTCGAAGAGGCTCGTATCGCCGAAATGCGGCGCACCGCGTTCGTCGGCACTCCGGCAGACGTCGGCAGACGTCTCCGCACGCTTGCCGATGAGCTCGGACTCGAAGAGATCGTGATCCTGACCTGGTCCCACGATCCCGCCGCCCGCCGGCGATCGTATGAGCTGCTTGCCCGAGAGTTCGAGCTGAAAGCGCGCTGAACGGGCGTCTGCACGCAGGCCTGTGCAGATGTCCACAGGAGCTTCGGACGCATCTCTCCAACCTGCCCTGACCGCGTGCAACACTGCGGGCCTGATTCGCAGGGGTACGGGATGGGGGCACTCGCGAGACCGAAGCCTGAGCTGTTCGATGGGAGGCGGTCCGCGTTTCTCGGCGTCACGCGATCCGTACGCGGATTGCAATGGCGAGAGCGCATCGACCCGGCCGACCTCAACCTCGCCACCGCGATCAGCCAGCGACACGATCTGCCGGAGCTGCTCGGCCGCGTTCTGGCCGCCCGTGGTGTCAGGCTCGACGAGGTCCCGGTCGTCCTTGACCCGACGATCAAGGCGCTCATGCCCGACCCGAGCGTGCTGCAGGACATGGACAAGGCAGCCGCTCGTCTCGCCGATGCCATCATCGCTCGTGAACCCATCGCCGTATTCGGCGATTACGACGTCGACGGAGCAGCATCCGTTGCCCTGATACACCGCTTCCTGGCGCATCATGGGCTCGGCTGCCGGGTCTACATTCCGGATCGGCTGTTCGAAGGCTACGGTCCCAACGTGGCAGCCATCGAGGGGCTCATCAAGGACGGCGCCCGGCTGATCGTGACGGTGGATTGCGGCACCGCCAGCTTCGAACCACTGGGGCGTGCCCGCGAAATGGGCAGCGACGTGATCGTCATCGACCACCACCAGGCCGACGAACGGCTTCCAGACGTTCATGCCCTCGTCAATCCGAACCGGCAGGACGACCTGTCGGGTCTCGGCCAGCTGTGCGCAGCCGGAGTGACATTCATGGTCCTGGTTGCGACGGCACGTGAGCTGCGCCGCCGCGACTTCTACTCGGCCGCGAGCCCCGCGCCCGACCTGCTCGGCCTCCTCGACCTCGTCGCCTTGGCGACCGTGTGCGACGTCGTCCCGCTTACCGGCCTCAACCGTGCCTACGTCGTCAAGGGCCTGCAGGTGATGCGTACGCGCCGCAACATCGGACTGACGGCCCTGTTCGACGCCGCGGGCCTCGCCCAGGCCCCGACGCCATACCATCTGGGCTTCGTCCTCGGCCCGCGCATCAATGCCGGAGGGCGCATCGGAGATGCGGCGCTCGGCGCGCGCCTGCTGTCCATCGACGACGAGGCGGAAGCGGCGCGCATCGCGCAACTGCTCGACAAGCTCAACAAGGAGCGCAAGGCGATCGAAGCGGAGATGCTCGAGCAGGCCATGGCGGAAGCCGAGCGGCAGCTCGAAGCGGACCCCACGCAGCCGATTATCGTGCTCGGCTCCGAATCCTTCCACAAGGGCGTCGTCGGCTTGGTCGCAAGCCGCCTGACCGAGCGCTTCCAGCGGCCCTCGTGCGTGATCTCATGGGAAAACGAGACCGGCACAGCCTCCTTGCGCTCCGTGGCGGGCGTCGATATCGGAGCGGCCGTGCGTGCCGCCGTCTCGAAGGGCCATCTCGTCAAGGGCGGTGGCCATGCGATGGCTGCCGGACTGACGGTGGAGCGGAACCGGCTCGATCGGCTGCGCGCATTCTTCTGCGAGACACTCGCCGTGGCCGCCACCCACGCCCGCGCCACCGCAGGCCTGGATATCGATGGGGCCATGACTTCGGGCGGCGCCACGGACGAGTTGCTGCAGCTTATCGAGCGCGCAGGACCGTACGGCCAGGGCAACCCGCAGCCCCGCTTCGCCTTCCCCGCCCACCGCATCAAGTACGCCAAGGTGGTCGGCGAGCGTCACATCCGCTGCGCGGTCGAAGCCGGCAATGGTTCCCGCATCGATGCGGTCGCCTTCCGCGCTGCCGACCAGCCGCTCGGCGAAGCCCTGCTCTCCACCGGCGGCATGCCGATTCATCTGGCAGGCACGCTCCGACGCGAGACCTGGGGCGGTCGCGACCGCATCGAGCTGACCATCGACGATGCGGCCGACCCACGACGGCAGGGATGATCGAGTGCCGGCGCGCCTTTCGGGCAGTTTCCGCGCGGCCGGCACACCGGGAGGTGCGGCGCGGAAACGCCACCTGCTCCCTTGCCAGCCCCCTGAAACCCCCCTATACCCTGCGCCCAGCGCTCCCTTCGTCTATCGGTTAGGACGCCAGATTTTCAAT
>DASVDU010000335.1:0-2742 GCA_036380915.1 Hyphomicrobiaceae bacterium | reverse complement strand
CCGTCGAGGCGTGTGACCCGGGCCGCCTGTTCGGTCGATCCGTAGGGCCCTGTAAAGTAGGTGACGTCGGTTGCACGGGCACCGGAAGGCAATCTGACCTCGGCGCTCGCTCTCAGGATGGGGAAGTCCCAGCCATTGCCGGTGACGTTCCAGTACAGCTCGTCGTGATCCTCGAAATAGCGGATCTGGCGCGTCGTCTCGTATGCGATCCGATAGGTGTGCACGCCATGCGGCAGGAAGACATTTGCATTGCCGATGCGGATGCGCAGCACGCCCGAACTGCGTTCGATCGCATAAGGCTCCGAATTGCCGTCCCGCGTGACTGATTGCACATCCAGCCCCACCTCGCGCGTACGGCCGTTCGCATCCTCGTAACGCAGCGGAATATCGCGGTAGATCCCGCGCAAAATCTGCCGACCCTCGACATTGATCTCGATGGTTTCGGTCACTGCCAGCGTGCCATCCGCTCCGACCTCGATCAGCACGTGGAAGTTGCGGATTTCTTCAGCCGCAGCCGCGCTTCTGGCAAAACTGAAGGCGAGCAGGAATGCAATGACAATGCGTGCGGCCGGCGTCAGCATGCGTCAATTGAACGAGACTCTGGGCACCGCGCGGTCTTCGGCATTCTCGATCTCGAAATACTCTGCCTGGCGAAAGCCGAACATGTTGGCGACCAGGCTGGAAGGAAAGCTCTCGACCTTGATGTTCAGCTCGCGCGCCGCGCCATTGTAGTAGCGGCGCGACATCTGGATTTCGCTTTCGAGTGCCTCGAGCGAGTTCTGCAGCTGTATGAAATTCTCGTTGGCCTTGAGGTCAGGATAGGCTTCCGCTACGGCAAAAAGCCGGCCCAGCGCCTGCCCCAGCATGCCTTCCACCTGAGCCCGGCCGACGACATCGTCGCTCCGCAGACTTTGTGCGCGGGTGCGCAGCGCCGTTACCTCCCCCAGCGCTGCGCGTTCATGCTGCGCATAGCCCTTCACTGTCTCGATCAAATTGGGGATGAGGTCGGAGCGGCGTTTGAGCTGCACGTCGATCCCGGACCAGGCCTCGCGCATGATCTGCCGGGCCTTTACCAGGTCGTTATAGACAAAGATCGCATAGCCGGCGATGACCAGAAGGAGCACAAGGAGGACAAGGCCAAGACCGGAATACATGATTTCTCCTTGAGGCAGTCCCGATGCCGTACCTCGCACCTGGCCGGGCCATCAGATGAGCAAAAGTCCACCAAAAGCCGACGGTTAGCAAGTTCTCTTGACCGAGTTTGCACCAATTTGAGCGTCAAGGATGGCGAAGTGCCGTCAATCCTTCATACGCAGCGCGGTCAATCCTTCACACGCACTGTCTTTTTTGCGCCGACGCTTCGGCTATCGACGGTTGTTCATCCTGCTGCGGCGGGAGCACGAGCCGTCAGGGATTAATCGCATCTATCGGCTCTCCTGGGAGGAAGGGTTGACGGTGGGCAAGCGCCGAACACGGCGACGAGCGGTGGGCACGAGAGCGCCAATCTTTGGTAGGGGCAACGCGCGCTAGTGAGGCGACTTGAGATCGCGAGGAGCCTGGTAGAGTTGAGCACCCCGCAAAATGCGCGTTATGGCCTCGATCTCGCCTGAGGCGCGTACTACCCGCGGCGTAATCAGGATCAGGAGCTCAGTGCGCTCGGCGCCGTTCTTGTTCCGCCGGAGCAGAGGACCAACGACAGGCAATTTCGACATCCCCGGAACACCCTCTTCCCGCAATTCGTTGCGGTCTTGTATCAGCCCGCCGAGAAGGATGGTGCGCCCGGACTGAGCAAGGATTTTCGATGAGATGTCGCGCGTGGCGATCGTTGGCGTCAGGTTTCCGGCTTCAACCTCTCCGACTGGGGAGGATACCGACTGGACAATGTCCAGGGTGACCGAGTTGTTGGCATGGATGCGAGGCGTGATCTCGAGCACGATGCCGGTGTCCAGGATCTCGACCTGCTGCGTGACCGTAACCGCCCCCTGATTGTTCGAGGTCTGGGAGGTTGCCGCGAAGGGGATTTGATCGCCGATTACAAGACGGGCGGACTGGCCATCGACAACCGTGAGATAGGGCGAGGACACCACCCTCAAATTCGTCACCTCACGCAGCGCCCGCAGAATGGCGTCCACGCTCACACTGCCGATATCCGCGCCGATGCCGATCATGCCTCCACTGGAGGGGGATTGGTTACCGACGGGAATGCCGGAACCAGCAACCAGGCCCTTGTATTGTAGGAAGAACTCCACACCCGATTCCAGAGTGTCATTGAGCTGAACCTCCACCACTGTCGCCTCGATGACGACCTGGGCTTTCGGCAGGTCGAGCGTCTCCACCACCTCCCTCATCCTCTTGTAGACTGAATAAGTGGAGTAGACGAGAATGCTATTGGTTCTATCATCGGCGACAATGCGGGTTTCTCCCGCCTGAGGGGCGGAGGAGGCGGACGCCTGTAGAGCTTAAAACGGTCGATGGTCGTCAACTCACGACCATAGAAAATCCGGAACGCGGTGTTCCCGAAAGCCCAGGCATCCGCGCCTCCCACATCATATTCGTTCGCAGCGGAGCGCCTCTCGTGCAGTTCGGCACCCTTTTTGGCATTGGCGATCAGGCGGTTTTCTTCGCCATCGCTCAGCTTCTTGAACCTGGCTTTCAATGCCGCGCGATCATGGATCCACCGAAGCTGGTTGCCTTCCTTGTCCGTCTCCACTTCCTTGCGGCGGGAAGGCAGGCTCTGAAGCT
>DASVDU010000334.1:0-2830 GCA_036380915.1 Hyphomicrobiaceae bacterium | reverse complement strand
GTAATCGGTGCTGCTCGACTGGTTGGCACCCTTCGTGGCCACCGGAAAGCGCAGCTTCAACAGGCGATCGAAGCCGTCGTATTCGAAGGTGCTCAGGTTGTCGTTCGCGTCCTTGACCGTCTGGCGCTGGCCGTTCGGCGTATAGGTGTAGGTAGCGTAGTCCTGCTGCAAGGGAGTGCCGTAGGCGCGCTGGATCTGGAGCAGCTGGCCCGCCGCGTCGTAGACGTTGTGGGTGATGCGATCGCGACCGTAGCTTCCCTCCGGTCCCAGCGTGCACGCGCTTGCGCGGAGCGAGCCGAAGGCGGCCGGGTTCATCCGGCGGGCCTCGCAGGTGAGCCGCCCCTGCAGGTCGAACGCGCGCTGCAGGACAGTGTGGGTCGTCCCGTTCGCCGACACGGATTCGCGGGTCGGATGGCGCCGACTGTCGTATACGTGGTCAGTGCGGCGGAAAACCGTGAGCGCAGTGCTAGTCGCACTCGGCACCAAACCCTCTTCGACGGACTTCAGCTTGTCGTCGGCTTCGCGATAGGCGAACCGCCGGGCGAGCCGCACACCGGTGTCATCTGCCGGGCCAATGTCCCAAAACTTGCGGCCGTATTCGTCGTAGCGGAAATACTTCGCGTCGCCGGTACCGGGCAGGGGCCCGTCCTCGACCAGCAGCCGGCCGGCAAGGTCGTACTCGCAATTTGTCTCAAGCACCTCGCCATGCGCGGCATCGATCCGGCGCACGACCGAGGGCAGGTAGGTGCTGCCCCAGTATTCGTATTCGGTACGGATCTCGTCGGGAGTGCCGCACGTCGTCGTGTCGCCGCAGACCCGCACGACGCTCCGGCGGCTGATTCCCGTGCTCGTCTCGTAGGTGATATAGGTCTTGCGCCGGACACCGTCCGCACCGGGCGGGTCGGTCTGCTCAATGAGCTGGCCGAAATCATTGTAGATAAATGCGCGCTGGCCGGCTCCTACTCGATGGAAGAGCTGGAGGAGATGGCGGCGGAAGCCGGCATCTCGCACGAGGCGCTCAATGCCGCGATCGAGGCGCACGCCCGCGAACGGCGGACGGCGCACGAGGGACCGCGGTTCGTCTCCCGGAGACGGTCGCGAAGCGGGCCGTCGGTGCTCGACCTGCTCGTGCCCGGCCCATGGCCCCTAACGGCGAAGGGCGTCGCGCTCGCCGGCGTCGCCGGCATCGGCATCGTCGGTCTCGCGCTCGCGTTCCTGGCCGTTGCGCAGATGGCGCTGCTTTCCTCCTGCTCGTGACGCTGCTGATCGCAATCGGCGCTTCGCCGTTCTAACCAGCACGCGCCGATGAAAACCTGGTCGACTGACGGCCCCCCAAACGTGAACAGCGACCCGTCGGCCAACGCTCGCTACTGCCCCTCTACTCCGCTCTTTGGGCCAGCGGTTCAATCCCAATTTCCGGTCTAGAGCGCCTTAGTACGGCGTTAATACCTTGAGCGCCTCATCGAAATTTTCTTTACCTAACACGTGTTTCGATAGACCAACAGCCAACGTGACGGCTTATGATCGCGCCGCTTTATGAAGAACATAAGAACATGAAGATCGCTCTTGCCAGCTAACGAAGGTCCTTGAGTAAGCGCCAGCATTTTTCGACAGTGACCGGCTCATTGATTTCGGGGGTCGAAAGCTGGAAGAGTATCTCGCTCAAGCGCGACTCCATTCCACTTTCGTACTCAATACCAGGACGGCCTTCGATCAATTCTGACCACGCTTCTAGCTCCTGCTCGGATATCGTGCCATCGACCACGCATTGCAACACATGCGCGAGATGGTTCCTCGTCAACACAACCGGATCGCCATCATAGTCATACGGAAAGGCAAGAATTGAACTCCGCAACTCTGGAAAGGGTCGCTCGAACTGCAGCAACTCCAGAAGTGCACCGCGATGTGCCAAGTGCTTTAGCATGAGTCAGCACCGACTAAGGACATTGGCGGTTTGTGCATGATGGTGCATACGTCTCGTTCGTCAATTTGTCCTTAACGTGGACAATGTTGCCCTCGGCGTCGTATGTCGTTTTCGTGCTCTGAACCGTAGTGCCCGCTGAGTCAATCTGCTTTTCGTAAACCGCCTTGGATCCTGGCACGTCGCCTGCCTTCGTCGCCTGAACTGCCACGCCGTCACTAGGTAGGGCCTTGGCATCGATCGCGCCTGTTTTAGTCGGAACCGGATTTTTCTTCAGGAAACTCGTGACGCTCTTCGCAATTTCATCGCCGAACGCTTTACCCAACTTCCCTAGGAGCTCTCCGGCAGCTTTAGCATACTTTCCGCCGAGTTCTCCGGCCACTCCTAACGCGGCCATTCCGTAGTTTCCGGCGGAAATAGCATCCGCGGCTTGGACTAATCCCGCCCCCGGGAGGAATCCACCCAGCGGTGAGTCCATAATCGCTCGGCTTTCAGCTGGTGTAAAAACGGCGCCGGGGCAATTCTCGTCGAGACAGGTACCGGTTGGATCGGCGTGATTCATCGGATCATTCTTGACGTATGCATAGAGATTTACGTCATCTTCATACCCGATGGGGTCGGTCTGCATGAACCGGCCCAGGCTGGGATTGTAGAAGCGCGCCTTGTAGTAATAGAGCCCGAGTTCCGGGATGGCCGCCTGACCGGTGTACTGGAAGCGCCCGGTGTTGCTCGCGCCGGTGACGCCGTAGGGGTCGTACGCGTTCACCCGGAGCATTGTGCCCGACGCGTCCGTGAGGGCGACGATCGAGCCCTGGTGGTTGGCGTGGAGGTACCGCCGGTTGGCGGCAGAGACCGAAACGCCTTCGTACCGGACCAGCGGCTCGTCAACTCCGGCGCCGTGCACGTAGC
>DASVDU010000333.1:0-3558 GCA_036380915.1 Hyphomicrobiaceae bacterium | reverse complement strand
TCCGCGAAAATGCGCCTGATCTGCTCGGATACGGCCCGATAGACCTCGAAGCGCGGTGGCACGAACACCAGCTCGGGGCACTTCCGTAGCGCCGTTGTCGAGGGCATGGCCGAACGCACACCGAACTTGCGGGCTTCGTAGCTTGCCGCGGCAACGACACCCCTCTTCCCCGCGTGACCGACCGCCACCGGCCGACCGCGAAGTGTCGGATCGTCCCGCTGCTCGACCGACGCGTAGAACGCATCCATGTCGATATGAATAATCTTTCGGACTGGCGTCTCGCTCATTTCCGGCCAACATTATCGGCCCGGCCCGTGCCACTGGAGACCGCCCAGCATTCAGGCGATCGGACCGGATGGGGGATGCCAGCTAAGGTGTCACCGAAATCTGGCGCTTGAGGCACCTCAGCGCAAAGCTTGATCGCGTCTGACGAATTCCGGGGATCCGGTAGAGGCGCTCTCGCAGAAACCGTTCGTACCCCTCCGTGCCGTCGATCGCGATCTTGACGAAGTAATCGTATTCGCCGGTGGTCAGGTAGGCCTCGAGCACTTCGGGGAAGTCTGCCAGCGCTCGACCGAACTTCTCCAGGATTTCGTCATCATGACGCTCGAGGCTGACCTCGAGGATCACGGTTTCCGGCATACCGAGCTGCTTCTGGCTGAGGACCGCAGCATAGCCCTCGATGTAGCCGCTCTCCTCGAGCCGCCTCACGCGCTGCCAGCACGGACTCGATGACAGTCCGACTCGCTCAGCGAGCTCGGCGTTCGAGAGGCGGCCGTTCTTCTGCAGCTCCCGGAGGATCGCGCGATCGATTTCGTCGAGCCGCTTCATCGTGGCTCGGGTCGGTGCTAACTTGGTCATGCAAGGACTCGCATGGAACGAAATTCGCCGTATCGCGATTATTACAGATAAATCTTCTGCTGTGCCGTCAATCGGCAGCAACTTCAAAAGAACCTTCTGGGCGAATTGCCCTAGCTTTTGCAGTTGAGGCACTCGGGCATGGGCTGCACGGGCGATTGCCCACAGCCCATCCCGCACGGAAGGCAGACTCACATGGCCGTTCGCGCCCCGCTCCGCTTGCACGTTCCCGAGCCGGAGTTTCGCCCCGGCAGCAAGCCTGACTTCAGCGGCGTTCCCATTCCGAAGGCCGGCAGCGTGCGCAGACCTCCCGTGGACGTGCCTCCGGAAGAGATCCGGGACCTCGCTTACTCAATCATCCGCGTGCTCAACCGGGCCGGCGAGGCCGTCGGGCCATGGGCTGGCACGCTGAGCGACGATGAGCTGCTGGCCGGGCTCAAGACCATGATGAAAGTCCGCGTCTACGACCAGCGGATGCTCATGGCCCAGCGGCAGGGCAAGACGTCCTTCTATATGCAGTGCACCGGCGAGGAGGCCATTGCCTGCGCCTTTCAGACGGTGCTCCAAAAGGGGGACATGAACTTCCCGACCTACCGCCAGCAGGGGCTGCTGATCACTGCCGGTTACCCGCTGGTCGATATGATGTGCCAGATCTATTCCAACAGCCGTGATCCACTGAAGGGCCGGCAGCTGCCAGTGCTCTACAGCTCGAAAGCGCACGGCTTCTTTTCGCTTTCCGGCAATCTTGGCACGCAATACCCGCAGGCTGTCGGCTGGGCCATGGCATCGGCCATCAAGGGCGACACGCGCATTGCCGCGGCATGGATCGGCGACGGCTCGACGGCCGAATCCGATTTCCACGCGGCGCTGGTTTTCGCGTCGACCTACAAGGCGCCGGTCGTGCTCAACATTGTCAACAATCAGTGGGCGATCTCGACTTTTCAGGGGATTGCCCGCGGCGGGTCCGGCACGTTTGCGGCTCGCGGGCTCGGGTTCGGCATTCCGGCGCTCCGCGTCGATGGCAACGACTACCCGGCCGTGCATGCGGTCGCCCAATGGGCGGTCGAGCGGGCGCGGAGAAATCTAGGGCCGACGCTCATCGAGTACGTCACCTACCGCGCAGGAGCCCATTCCACGTCGGATGATCCATCCGCGTACCGGCCCAAGGAGGAGTCGGAGGCGTGGCCGCTGGGCGACCCGATCGTGCGCCTGAAGAACCACCTCATCGTCAAAGGCGTGTGGTCGGAGGAGCGGCACAATCAAGCCGCCGCGGAGGTCGAGGCGGAAGTCGTTGCCGCTCAGCGTGAGGCCGAAAGCTACGGCACGCTGCACACCGGCCCGAAGGCGCTGGCGCGAGACATGTTCATGGACGTCTTCAAGCAGATGCCGCCGCACCTGAGGCGCCAGCGGCAACAGGCAGGTTTCTAGGCCATGCCGACGATGACCATGATCGAGGCGATCCGCGATGCGCACGACGTGATGATGGCGCGTGATGAGAACGTCGTGGTCTTCGGCGAGGACGTTGGCTACTTCGGCGGGGTCTTCCGCTGCACGAAGGGCCTGCAGGAGAAGTACGGCCGAACGCGCTGCTTCGATACCCCTATCAATGAAAGCGGCATCGTCGGAACCGCGATCGGCATGGCCGTCTACGGCCTGCGCCCCTGCGTGGAGATCCAGTTCGCCGACTACATGTATCCGGCCTACGACCAGATCGTCTCGGAGGCGGCGCGGCTACGCTATCGTTCGGCTGGAGACTTCTCGGCGCCGATCACGATCCGCATGCCGACCGGCGGCGGCATCTTCGGCGGCCAGACACATTCACAAAGCCCGGAGGCGCTGTTTACGCACGTCTGCGGTCTGAAGACGGTGGTGCCGTCCAATCCCTATGACGCCAAGGGTCTGCTGATCGCCTCCATCGAGGACGACGATCCGGTGATCTTCCTCGAGCCGAAGCGGCTCTACAACGGGCCGTTCGACGGCCACCACGACCGTCCCGTCGTACCGTGGTCGAAGCATCCGCTGAGCGAGGTGCCAGAGGGCTATTACACGGTGCCGCTCGGCACTGCGGTGGTCCGGCGGCCGGGTAGCGCTGTCACCGTGCTCGCCTACGGTACGATGGTGTACGTGGCCGAGGCCGCCGCCGAGGAGCACGGGATCGATGCCGAGGTCATCGATCTCAGAACGCTGCTGCCGCTCGACACCGAGACCATCATCGCATCGGTGCAGAAGACGGGCCGCTGCGTCATCGTCCACGAGGCGACCCGGACCAGCGGCTTCGGTGCGGAGCTGGCCGCCATCGTGCAGGAGAGCTGCTTCTACCATCTCGAGGCGCCGATCGAGCGCGTCACGGGCTGGGACACGCCGTATCCGCATGCTCAGGAGTGGGACTACTTCCCAGGACCGCGGCGCGTCGGTGAGGCCCTGAAACGCGTGCTGGAGGCGTAATCCATGGCAGAACGCGTCATCAAGCTCCCGGACATCGGGGAAGGGGTTGCCGAGGTCGAGATCGCCGAGCTGCCGGTTTCAGTGGGAGAGATGGTCCGAGAGGGTGACGTATTGGCGTCCGTGCTGACCGACAAGGCAACCGTCGAGATTCCCTCTCCGACGGACGGGCGCGTGGTCTGGATCGGCTTCAAGGTCGGCGACAAGGCGGCTGTCGGATCACGGCTGATGACGCTGGAGGTTGCCGAAGCGGCCGGT
>DASVDU010000332.1:0-40620 GCA_036380915.1 Hyphomicrobiaceae bacterium | reverse complement strand
GCCCTCGCGGCGCCATGAGAACGTGCACGCCTCCAACCAGCAGATCGAGAGGAGCGCGGGGGCGCCCGCGTCGAGCCAAATGGAAATCCTGTACTGGCTGCTTTTCGTGATTTTCATCGCCGCCCTCCTGGTGGTGAGCGGTTTGCTGTTGCGCGGGTATTTCACGACCGGTTCGCCGAGCAGCGCACTGAAGGATGCGCTCTCCGGCAACTTCTTCGGTCCGCGTCCGCCGAAGCGTCTCGAGGTGGTCGACCAGGCGAACGTGGACGGGCGGCGCAAGCTGCTGCTGATCCGGCGGGACGGAATAGAGCATCTGATCATGACAGGCGGGCCGGTGGATGTGGTCATCGAGACCGGGATCGAGCCGCCGGAAGCTCCCAGCAGCCAGAGCCCGATGGCCGAGCCAGCAGAGCCGATGTTCCAACGGCCGGCGCGGTCCCTCCAGGAGGCCGTGGGCAAGGCGTGAGCATCGACGTCTGCATGGTGGTCTGGAGCGGCCGGCGATCGGCTCAAGCAGCAATCGGGGATGGCCGTTGATCGGAACTGAGAAATGGTGCTTGGGCTGACCCGGCTGATCATCGTCCTGGCAGGCTGTTTCGGTCTGCTCACCGCAACGCTTGCCCAGGAGACCGTGGGAACGGGGGAGGCTGCCGCCCCAACGTCCGCCCAACCGGCAGCGATAGCGGCTCCGTCATTCTTTCCTGCCGAGCTCGCCCAGAGGGTGGCGCGGGTCGCATCCGACATCGAGTCGGCCGCGAAGGGCATCGAGCGGGTCAAGTCTCGCGAGGACGGGCTCACGGCCCAGCGCCTCGAGCTGGAGCGGATCGAAGTCGAAGCCCAGCAGGTGATCGACGCCCTGCGGCCCCGCCTGGCGGCCGTGAAGGCCCAGGTCCAGAAGCTCGGCCCACCCCCTGACAAGGATGCGGCCCCGGAGGCGCCGGCAATTGCCAGCGAGCGCAGCCGGCTCACAGCCGTCCAGGCCGAGCTTGAAGGTGCCGTCAAGACAGTCGAGCTGGCTTTGGTCCGTTCGCGCCAGCTCGTCGGCCACGTGCAGCGGCTACGCCAAGCCCTGTTCGCCCGTGACCTCGTACGCCATTCGGGAAGCCCCCTCTCGCCAGCGACCTGGAAGGCGTTCGCGGCAGAGCTGCCGCGCACGGGGCGGCAGATCGCGAGACTGGCGGCCGAGTGGTGGCGGCTCGCGGGATCGAACCTTGTCGGCCTCGGGCTGGTGTTGGCTGCTGCCGTCGGCGCCTATGCCTTGTTCAAGTTGCCGCTTTCCCATATCCGGCGCAGAATTCATGAGAGTCCCATCGCCTTGAGGCAGTATTTCCCGCGGGCGATCGACGCATTCTGGCTCGC
This sequence comes from Hyphomicrobiaceae bacterium, assembly GCA_036380915.1. Lineage (GTDB taxonomy): Bacteria > Pseudomonadota > Alphaproteobacteria > Rhizobiales > Hyphomicrobiaceae > ZC4RG25. The sequence goes on along the minus strand of DASVDU010000332.1, from coordinate 39,261 downwards.
CGCCGGCCTTGCGTTTCCGCCGCTGGCAGCAGCGACCGTCGGCTACGTCGGGCTCGCCTGGCTCGGGCTGCTCACCGTGACCGCGGGCGAGCTCGCGCTCTCGGCGCTGCGCGCCTTCGTGGTCTTTCAGATCATTCGGGCGCTGGCCGGGGCCGCCTTCTCCCCGACGGCTTCCGGACAGCCGCTGATCGCCATTGCCGATGCGAGCGCGCCCAAGCTGCTGTTCCTGGCGAACCTTCTTGCGGGCCTGATCGCTCTCGACCTGCTCCTCGGCGACGTCGTGCGCATGCTTTACCTGCCGATCGAGATCGGGGCGGTGCAGGCCACGGCGACGAGCCTTGCTTTCGCCACCCTGCTGATCGCGTTCACGCGGGTTCCCCTCGCCGGCCGCGAGGCGGCACTCCTCGAGGCGCCGTCCCGGTCGCGCCCGCGCTGGCTGAAGATACCGATCGCGCTCGCAGCACTTACCATTGTCGCGACCACGCTGGCCGGATACGTCGCCCTCGGAAAATTCATTACGACGCAGGTCATGCTGATCGGCGGCCTGGGGCTCTTCATCCTGTCCGTCCATCTGGTGATCCGGCGCGTCGCGGTCGTCATGACCGACGGCGAGCGCCCGATGGGCCGAATCCTCGAGACGCGCCTCGGTCTCGATCACGATCGCACCAGCTATCTGACGCGCCTGCTCGTCCTCCTCGTCGAGCTCCTCCTGCTGCTCGCTGCCCTGCCGCTCCTTCTGCTGACTTGGGGCTACACGCGCGAGGACTTCCTGGATTGGCTGAGGCTCGGCATCGTCGGGATCGAGATCGGCCAATTCCAGATCTCGCTGGGGCGCATCCTGCTTTCGTTCGCCCTGTTCTTCGTGCTGCTGTTCGCGACGCGCGTCGTCCAGCGCTGGCTCGACCGGTCGGTCCTCGGCCCGGCCCGCGTGGACAGGTCGATCGCGCACTCGGTGCTGATGGGCGTCGGCTACACCGGCGTCGGCCTGGCTCTGGTGATCGCCCTCTCGTACGCCGGGCTCGACTTCACGAAGCTGGCCATCGTCGCCGGCGCCCTCTCGCTCGGCATCGGCTTCGGCCTGCAGGCGATCTTCAACAACTTCGTCTCCGGCATCATCCTGCTGATCGAGCGCCCCATCAAGGTCGGCGACTGGATCGTCGTGAACGGCCAGGAGGGCTTCGTCCGGCGCATCAACGTGCGGGCGACCGAGATCGAGACATTCGACCGCTCCAGTCTGATCATCCCGAACTCCGAATTGATCACCGGCACGGTGATGAACTGGACGCACCGCAACCTGATCGGCCGCCTCATCGTGTCCGTCCGCGTCTCGTACAAGGCCGATCCGGAGCAGGTCATGAAGATCCTCGCCGATGTGGTCGATCGCTCGCCATCCCTGCTCCGAGAGCCCGCGCCGTTGATCGTGTTCGAGGATTTTGGAGAAAGCGCCATGATGTTCTCGGTGCGCGCATTCGTGCCCGACGTCATGCGCAGACTCACCGTTCAGTCGGAGCTCCGGCTGGCCATCGCCAAGGCGTTCCGGGACGCCGGGATCGAGATCCCCTATCGGCAACACGATATCCACCTGCGCGACCTGGACGGCGTGAAGCAGGCCTTCGCACGCGCCCTCGAGGCGCGCCGCAGGGAGCAGGAGGTTGAGGCGGGAGATACCAGCCCCGCCTCGTAGCTGGAAATATCAATCCTCGCGATAGACCCGCTCGCGACGCTCGTGGCGCTCCTGGGCCTCGAGGCTCAGCGTGGCGATCGGCCTCGCATCGAGCCGGCGCAGACCGATCGGCTCCCCGGTCTCCTCGCAGTACCCGTAAGTGCCATCCTCGATCCGGGCGAGGGCGGCATCGATCTTGGCGATGAGCTTGCGGTGGCGATCGCGCGCCCTCAGCTCGAGCGCCCGATCCGTCTCCGACGTCGCCCGGTCGGCAAGGTCGGCATGCTGCGTCGAGTCCTCGTGCAGACCCATCAGTGTCTCACGGGTCTGGAGTATGATTTCCTCCTTCCACGCCAACAGCTTACGCCTGAAATAGGCGCGCTGCCTCTCGTTCATGAAAGGCTCGTCTTCCGACGGGCGATAGTCGTCCGGCAGCAACAGGCTGGACAGCGTTGCTTCCTCCACCTTCACCGATTTGCCTTTGGTCTTCGCGACCGATTTCCGATCTTGTGTAGTGCTCATGTTTGGCCTGCGGACGTTCTGGCGCAGTGACGCAACTAGCGCATACTGAGCATGACAAGTTTGTCCCGCTTTTAGCCTGACAACTAGCCAAGTCAAGAATTTCCCTTGCTGTCGTCAGCAGTTGGCGAACGGGGTGCAGCACGAAGACCGGACTCGGCTGAGTTTGCACGCATTTTACTCGAGTTTTCGCCTCCGGTTTCAAGCCATCTTCAGGGCCGTTGGAGAGACTGGCGCAGCGTCCACCCGGGCCTCGCCACCCGCGTAGGGCGCCCCGCCGGCCCACGTGGCCGGCGGGCAACAGGACGGCGCGGATCGCCGGGCGTGCGCGACCCCATATCGCTGCAGGCGGGGTCTGCAGCCGCGCCGCGCGGCACGACAGCCGTCCGCGGGTGCCTCCAGCACCCCGACTGCGCCACCTCCCCGCCAGGAGGTGGCGCAGTTTTGTGTCCACGCGCCTGATACCCCCGCCTTGCTGGACCGGGGCCTCATCTCTAATGTCCCCGCTCGCCAGGGGCTCGCTTTCGAAGCTCGCCCGACCTCTGGGCCGGACGGATGATGTATGGAGTTGCTGATGCGATTTGAGGGGACGGACAGTTACGTCGCCACCAAGGATCTCACCGTCGCGGTGAACGCGGCCATCACGTTGCAGCGACCATTGCTGGTCAAGGGCGAGCCTGGCACGGGCAAGACCATGCTGGCCATCGAGGTGGCGAAGTCCCTTGGTGTCCCCATCATCGAGTGGCACATCAAGTCGACCACCAAGGCACAGCAGGGCCTTTACGAGTACGACGCCGTCAGCCGTCTGCGGGACAGCCAGCTGGGCGACGAGCGCGTGAAGGACATCCGCAACTACATCCGGCGCGGCAAGCTTTGGGAAGCCTTCGAGATGGAGGTCCGCCCCGTCCTGCTCATCGACGAAATAGATAAGGCCGACATCGAGTTTCCGAACGACCTGCTGCAGGAGCTCGATCGGATGGAATTCTTCGTCTACGAGACAGGGGAAACGATACGCGCGCGCAACCGCCCCATCGTCATCATCACGTCCAACAACGAGAAGGAGCTCCCCGACGCCTTCCTTCGCCGCTGCTTCTTCCATTACATCAAGTTCCCTGATCCCGAGACGATGCGTTCCATCGTCGAAGTCCACTTCCCGGGGCTCAAGGGACGCCTCGTTTCCGAGGCGCTGAAGATCTTCTATGACATTCGAGAGGTGCCGGGCCTGAAGAAGAAGCCTTCGACGTCGGAGCTTCTCGACTGGATCAAGCTGCTGCTCAACGAGGACATCAGTCCCGAGACATTGCGGGAGAATGACCCCCGCAAGCTGATCCCACCTCTCCACGGCGCGCTGCTCAAGAACGAGCAGGACGTGCATTTGTTCGAGCGTCTGGCATTCATGACGCGACGGCAGCAATAGCGCCGCTCGACCGCATGCGCGACCCGCCACCCCTAGATGGAGGACGCGGCCGAGCTATCCCACTCTGGCTGAAGCTCGCCTATACCGCATTCATGGCCCTGCTGGTGCCGATCTATTGGCACCACTACGGACCGGCCAATTTTCTCTTCTTCAGTGATCTGGCGCTGTTTTTCGTGCTTGCCGCGATCTGGCTGGAAAGCCCGCTGCTGGCCTCCATGCCCGCGGTCGGAACGCTCGCGACGCAGGCCTTGTGGATCGCCGATTTCGTCGCCGTTGCAGTCGGGGGCAGGATTACGGGAATGACCGGCTACATGTTCGATTCCGGCTATCCGTTTTATCTGCGCGCGTTGTCGCTATTCCACATCTGGCTGCCGGCCCTGCTGTTGTTCCTGGTGTGGCGGCTCGGCTATCAGGCCCGCGCTTTCTGGGCGTGGACCGTCCTGGCCTGGGGCGTCCTTCTGATCTCGTACTTTCTGCTGCCCCCGCCGAGCCCCGACCCTGGCGGTACGGCGCGCAACATCAACTACGTCTACGGATTCAGCGACACCGAGCCTCAGACGATCATGCCGCAGTGGATGTGGCTGCTGATGCTGATGGCAGGCTATCCGTTGCTGATCTTCGCTCCGGTCCACTTCGCTTTGCGGCGCTGGGCGCCGCAGGTAAGCTGAAGAAGCAACAATTACTTGGCTGTCCGCAGGCCCTTGAACCTGACGTCCGGGAGCACGCCGGCATCGGTGCGGATCCGAAGGTTGTTGTCGACCCTGGTGACGCCCTCGACGCCCTCGGCAATCTTGGTGGCCAGCTCCTGGGCAGCGTAATTGTCGACCGTTCCGTTGAGCGATACGACACCGTGATCGACGTAGATGTCGATCTCGGCAACGTCGATCTCCTCTGCCGCATCCAGTCCCCTGAAAACGTCCTCGGCAATGACATCATCGGTGCGGCTGGGGCGCTCCTCAGCCACGTCTTCCAGGAGGGCAAAGTGGGCCGGATCGGCCCGCCGGTCCGATAGGGTCCCCGACAGGTCCGGCTCCGAAGGCTCGGAGATCTTGCGCAGCGCCCTCTGCGTGCCGGGGGCGCGGTCGGTCGCCAAGTCGCCGAGCGCGACGATTCCGACCAGCATGTGATCATGGTCGATTACAGGCATGCGGCGGATCTGCTTCTCGCCCATGCGCCGCGCGACGTCCTCGACATCCTCGTCCTCGTAGCACCACCAGACCTCCTCGGACATGACCTCATCAACCCGGGTCACATCCGGAGATTCGCCAATCGAGGTGGCGCGTACAGTGATGTCCCGGTCGGTGATCATACCGACCAGCCTCTGCCCGTCGCACACCGGCAGGACACCCACATTGAGCTCGTCCATCTTCCGCGCCGCCTCGCGCAAGCTCGCATCGGGCGATATGACCTCGACCTCTCGGGTCATGACCTCGGAAATTATCATCGAAAGTCCTTGGGTTTTTGGCCTCAAACGCACTCGCTTTCGAAACGCCACCTGCTTGTCAGGGTTCCGGAAAATGGCCACATGCAACCGACCTGCAGGGCCGGCGTTGATTAGCTGCCCCTGCGCGGGAAATGGGATGGAGCAGAAAGACGATGGGCTGGGAGACAAGAAGGTTGAGCGGGGAAGGATCGACCAGCAGTGGCCGCCCTGCCGCAGATCACATCAGAGATGACGTGCAGAGCAGACTTGCGGACGACCCCGGCATCGACGCGTCGGATATCGAGGTCGATGTCCAGGGGGCACATGTCATCCTGCGCGGCAGCGTGCCGAGCGAGCTCACGAAGCAGATGGCCGAGGTCATTGCCTTCGAGGCGGAGGGCGTCACCCGCGTGGAGAACGCCCTGGTCGTGCGCGCGCGCCGGCGCCGGGATGCGCCGCCACCGCCGACGCGGCACGAAAGGGAGAACCCGATAGAGCCAGGCACCGACAGCTACCTGGAAGCGTCCGTCTCTCCGCAGCCCAGCTCACCGGACACGCCATTCGATCCGAACAACCGCCCGGGAATTGGAACCGGCGGAGCGCCTGCCGATACGAGCGGATCGCCAGTCGACAGCGGCGTCAATCTCGGCTCACCACACCGCAATCCCAAACCATAGCGGCGAGCGCCGGCATCACAATTCCGTTATTTTGCCGCAGTGGCTTGCCAGCGCCCGCCAATGTGGCTCATGAGAAGCATCAGTCGTGTGGCTCATGAGAAAAGCATCGGTTCGGCGCAGCGCATTACGCCGCATTTCGGTGCGATTTAGCTTCAGCAAATGGCTGCTCAGAAAATTCCTTCCGGTTCGGGTCCGGTCGGGTTGCATGTTTGCCCGCTCAGTTTCGTGCCGAATGTCGTCGCCGAAACGGGCGCACGCCATCTGATTACGCTCATCAACCAGCACACAATGCTGGAAACGCCAGCTGGCATCGACGCTGCAAATCATCTGCGCATTGCCGTGAACGACATCGTGGCGCCGCAAGAGGGCCTGGTGCATCCATGTGAGGCGCACGTCGAGGCGCTGCTCCGCTATGTCAGAGACTGGAATAGGCAAGGACCGCTGGTCGTCCATTGCTGGGCGGGGATTAGCCGTTCCACGGCTGCGGCGTTTATCACGCTTTGCGCCATAAATCCTGAAACGCCGGAGTGGCTGGTGGCGCAGCGATTGAGGCGCGCTTCGCCGACAGCCTGCCCCAATAATTTGCTCATTCGCCTGGCCGATGACATGCTCGGTCGGCGCGGTCGCATGCTTCACGCGATAAAAGAAATGGGGCCGCCGGAACCGGCAACCGAGGGCCGCCCTTTTATGCTGCCCTTGCATTTCGATCCGTGAGGAATTGGCAACAGCCCAAGGCCTCTGAAAAGCGCGATACCCAAATTCGCCACGATCCCTCAGTACTGCGGCGCGAAGGAGATCGGCGATGACCTTCGAAGCTCACCTGAAGCAGGCGACACGGCCGTCAGCGCGCGCGAGCGAACCACGGGAGCGGCACGAGGTGGCAGCGGTCGAGATCGGCCTCAACGCAGCTATTCTAGCCGTGCGAATGGACGAGCCGGTGGTCCTGGTGGTCCGCTCGCACGAAGGCGATCAGGCTGAATCGCTTCCGTTTGGGCCTTTTTCTCCCCTTGAGCACCGCACCCTTGAAATCGGATTGCGCTCGTGGGTGGCCGAACAGACCGGACTCGAGCTCGGTTACGTCGAGCAGCTCTATACCTTCGGCGATCGTGGCCGGCACGCGCAGCCCGGCGATACGGGCCCGCACGTCGTCTCGATTGGTTATCTCGCGCTGACGCGGCCCGGCCCCGGCGGTGACTCGGATCGCTGGGAGTGGCGCAGTTGGTACGATTACTTCCCGTGGGAGGATTGGCGGGGCGGCAAGCCGGCGATCCTGACAGAGGTGATCGAGCCGAAGCTCATGGCCTGGGCGGATCGGCCTCCTCTTTCCTCGTCCGGCCGACCGATCCAGCGGACCGATCGGCTCCGCATGTGCTTTGGCCTCTACGGCGGGACTTGGGACGAGGAGAAGGTGCTCGAGCGCTTCGAGCTGCTTTACGACGCCGGACTAGTCGAGGAGGCCCGCCGCGATGGCCGCGAGGCAGCGCTCACCTGGGGCAACCTGCCGCGCCTCGGCGCTCCCATGCGTTTCGATCACCGCCGGATCCTCGCAACGGCCATCGGCAGAATACGCGCCAAGATCAAATACCGGCCGGTCGTATTCGAGCTGATGGAAGACGAGTTCACGCTTTTCGAACTGCAGAAGACCGTGGAGGCGATCCTCGGGCCACACCTGCACAAGCAGAATTTCCGGCGGCTCGTTGAAAGCGCCGGACTCGTCGAGCCGACGGGCGAGGTGCGCGCCAAGACCGGCGGGCGGCCGGCGCGGCTCTATCGATTCCGCCGCGAGGTCCTGCTCGAACGCCCTGCCCCCGGCGTCCGCGTGAAGCCCGGGCGGGTTTGATAGAGCCGCCGGAACCACTGGATCAAGCTCCGTCCCACGATCCAGCCTGGTCCGGGCAATTTCCCGTGTGTCCACAGGATGGAAGCAGCCCGGGTGGTCGCAACTGTCAGAGCCTCTGCTCCTGACGGCCGGTCGCGAGGATAAGTGAACGGACGGCGGCGGTCCGCGAAAAGTGCATCCCTGCACTCCGCGAGCAGATCAACCCACCTCTAGTAATCGGAGGCCAACTGTCATATCTTAAGTCCGCACAAGCAATGCTCAGGGCGAGCATATCCAACCGGTTTATCCGGAGTTCTTCATGCCACTACAATGCTCAAAATGAGCATTTCTGTGGAGACCGCGAGGGAGCATCCCCAAATGGCCACGGTACAAACCGAAATCCGCGCCCCGGCTGCCAAGAGTCGCGACGCCCTGCCAATGCCCGATCTGAAGTTCACGCCGGAACTGGCGCGCGAGATGGAGCCTCTCTACGCAAAGGTCTCCAAGGTCGTGACGCCGCTCGAGTGGCCGCAGTTCGCGCCGATCATCAAGGCCATCAACGATCTCAAGAAGCAGCGCAACGCCGTGATCCTGGCGCACAACTACATGACGCCGGAGATCTTCCATTGCGTCGGAGACATCCGCGGCGACAGCCTCCAGCTTGCCAAGGAGGCAGCGCGGACCGATGCACAGGTGATCGTGCAGGCGGGTGTGCACTTCATGGCCGAGACCTCGAAGCTGCTCAACCCTAGCAAGACGGTCCTCATTCCGGACCTCAGGGCGGGCTGCTCGCTCGCATCCTCCATCACTGCCGAGGATGTGCGCATGCTGCGCGAGGCCTATCCCGGCCTGCCGGTCGTGACCTACGTCAACACATCGGCCGAAGTGAAAGCCGAGAGCGACATCTGCTGCACCTCGGCGAACGCCGTGAAGGTCATCGAGAGCCTGGGCGTGCCGCGGGTCATCATGATCCCGGACGAATACCTCGCCAAGTACGTCCAGACGCAAACAAATGTCGAGATCATCACGTGGAAGGGGCACTGCGAGGTCCACGAGCGGTTCACGGCGGAGGAGCTCGAGGCATTCCGGGCGGCTGATCCTGGCCTCAAGATCATCGCCCATCCCGAGTGCCCGCCCGACGTTCTCAAGGCGGCAGACTTCGCCGGCTCGACGTCAGGCATGATCAACTGGGTGAAGACCCACAAGCCGGCCAAGGTGGTGCTCGTCACCGAGTGCTCGATGAGCTCGAACGTGGCCGCCGAGGCACCCACGACGGAGTTCGTCAGGCCCTGCAATCTTTGCCCGCACATGAAGCGGATCACGCTGCAGAACATCCTGGAGAGCCTGCTCTACATGCGTCACGAGGTGACCGTCGATCCGCTCGTGGCCGAGCGCGCGCGCCGGTCCGTCGAGCGCATGATCAATCTCACCAACTGAGGATTTCAGAGCCGCCGCGCGTTCCCCTTTCAGCCGCGGCGGCTCGAGCACACCTCGATGATCAAGGGCGGACAAGTAAATCAGCCAGCTGCTGGGGGCGATATCGTCATCATCGGCGCGGGCCTCGCCGGCCTGTTCACCGCCCTCAAGCTCGCGCCGGCTCCAGTCACGCTCATCTCCCCGGCCCCCCTCGGCGAGGGCACGTCGAGCGCCTGGGCGCAAGGTGGCATCGCGGCAGCCGTTGGTGAAGGCGATACGCCTGAGGCACACGCTGCCGACACCATCCGCGCCGGCGCCGGCATCGTCGATGAGCACGTGGCTCACATCGTCGCGTGCGAAGCTCGGGACCGCATACGCGATCTCTTGGCCTATGGCGTCCCGTTCGATCGTGATCTCGAAGGGCACTTCGTTCTCTCGCGCGAAGCCGCTCATTCAGCCGGCCGGGTGGTGCGTGTCTCCGGCGATCGTGCCGGTCGCGCCATCATGCAAGCCCTGATCCACTGGGTAAGGCAGGCTCCATCGATCACCGTTCTGGAGAATTACACGGCCCTGTCTCTGAACAAGACCGGAGACCGGGTTACGGGCGTCAATCTCGCCCGTGCCGATGACCCATCTGCGATCTATGTGCTCGACGGCGCGCGCGCCGTCGTGCTGGCGACGGGCGGAATCGGCGGGCTGTACGCCGTCACGACCAACCCACCGCATGCACGCGGCGAAGGCATCGCGATCGCAGCGCGGGCCGGCGCAACCATTGCGGATGCGGAGTTCGTCCAGTTCCACCCCACGGCCCTCGACGTGAACCTCGATCCTGCGCCGCTGGCGAGCGAAGCCCTGCGCGGTGAAGGCGCGGTGCTGATCAATGGCGCGGGCGAGCGCTTCATGCTTCATCAGCACCCGGATGCAGAGCTCGCCCCCCGCGACGTTGTCGCACGGGCCGTATTCCGCGAAATCGCTGCGGGTCGCGGCGCCTTCCTCGACTGCCGCGAAGCCATCGGCGCCCGCTTTCCCGAGACGTTCCCGACCATCTTCGAATACTGCCGCGCCGCAGGCCTCGATCCCGTCACCCAGCCGCTCCCGATTGCGCCGGCCGAGCATTACCACATGGGCGGGGTCCGCACCGACGCATTGGGCCGCACGAGCGTGCCCGGCCTCTGGGCCGCGGGAGAGGTCGCCTGCACAGGACTCCATGGCGCGAACCGGCTTGCATCCAACTCCCTGCTCGAGGCGCTCGTCTTCGGCGCACGGGTCGCCGCTGACATTGGCAGGCTCGAGCGCGGCAGGACCACGCGCGTCGCTGTTACCAGGACGCGAACCACGCATCTGCCCGACTTTGCAGCCCGCGAGGAGGCCATTCGCGTCATCCGTACGGCGATGTCCCGCCACGTCGGAGTCGAGCGCAACGCCGAAGGGCTGACCAAGGCGCTGGCCATCCTGGAGTCCGTCGGCGAGGCCGCCGACGGTGACCCCGTGATCGAGAATGCCACGATCGCGGCGCGCTTCATCACGGAGTGCGCGTTGCGCAGAAAGGAAAGCCGGGGCGGCCACTACCGCAGCGACTATCCGCAGGCGGACCCGCAATGGCTAAGGCGCAGCGCGATCACACTGGCTGGCCTCCATCTCAGGTCGGCCCTGAAGGCTGGTGAGCTCGCCTCCGTGATCGGCGCAACGACAGACAGGATTTGATGCACATGATACCCAGAAGCGCGTTCGATCTCCGCCTGCCCGAACCATTGATTGCCAGCACCGTCGCCGGCGCGCTGGCGGAGGATCTCGGCCTCGCCGGTGACGTGACGACGGACGCCGTCATCGCACCGGAGGCGACCGCATCGGGCGTGTTCGCGGCGCGCAAGCCGGGGATAGTCGCCGGTCTCCAGGTCGCCGCGGCCACTTTCCGGCATCTCGATCCCGAGGTGAGGTTCGATGTTCTCGTCCCGGATGGCGGGACGGTCGAACCTGGCAAGATCATTGCGCGTGTCAGCGGCAATGCCCGCGCGCTCCTGACAGCCGAGCGCGTCGCCCTCAACTTTCTCGGCCGCTTGAGCGGGATCGCGACGCTCACCCGCCGCTATGTCGACGCCGTCGCCGGCACGCGTGCCCAGATCGTCGACACACGGAAGACAACACCCGGGCTCAGGGCGTTCGAGAAATACGCCGTGCGCGCAGGCGGCGGAATGAACCACCGCATCGGCCTCTTCGATGCCGTTCTCATCAAGGACAATCATATCGCCGTTGCGGGAGGCGTCGGTCCCGCGGTCGCTGCAGCACGGGCCCGCGTCGGCCACATGGTCAAGATCGAGGTCGAGGTCGACACGCTCGATCAGCTTTCAGAGGCGCTTCAGCATCGCATCGATGCGGTGCTGCTCGACAACATGACGCCCGATCAGCTCGCGGAGGCCGTCCGCATCGTTGCGGGGCGGGCGATCACGGAGGCCTCGGGCGGCGTCAATCTCGATACGGTCCGCGCGATAGCAGAGGCCGGGGTTGACCTCATCTCGGTCGGCGCCCTCACCCACTCGGCGACGGTGCTGGACATCGGATTGGACATCGAGGTCGGCACGATGGCATAGCGTCATCGCTGCGAGCGCTGCCCGCCGTTTCGCCATACTTGGCAGGCACGGCTTAGGCCCGCGATATCGGTTCCTTGACACGGCACCCGCACCACCCGGCGCGGTAGGAGGAGGGGATGATACAGGTCATCGTTTACTGGGGCCTGGTTGCGTTCGGCTCGATGGTGATCGGTGGCCTGCTTGCCGGTCTGAAGAAGCGCGACTACTCGTTCTGGATGGCGTGGTCGTTCCTCTTTCCGCCGGCGATCGTGGTGCTCTTGTTGCTACCTCCGCTGCCCCATCGCCCCCGCCGCCGCACCCTCGACGAGGAAGATGCGGCCGAGTTCTAGCGCGCAGATTGTTTCTGCTCGATTTCGCCAGACGTCCCGACCGTAGCGCCTGAACGTGGCTGTGACGGCCGCTTTCGCTTGGCGGCTTTGGCAACCTCCGAGCGGCCTTGCTTTCGCCCAGGCCTGCGGCCGTAGGCATGGTCCACGATGCGGGCGAAGGACAGATAAAGCTGCTCCAGGCGGTCGAACGAGCCGCCATCCTGGGTTATCGGTCCCGCACTGTTCGCGATGGCGACGAGTTGTAATGCGATATCGCGGATCGGGATCTCGGGAGAAAGCTCGCCTTCCTGAATGGCTTTCTCGATGGCCTTGACCACGAGGTCTTCGAGAACGACGCCGAACTCGACCAAGGCCGCGCGGGCTTCTGGACCGATGACGTCCCGCTCCATGCGCATGCGGCCGATCAGGCTCCATGGGTGCCCGGTCGTGCCGGTGGGATTGAAGCGAAGATAACGCTGGCGGTTGGACTCCATCATGCCACGGATCTTCTGCTCGAAGGTTTTGTCGCTCCTCCAATTCTCTTCCCACGCGGCAAGTGTCGCGCGGACATAGTCCACGATGACCTCTTCGGCCAGGTTCAGCTTGCTGCCGTAGTAGTAGTGGATATTCGCGCGGGTAATGCCCAGCCGATCTGCAAGATCGCGGAAGCGAAACCCTTGATAGCCATCGCGGACCAGGAGCTCGACTGCGATCTCCTTGATCCGCTCTTTCATACCGAGCTCCACAGTTCTCACCCGCTTGCGCTATGCGTCCTTGCCTCTTCAGCGGTCTCGTCGAGTGGTCCAAAAGCGGCAGCATAGGCGCTCATGATGGCAGCCTCGCTTTTCCCAGCGTTTACCGCATCTCCGATCGCCTCGACGGAACGGCTGCCCGACAACCGTCCGATAGCATCGCGACCTGTTCCAAACCGCAGCCTGTAATAGAACCAATTTCTGAATCGGTCACTTCGTGCAAACCGGGCCAGCGGCTCGCGGCGGACGCGCCCTGAGACCAGCAGGCGTTTGATCACGCCTCCAAGCCCCCAGCGATACCGCGCCCCGGTTGCGATCACAACATGGTCGAAACTCTCGAGAAGCTTCGGGTCCATCAGCGCGTCGCAGCCCATCCGGAACTCTACGCCTTTCTCTTCGCACTCCGTGCGCAGGCCCTCTACATACGCCAGCAGACTGTCGGGATTTGCCTCGACGTCCTGAAACAGCGGGGCCAACCCGGCATAGCGGAAGGCTCCACCGACCTCATCTTCCTTCTCGAAGACCGTGACCTCGTTCGCTTCAGCCATCAGCGCGGCATAGGTCAGACCCGCTGGTCCCGCGCCGATCACCGCAATGCGCTCACCGTTGCGGCGCGGCGGCCTGTCCGATAAGGCCAGCTCGCGGCCAGTGCGGCTGTTGACCAGGCAATGGAGCTGCCGGCCGGTACGCATGCCATCCACGCACGTATTGCAGGCGAGGCAAAGCCGGACCTGACGGCCCTCGGCAGCCTTGTTGACCCAGTCAGGATCGGCGAGCAGCGGCCGGCCAAGAGCAATGAAATCGACCCGCCCCTCCTCGACGACCGAAATGGCCGTAGAGGGATTTCCGAAACGACCGACAGCGATGACAGGAACGCGCACCCGACGCTTCACGGCTTCCGCGAAACCGAGGAACGGCGTCGGCGGCGTGGACATCGGCGGTATCATGATGGCCGCGGTCGGCTGCGAGCGATAGTGCCCACCGGTCACGTGTATGGCATCCGCACCTGCGTCTGCGGCCCATTTGGCCACCTCCACGGCCTCGTCCGCCGTCATGCCCCCTTCGAAAAAATCATCGCCGTTCATCCGGAAAATGACCGCGAGATCGGGGACGGCTTTTTTCACCGCGGTCGTGACCTCGAGGGCAAAACGCGCCCGGTTTTCCAGGCTGCCACCGTACCTGTCCTGACGCTGGTTTTCCTTGGGCGACAGGAACTGCGAAATGAGATAGCCGTGTGCCGCGTGAATTTCGACGGCATCGAAGCCGGCGGCAGCGGCGCGTCGCGCGGCATCGGCAAACGCCTCTGTTGTTTGTGCGATCCGGGAAATGGTCATTTCTTCGGGAATGATGACCTCGGTATGCCCCTCCTGCACCGAATGCGGAACTGCCGATGGTGCGATCGGCTTTTCGCCCGAGATATCGATCCGGGTGTGCCCGCCGCCATGGCCAAGCTGGATCGAGGCCTTTGCCCCCTCTTCGTGGATGACATCCACGAGCCGCCTCAGCCCGGGCAGAAAGCGGTCGTCATAGATGCCAAGCTCGAAATGGCGGTGCTTTCCCGCCCGCTCGGGTGAGGCCATTTCAACGGTTATGAGACCGACGCCGCCTTTGGCCCGCGCTTTGTAATAGGCGATCCCAGCCTCTGTGACGAACCCCTCCGCGTCCGCCCTGCGCGTCGTCATCGACGGCATGATTACGCGGTTCTTGAGCGTGAGTGGCCCAATGCTGCCAGGCGAAAAAAGGCGCGGGAGAGTTTTCGCCATAGCTGTCGTCCGCCGAGATTCTCAAATCGCGGGGTGTGCTCGCGCTCCGCCCACAAAAAAATCAGTCGTTCCAGCTTCCGCCCGTCACGCTGATCGTCTCGCCCGTAATGTAATCCGCTTCATCCGAAGCCAGGAACGCCACCGCATTGGCAATGTCTCTCGGCAACCCGGCGCGACGCAAAGGGATCGTCTTTGCCCGATCTTCTGCGGTGGACAATCCCATGGCGCGCCGGTGCACTTCCGACTCTTCGCGCATTCTCGTTTCGACAATCAAACCCGGCGCGACGGCATTGACCCGAACACCGTGCTCGCCGATTTCCACGGCCAGAGTCTGCGTCAGCGCAACGATCGCGAATTTCGAAGCACAGTAGGCTCCGTAGCTGGCGACGCCGGACTTGCCCATCCATGAAGCAAGATTGATGACGGCGCCGCGCCGCCTTGCGATCATGTCCGGGACGACGGCGCGCGAAATGTAGAACAGCCCGTTCACGTTGACGCCGAACGTTGCGTGCCATTGCTCCTCCGGCATTTCGAGAAGCTTGCCGATTGGGCAGATCCCCGCATTGTTGACCAGTATGTCGATGGGTCCAAGCTCGGCTTTCAGAAAAGCCATGCCTCTTTCGACATCAGCCTTGACCGAAACATCACCGCTCGCGACCGCTATCCTGCGCGTTCCAGTCCTGAGCGCATCGGCTGTCGCCCGCGCGCCTTCGGCATCCCGGTCGAATATGCCGACGTCGCAGCCTTCCGCGACAAGCCGTTCCGCAATGGCCCGGCCTATGCCTTGGGCGGCACCCGTAACGATCGCCTTGCGGCCTTCAAGTCCATACATCCGAGATCATCCTGTGATTTAATTCAGCGTCCTCGTCAGCGCGCGGTCCAGCCACCGTCTGCGACCAACATCGTACCGGTGCAGAACGAAGATTCGTCACTGGCCAGGAACAGTATGGCGCGCGCAATCTCGATGGGCTTGCCCAGCCGGTTCATCGCCTGGCGCTGCTCCAGACTGCGGCGCAGCTCATCGGGATTTGGCGCTTTCGCGAAAATTTCCGAAAAGTAAGGCGACTCGATCGTACCCGGAGCGACGCAGTTGACGCGGATATTCGCCGAAACGTGATCAAGCGCCATCGCACGCGTCAATGCCGCCACCGCACCCTTGGAGGCAACGTAGGCCGCACGGTCGGTGATGCCGACGGCGGCGACCGTGGAGGCTGTATTCACGATCGCGCCCCCACCCTGCTTCTCCATGATGGGAATGGCGTACTTGCAGCCGAAGAACACGCCCTTCACGTTGACGGCCATCAAGGCGTCCCACTCGGCTTCGGTCGTGGTGACGACGGTGCCGGCAAATCCGTAGCCCGCGTTGTTGACAAGAATATCGAGGCGGCCGTGCTCGGCCGCGACGCCCTCGATCAACGATTTGACTTCGGCTTCGCGCGTGACGTCCACCCTGGCGGCAGACCCCTTGCCGCCATTGTTCACGATCTCGGCGGCCACGCGTTCCGCCGCATCCCGGTTGCGATCGGCGACGACGACCGTCGCACCCTCGCTTGCAAACAGCTTCGCCGTCTCATGGCCGATGCCAGACCCCGCCCCGGTAATGATGGCAATCTTCCCCGGAAGTCTCATTTCCAGACCTCGAACGCTCCCAGCATACTTACCTGCATGTCAGTACAGGGCGCGGCGCGGCCCGTCAACGCCGACGCTCGAATCACGCGCTCGGCAATCCGCGAACACGATACCTGCCCGCGACGTGCACGGCTGACGGTTAGGAGATTGCGATTGCTCGAAAGAGAAAAGTGCTCGTGAGGCTGCGTGCTCTCGATGCGCTATTCAGGACTGTGCTCGTGGACTCCGCGGAGTCGGCAGGCACAATGCCGCTAAACCCGGTGCGATCCTCAGTCCTGCGGAACGTAACGCCGGGACTGCTCCCTGTGATCGTCATAGCTCGCCTCGAAAATCGGCGATGCGAGCGTCGCGCGCATATGCAAAATTTCGTTCTCAGAAATATTCCGGAAGCCGTGTTTCACACCAGCCGGAATGATGACCGAATGCCCGGCACCAGCCTGAATCTTGTCGCCGCCGACCCATATCTCCGCCTTGCCTGCGACCACCGTCAGCACCTCTTCGACGGCGTGCAAATGTGTCGGCGCTCCGAGTCCCGGGTCGCAGTACTGCTCGAAAACGCAAAGCTGCGCGGAGCCGGTCACGGCCGACACCAGCATGCGCGTTGCAACGCCTGGCCGCCAGTCGACGACCTCCTGCTTTTCATGAGTGATGAGATTCATGATTTCCCGTCCACGCCTGAGACAAATCAATGCATTAGCCAACAGAGGGTTTTTTCGCAAGCGCCGGCATCCTCTCGCATAGGGCGAAGAGCAGTCTTACGTCGCGTTCAAAAAACTCCTTCGAGGCAATCCCCCGCGCTCATCCCTCCTTCGGCGTCACGCGCCCTGCAATGGCTGCCTGGGCCGCCGCGAGCCGCGCTACGGGAACACGAAACGGTGAGCAGGAGACGTAGTCGAGCCCCACCTCGTGGCAGAAAGCGACAGAGTGTGGGTCGCCGCCGTGCTCCCCGCAAATGCCGATCTTGAGATCCGGCCGCACCTTGCGGCCACGTTCCGTGCCGATGCGGACCAGCTCCCCGACGCCGTCGCGATCCAACGAAACGAATGGATCGGTCTCGAAAATGCCGCGACCGAGATAGCTTTCGAGGATTGGCGCTGCATCGTCGCGGGAAAGGCCGAGACAGGTCTGGGTCAGGTCATTGGTGCCGAACGAGAAGAACTCGGCACCATTATGGCCCTCCGCGATCTCATCGGCCCGCAGCGCCGACCGCGGCAGCTCGACCATCGTGCCGATCTGATACTGCAGCCTGGCCCCGGTCTCCTTCTCGACGGCCTCCGCCGTTGCAACGATCACGTCGCGGAGGATGTCGAATTCCTTCCGGTAGGCGACGAGCGGGATCATGATCTCGGGGATCACAGCCTTGCCGGTCCTCTTTTCGGCATTCACCGCAGCTTCGAAAATAGCGCGCGCCTGCATCTCGGTGATTTCGGGATAGCGGATGGCGAGGCGGCAGCCACGGAAGCCCAGCATCGGGTTGAACTCATGCAGCTCCGTGACGCGCGTCCTGATCCGGGAAACCGGCACGCCCAGCGCCTCGGCGACGGCTGTCTGCTCCTTCTCCTCGCGAGGAAGGAACTCGTGCAGCGGCGGATCGAGCAGACGGATGGTGACCGGCAGACCGGCCATGATTTCGAACAGCGCCTCGAAATCGGCCCGCTGCATGGGAAGGATCTTCGCGAGTGCATGCCGCCGGCCCTCTTCGTCCTCGGCGCAGATCATCTCACGCATGGCAAGGATGCGATCCGCCTCGAAGAACATGTGCTCGGTGCGGCAGAGGCCGATGCCCTCGGCGCCGAACTGGCGCGCCTGCTGAGCGTCGCGCGGGGTGTCGGCATTGGCCCTGACGCCGAGCTTGCGCACGGCATCGGCCCAGGCCATGAGCGTGGCGAAATCGCCCGACAGCTCCGGCTGGCGCATGCGCACCTTGCCTTCGAGCACCTCGCCGGTGGAACCGTCGATCGTGATGATGTCGCCGGCGCGGAAGACCTTGCCACCGGGCGCCAGCATCTGGCCCGCCTTGCTGTCGATCCGGAGCTGGCCGGCGCCGCAAACGCAAGGCCGGCCCATGCCGCGGGCGACGACAGCGGCGTGGCTCGTCATGCCACCGCGGGCCGTCAGGATGCCAGCTGCGGCGTGCATGCCGTGGATGTCTTCCGGGCTCGTCTCGACGCGGACGAGGATGACCTCGCGGCCCTTCGCCTTCAATGCCTCCGCCTCATCGGAGTTGAACACGATCTCGCCCGACGCCGCACCCGGTGAAGCAGCCAGCCCCCGCGCGATGATGTGCTTATGAGCCGATGGATCGATGGTCGGATGGAGAAGCTGATCGAGCGTGGAGGCATCGATCCGCATGACCGCCTCCTCGCGGCTGATGACGCCCTCGTGGGCGAGATCGACGGCGATCTTCAGCGCGGCCTTCGCGGTGCGCTTGCCCGACCGGGTCTGCAGCATCCAGAGCTTGCCGTTCTGGATGGTGAACTCGACGTCCTGCATATCCCGGTAGCGCGCCTCGAGCCGGGCGAAGATGTCCTTCAACTGCGCAAACGTCTCCGGCATGAGTGCCTCGAGCGAAGGCGCGCTGTCGCCGGCCTCGATGCGTGCCTTCTCGCTGATGTTCTGCGGTGTGCGGATGCCAGCGACGACGTCCTCGCCCTGAGCGTTGACCAGGAATTCGCCGTAGATCTCCTTGGCGCCGGTCGAGGGGTTGCGGGTGAAGGCGACGCCGGTCGCGGAGCTTTCGCCCATGTTGCCAAACACCATGGCCTGCACCGTAACCGCGGTGCCCCACGAGTCGGGGATCTGGTGCAGGCGCCGATACGTGATGGCCCGGGCATTCTGCCAGGAGCCGAACACCGCTCCGATGGCTCCCCAGAGCTGGGTGTGCAGGTCCTGCGGGAAGGGCTGGCCCGTCTCGCGCTCCACCGCCTCCTTATAGGCGGCGATGACCTCCTGCCAGTCTTCCGCGGCCAGCTCCGTATCGGTGCTGAAACCATTCAGGTTCTTGTGGCTCTCGAGAATGTCCTCGAACACGCCGTGGTCAACGCCCAGGACCACGTCGCTGTACATCTGGATGAAGCGCCGGTAGCTGTCATAGGCGAAGCGCGCATCGCCTGAGCGCGCCGCGAGCCCCTCGACCGTCTGATCGTTGAGGCCGAGATTGAGGATCGTGTCCATCATCCCGGGCATCGACGTCCGGGCGCCGGAGCGCACAGACACGAGCAGCGGATTGCGCGCATCGCCGAACACGGCGCCGACCGCATCCCCTATGATGCCCAGCGCGCTCTCGACCTGAGCATCGAGGCCCTCCGGCAACGTGCGACCGTTCTGGTAATAATAAGTGCAGACATCGGTCGAGATCGTGAAGCCCGGCGGCACCGGCAGACCGAGGCTTGCCATCTCCGCCAGGTTGGCGCCCTTGCCGCCGAGGAGATTTCGCATCTCCGCAGAACCGTCCGAACGGCCGGCTCCGAACAGGTAGACCCACTTGTGCTGCTTGGCGGATTCGGAACGAGAGTCGCTCATTCGGTGGCCCTTTCGTCTGCAGCAGCTCACGCACTCGGCTGCCACTGAATAGCCGCCCGGGCGGCCGGGAGCAAACGCGCAAGAGCTCGCTCGAGTTCGCTTTCCTTTGACAGAGCGCCGCAGCCGATCAACTCTTGGGGCCACGACAGCACGACCGAAGCGAGCCCACAGGAAGATGGCCGACCAGCTCTCCGCCGTTCTCGACGCACTCGACAGATCACAGGACGCCGCTCTCGAGCGCCTGTTTGCGTTCCTGCGCATACCGAGCATCTCGACCGACCCCGCTTACAAAGATCAGTGCAGGGCCGCTGCCGAGTGGTGTGCCGCCCAGCTGCGCGAGATCGGCTTCGAGGCGTCGGTGCGGGCGACGACGGGTCACCCGATCGTCGTGGGGCATGACCGGAAGGAGATCCCGGAGGGAATGCCGCACGTGCTCTTCTACGGGCACTACGACGTGCAGCCCCCGGATCCCCTGGAGCTGTGGACCGCTCCGCCGTTCGAGCCGCGGTTGGCCGAGGATTCGCGCAACGGGACAGTGATCGTCGCCCGCGGCGCGGAGGACAACAAGGGTCAGCTCATGACCTTCCTCGAGGCCGCGCGCGCCTGGAAGCAGGTCGCGGGTGCGCTTCCGGTCGCCGTCACGGTGCTGCTCGAAGGCGAGGAGGAGTGCGGATCTCCGAGCCTGCCCGGTTTTCTCGAGAAGCATGCCCAGGAGGTGACCTGCGATTTCGCGCTGGTCTGCGACACCACCCAATGGGACAAGGATACCCCGGGCATCACGACGATGTTGCGGGGCCTCGCCGGCACCGAGGTCGTCGTCGCCGGGGCCAGCAGGGATCTGCATTCAGGGCTCTACGGTGGCCCCGCTGCCAATCCGATCCGGGTCTTGGTGCACGTGTTGGCTGCCCTGCACGACGATGATGGCCGTGTAACGGTGCCCGGGTTCTACGACGGCGTGGCAGACGTCCCGAAGAGCCAGGCCGAGCTGTGGAGCCGGCTCGGGTTCGACGAAAAGTCCTTTCTTGGCGAGGTCGGCCTCAGCGTCCCCGCAGGCGAAAAGGGCTTCACAGCGCTGGAGCAGCTCTGGGCGCGGCCGACGCTCGAGTTCAACGGGATCACCGGTGGCTATCAGGGCCCGGGCACCAAGACCATCATTCCCTCGCGCGCCTCGGCCAAGATCACCTGCCGGCTCGTGGCCGGGCAGGACCCCGAGAAGATCATCGCCAGCCTACAGAGTTATCTTGCGCAGCGAATCCCACCCGACTGCAAGGTCGAGTTCGGTTCCGTCCACGGCAACGCCGCAATCGCCTTCGATCCGAATGCGCCGAATTTCCAGGCGGCCGCCGAGGCACTCGCCGAGGAGTGGCAGCGGCCGACCGCCCTCATGGGCTCGGGCGCTTCGATTCCGATCGTCACCACGTTCAAAAATCAGCTCGGCATGGATAGCCTTCTCATCGGTTTCGGCACCGACGACGACTGCATCCATTCGCCCAACGAGAAATACAATCTGACGAGCTTCCGCAAAGGTGCCCGAAGCTGGGCCCGCATCCTCCAGCGCCTCGCTAGCACCTGAGCCCATCGCAAAACGTTCGCTGAGCTAGGACCATGAAAGCCGCAATACGTTCCCTCCGGCCGTCGATCCTCCTTGGACTGAGCCTTGCCCTCTTCATGACTTCACCCGGCTTTGCGCAGCGCAGCCGCGCGCCGGAGCACCGCGCCGGGGCGTTCGACTACTACACGCTGGTGCTGTCCTGGAGCCCGACCTACTGCGCGAGCCTCGCCGCGAACGACAACGACCCGCAGTGCCGGCGCACCGCGCGCCCTTACGCGTTCGTGTTGCATGGCCTCTGGCCGCAGTACGAGCGCGGCTATCCCGAATACTGCCCGACGAAAGAGCGGCCGTTCGTTCCACAGCGGATCATCGACCGGATGCTGGACATCATGCCGAGCCCGCGGCTCGTCATTCACGAGTACCGGAAGCATGGCACCTGCACCGGGCTCGACCCGGCCGGCTATTACGACCTTTCGCGGCGGCTCTATGAGAAGATCAGCATTCCCCGGCGCTTCCGCTCCCCGGCCGCGCCATTTTTCGTCAGTCCCCAGGAGGTTGCAGACAGCTTCCTCGAGGCCAATCCTGGTCTGAAGCTGGAGATGCTCGCCGTCGACTGCCGCGGCTCGGGCAACCGCCTGCGGGAGGTGCGCATCTGCTTTTCGCGCGAAGGCGAATTCCGCCGGTGCGGTAGCAACGAGCGCCGCAGCTCCTGCCGGGCCAACCGCATGTACGTGCCACCCGTTCGTGCCGGCAGCGGCCGGTCGATGCTTCCAGGCTCACGTGCACTTTGACAGCAACACACGCCGAGATTTCGGTGGAGAAATGGTCAGGCCGGGCGACTGTAACCTCAGTGCCATTGCGGTGTGGTGGCGATCCAGCATCATGGCGCCAGAACGCAACAGATTCGCTTGGCGGGACAAAACTCCATGGGAATCCTGAGGCAACCCTATCGCGACCCAGCCGGTCCGGCCAACACGCGCCGCGCGGCGATCACCTGGAGCGTCGTCGGTTTCGCGCTTGCGACGGTCTTTTGGAGCTTGGCGGGGTATGGACCCGGGCTGGGTGTGCTCGCGCGCGGAGCGGCGCCGGAATACACGGGATCGATCACGACAGCTCCGCGAAAGCTGGCCGACAGGCTTCCTGCTGTGACGCGCTCCGACAGTGGCAGGCTGGTGAAGACAAACTGCACCGCGCTCGTTCTGGACCGGGCGGACCAGCTCACCCGACCGGCTGATTGCCTGGCCGATGCTCCGGAGCTCGAATACGCCGGGACCAGCGGCCGCCAGGACCGACTGGAATGACGCGCGGCGTGGCGCCTCTGCCAGATTTCTGATGTTTCAGCTCCTTTTCCCCAGAACGGCTGCCGCCGAGGGTTGATCCTGGCGGATCTTGCCGGCACGGTTTTCCTCTCGAAGAGGCTGGGGCGGGGCGCATGACGACACCTCCGATCTTTCGCGCAGGCGAGCGCTGGACCTACCGGGCACCGGCAGGGTTCGAGCACTCCCGGATCATCGTCGGCGCAGTCGTAACCTTTACCGACCGGGAGCCGGTCATCTGTTGCGCCGTGGTCGGAGCACCGGCCCGCCGTTCGGATGGAAGCATCGAGACGGCAACCATTCCATTCCTGCCGCTGTCTGCCTCGGCGCTGGCTGCGAGCGTCGTCGCGCCGGATGGCGAGGCGGATCTCCCGGCCGGCTTTGCTGCCGCTTTCGAGACCTGGCGAAACGATCCACGCGGGCTCAGCGTGTTCACGGTTGCGTTCGAGGGCTCGCTCGAGACGCTGATCGCAAAGCAAATGGCTGACATCGTCGGTGTGGCCGCCTGAAATCGGCTGGTATTGAGGACGGGGCGCGAGGACCCTCACGCAGACTTCCGCATCCGCTCAGGCCGCCAGGATGTGGGGGCGAGACAGATATAGCCGGTCGATGCCGAGGCCGGCGCTGAGTCGATTCGGGTTGGATCGAGGCTCCAGCGGCTGGCAAGCCGCATGACGTGCTCCTCCGTCGGATAGAGCATCAGTGCTCCGCCGGCATCCCCTGTGCGCTCGCGCACCCCGCGCAGCTCGAACAGCTTCAGCCCAAGACTCCTCTCCTCTTTCGTCGGCTTTCCCTTGTTCCAGATCGTCCCCTCATCGCTGATCGCGAAGGCGCGCACCAGCTTGCCGCCGATGATCCGCGCCCAGGCGAAGAAGTCGATCAGCGGATAGCTGAAGAAGTACTGCACCTCCCCGAACTCGCGCCCGAGGCGGAGCAGCATCGGTGTGCATTTGTCGACGAACCCCTGCCCGACGGGATAGGGCAGCGACAGTCCGACCACGAATGTCCAGCCGTCGACCGGCGGCGACACGAACAGGTGGTGCTCGCCGAGGCGGTCGTCATAGACCGTGCCGATTCCGGAATTCCAATTGCACGGCCGAGGATCGACCATCCCGAGCACGTCGAGGACTCGGGCCGTGTCCTGCGTCCGGATGGCGAGCCACGCCATCTTGAGGCCGAAGGGGGCCGGCCGATCCGGGGCCGCATCGAAGAGGACCCGTCGCCGAGCCGTACGCGGTGCGAGCACGAATGCTGCGATCGCGACGGTCAGGGTCACAAGAATGGCGATGGTGAGGACCACGAGACATACCCCGAGGTTCTGCCAAGGCCAGAGTTAATCTCGTTGCAGGTCCACCGCAAGCGGAGGGAAAGAGCGGCTTGGGGAAAACGCCGGCCGCTTGGGCGGATCCGCTGGAAGCTCCCGCGGGCAAATCCGAAAGCGCTGCAACTCCCCTTCGCAAGGCGGGCACCCCGGCGGCAGCACGACGCAACCCGCCGTCGTTCGGAACGAAGCAGGCCGCCTTGCGTCCATGGATGGACTTGACGCCCTGGTCCGGCACCGGCCAGATCAGGCCGCAAAGTCAGAGGCATCCAGCGGTTGGGAGCCGTATGAGCGTAGACCCTTGGAGTGACGAAGCTCTTGCCGAAGCCGAACGCTTGCCAGCGGTCGCGGGCTCTCGACGCGTCTTCGTGCGTGGGCTCGAGCTGATCGGAAGCGTAGGCGTTCACGAGCTCGAGCACCGCTACGAGCAACGGGTCGTCGTCTCGCTCGATCTGGAAATCCGCGACGGCTACGATGGCGCGTCGGACCACATCTCAGAGGTCTACGATTACGACCTCGCGATCCAGGCCGTGAAGGAGACGCTCGCCAGCGGCCACTTCAACCTCATCGAAACCTTGGCCGAGCGGATCGCGGAAGCCTGCCTCTCCGACCCCCGCGTTCGGAGCATCCGCGTGCGCGTGGAAAAGCCCGACGTCCTCCCATCCTGCGCTGCGGTAGGAATCGAAATCGAGCGCCGCAAGGCGGACTACTGATTTTTTATCGGACTGTGCCGTCAAGGCCACAATTCTACCCCGTGGCGCACAAACTTGCGCCCGAAAGTTCGTGATCCTACTAAGTCTCACAAGTGCACTGGCGTCAACCGGACCTTAAGGTTGATCGCCATAATGACTATGGAGATAGCGCGCGCCCGTATGCGGGTCGCAATGTGACGTGTTTGGAGTTTCATCGTCCCATGAAATGCCGAGCCGCTGCCTCACTGTTGCTGCTGACGTGGACGGCGTTACCCGCCATGGCGCAATCCTTGCCGGCCATCAAGACAGGG
This sequence comes from Hyphomicrobiaceae bacterium, assembly GCA_036380915.1. Classification (GTDB taxonomy): domain Bacteria; phylum Pseudomonadota; class Alphaproteobacteria; order Rhizobiales; family Hyphomicrobiaceae; genus ZC4RG25. The sequence continues at coordinate 14,573 of DASVDU010000332.1, read as the reverse complement.
CCCGGCAATCAGGTCGCCGCCTGTGCCACTCCTGGCCGGCTGATGGAATTCGTCAGACATCGTAATGCCTCGTTGGATCCCCGCTTCGATGGAGTCGCGACCGAGTACATGCGGCACGGAGAGGAGCTTGGCGTCCGCTGGGACTATGCTTTCTTCCAGATGCTGCTCGAGACCGGCAATCTGTCTTTCACGCGCGGCAATGGGCAGCCGGGCAATGTGCGTCCGTCACAGAACAATTTCGCAGGCCTGGGTGCTGCGGGGCGCGGCCAGCGGGGTGAGTCCTTCCCCGACATTTCGACGGGCGTGAAGGCGCACATGCAGCATCTGCTGCTCTATGCGGGCGACTACATCGCCGACCCAGTAGCGGATCGGACCCGCAAGGTACAGGAATGGGGCATTCTCGACAGCTTCCAAAGGAAGCTCAATCGGCCGGTGACATTCACGGACCTGGCCCGGGAGTGGGCACCCGGCGACCGCAGGTACGCGAAGAAGATGGGTGCGATCGCACAGGCCTTCTTCGACGACGTGTGCCACCGGCCCGATCCACGGCCTGAGCTGGTAGCCGAGGCACGTCGGGGACGCGGCGGCGCGGTGTCGACGGCCTCCACGTCAACGGTGAATACCCGGCCGAAAGTCTCAGGCACGGAACTCGCCCGCCGTGCCGTCGAGAACGCGCGTGAGGAAGGCGCGACGCGGTCGAGCCTCGGCGCAGCATCGATCGCCGCCAAGACCGCAGGGACGTCGAGCATGGCCAACCAGAACACGGCCATCTCCGAGGCGTGGCAGAGTGGCAGCTCCAAAGTTGACGGAACCGCGAAATTGCAGACGGCGTCCGCGGGGGCAGCCGCGGCTTCGGCCGCAAAGGAAAGTGCGGCTCCGAAGTGCCGCGTCTGGACGGCCAGCTACGGCGGCCAGAAGTCGGTCATCATCAAGGCTGTGAGCGACGGCCTGGTGAACTACACCGTGCTCGACGTCAACGAGGGCCGCGAGAAGCGCGAGACCGAAGCCTACATCGCGGCCTACGCCAAAGGCGGGAAGACCATCGGCGAGTTTTCCAATCAGCTGAGTGCGCTCGACCGTGCCTTCGAGCTGTGTCCGGAAGGCTGATGCGGATCCGAGCCAAGCCTCACGCGTTGGGCGGATGGGCGCGTGCTGCAGCCCTGTTCGCATGCCTCTTGACGGGGACGGCCGTGGCGGGGGACGCTGCCCTCGCCGCCCCCGCCATCCGCATCAGCGCCGCCAATCCCGTACCGGCCTGCGCGACGCCTGAGCGGCTGATGGCCTTTTTGCGGGCCCGGAACAAGGATCTCGACCCGCGCTTCAAGGACATCGCCGTCTGGTACAAGCGCTATGGCGAGGCGCTGGGTGTCCGCTGGGATTACGCGTTCTTCCAAATGTTGATCGAGACCAACTATCTCACCTTCCGCCGCGGCAACGGCAAGCGCGGCGATGTCGATCCGAGCCAGAACAACTTCGCTGGCATCGGTGCGACCGGCGGCGGCGTGCCCGGAAACAGCTTCCCTGACGTGGCAACCGGGGTCAGAGCCCAACTCGAGCACCTGGTCGTCTATTCCGGCGAGCGCGTACCGAATCCGGTGGCCGAGCGTACGCGAGCAAAGCAGGACGACATCCTTTCCTGGACGGCACCGCTTTCCAGAAAGCGGCCGGTCACCTTCCAGGACCTCGCCGGCAAGTGGGCTGCGGACCGGGCCTACGGCCGCTCGATCGAGCTTACGGCCGAGCGCTTCCGCAAGACTTATTGCAATGGCGATCAGATTGCGACGGCTGGGAAGGAAACTCACGCCGCGGCCCGCGCCCCCGCCTGGCAGACAACGACGGCCCGGGCCGGAGCCGCAGCTCTCGCAGCGCCTCGCCCGACTCGCGCCATTCGCCCGCCCGCGCCAGAACCGCGAGCTGCCGAGCCGAGTGCCTGCCGCGTGCTGATGGCGAGCTATGGCGGGACCAAGACAATGCTCATCCGCCACGTCGCCGAAGACGCCGTCGAGTACACCGCGCTGCGCGTGCTCGACGGTTTCGAAGAGACGATGACGGAGAGCTACATCAACGCCCACGCGCCAGGCGGAACGCTCATCGGCGAATTCTCGTCGAGCGAAGCCGCTTTCGCCCGTGCCTTCCAGCTCTGCCCGGCAGCGGATCGGGGCTGAGGCCCCGATAGGGTATTATTCTGTCAAAGGAACAAAACCGCGGGGGAGCCGCAGCCTCGCGCAGCCGGATCGATTGGATCAGGCGGCCTTTGCAGGAATGTGGGCTCGTCCGGTGTGCTCGATCCACGCAGCGAACCGGTCGATCCAGGTGTTGAGAAAGTCCCTCGTCGAGTCGTCGACGACATTGTTGTCCTTGTCGAACAGCTCCGGCTTGTACGTGAAATAGACCTCCGGCTGACCCATGAGAATGGTCTCGACGACGGTCAGCAAAGCCTTGAGAGAGTTCTGAGCAGCCGAGGTCCCCGTTGCACCGTTAGTCGTGCCGATCACCGCCGAAGGCTTGCCTGCCCAGGAATTCTCGCCCCAAGGACGCGTACCCCAGTCGATGGCGTTCTTGATCGCCGGCGAGAAGTAGCGGTTGTACTCCGGCGTGACGAACAGCACGGCATCCGCCGCCTCCACCTCCCTCTTCATGCGCAACACCGACTCCGGCGGACTGGCCCAAAGATCATCGTTGTAGAGCGGCAGGTCACCGATTTCCACGAACCGGAACTCCAGCCGTCCGGCTGCGAGCTTGCCCACACTTTCAGCGAACTTGCGGTTGATGGACTCGCGGCGCAGCGAGCCGACGAGGACTGCGACAGTCTTCACAGTCTTCATTAGAGCCTCCGTATAGAAAAGTTACTAGCTTCATATGCGAGACTGTGGTTTCCTGCGCAAGAAGGCACTTTTTTGCGACTGAGGTACCATGATGGAACCGAGTGAGAGCTACGTTCCTGGCCAATGCCAGCTGGTCAACGATGTGATCTCGCTGGTTGGCGACAAGTGGAGCGTGCTGATCATCGTGCTGCTGGGCGCCGGCAAGAAGCGCTTCAGCGACATCAAGCGCGCCGTCGACGGCATCTCGCAGAAGATGCTGACCGTCACCCTTCGCGGGCTGGAGCGCGACGGGTACGTGACCCGCACCGTCTATCCGACGATCCCGCCGAAGGTCGAATATGAGCTCACCGATTTGGGTCGGGATCTGCTGGTGCCACTGCGTGCCCTCGGCCAGTGGGCCATCGCCAACCATGCCCGCGTTTCCAGTGCCCGCGCCGCCTACGACGCACGGCAGGCGCGCGAAGCCGCGGAGTAGGCGTCGGGTCGGGTCGACCGCACCAAAAGCCGCTTACGGCAGCTTGCGGGAGGGCAGCGGCTCGACGGCAGGACCGTGGAGCACCGAGCCGTCAGCCGAAAAGATCGAGCCGTGGCACGGGCAGTCCCAGGTCTTGTCGGCGTTGTTCCAGGTCACGGTGCATCCCTGATGGGTGCAGGATGCCGAGAGCGCGTTCACGATGCCGCTCATGGTCTTATGGACGGCGAAGGTCTCGTCGCCGATCTGAACGACGCCACCTTCGCCCAGCCGGATGCTGCTGACATCTGCAGCCTTGCTCTGGGTCTTTCCACCCTTGTGGAAGCTCTTCGGAAGCGGCCTCGTTGGGTCGTAAAGGGCTGCCGACGGATTTTCCCGGCCCAGCACCTGATCGGCAACGAGAAGTCCGGCAGCCGTCCCATTCGTAATCCCCCAGGCGTTGAACCCAGTGGCGATGTAGAGGCCGGGCTCCTTTGCCGAGGGTGCACCGACATACGGAATGCGGTCAGCGGTGTCGTAATCCTCGTTCGTCCAGCGCCAGACCATATCTCCGACCTTGAATCTCTCCCGTGTCCAGTCCTCCAGCTCGAGAAAGCGCCGCGCGACATTGCCTTCCTGGCCGGTGATGAAGTGTGGCCCGAGCACGATCAGGAGGAGCCCGTCGTCGTCCCGGCCGACGCGGATGGAATGAGACGGATGGCCGACCGATAGGAACATGCCGTCCGGGGCGCGCTCGGCTGCGATGCGGAAAGCTGCCGCCGTGTGGCAGCGTGCCTGCACGTAGTGACTGAAATCGACCTCCCCGGCGACGGGAAGGTTTGTGGCGAGGAACACGCTTTCCGCCCGGATCTCACCAGCCTCCGTCCGAATGCGCCAAAGGTCTTCGCGCTCGACGGCAATGACGCGGGATCGCTCGAACACCTGCCCGCCCGAACGGACGACCGCTGCCGCCAGCCCGATGCAATAGAGCGCCGGATTGAACTGCGCCTGATCGGTGAAGCGGAGCCCGCCGCCGGTGGCAAAAGGCAAAGGCGCGCGATCGAGCACGTCGGCGGGCAGACCGAGACTGAGTGCGGCCTCCGCTTCCGCCTCGATATCGGCAAGACCCTCCTTGTCAGCCTCGATCCAGGTGATCGCCGACCGCCGTTCGAAGTCACAGGGGATGGCGAACTCGTTGATGCAGCTTTCAATGAATTCTGCGCCTTTGCGATTGGCATCCGCGTAAAGTTGCGCCTTCTCGCGACCGACCGTCCGGATCAGGTGATCGTAAATGAGCCGATGCTGCGTGGTGATCTTGGCCGTCGAGCGCCCCGTGACCTGCCTGCCAACCCGCAATGCCTCAACGACGGCGACGGAGCGCCCCGCTTTTGCAATCTGCAGCGCGGCCGTCAACCCTACGATCCCGCCGCCGATGACGGCGATGTCGACAGCATGCTTCCCCTGGAGCGGGGGATAGCTCGTCTCGGGCGCAACGACGGTCCAGCAGCAGTCGGGCTTTCCTGGCAGGGGGCGCATCCGGGCTGTCCTTCTTCGCTCGCACTCCAGTCGCCCCGTGAACATGGCTGGTACGAGCAGGTTCCACGCTGGCCACGCCCGCCAAGGGAACCGAACGATCCGACCGGCTATTCCCGTCCGGCGTCACGCGATCGGACCTGAAGGAGGCCCGCCCTGTCCTCGACCATTGCGTTCACTTTCGGTATCCCGCTTCTGCCGCGTCTCGGTGCGAGGAACTGGGCGCTGATCGAGTGCCTCTTCAAGCTGACGCTCGATTCCATTCTGGCCCAGTCCGATCAGGATTTCCGCATCGTCGTCGCCGGCCACGACCGGCCTGCCAATTTCCCCGATGACCCGCGCATCGAATTTCTCCAGGCGGACTGGCCAGCGGAACCGCAGCGTTCGGACAATCTCGACCGCGGCCGGAAGGTCCACGCCATCAACGCGCTGGTCATGGCGCGCGGCGGCGGGCTGCTGATGTTCGTCGATGCCGACGACTGGATCGACAAGCATCTCGTGGAGAGCGCACGGACCCTCATCGGGCCTGACCATATCGGCGGCGTAACGACTGCCGGGTTTGCCACCGACTTCCGGACACTGCGCACCGCGAAATTACCGGACCCCCGCATTTTCGCGGGCGGTTTTCACCAGCTCTGCGGGACAAGCACCGTCGCGCAACTCAGACCTGGGCATCGCGATCCCCTGCGCCGGGACCCTCACCGCGTTCTCCACGAGCACTACCGGTGGATCGAACTGGCAAGGGATTTCGGCGTTCCGCTCGTCCAATTGCCCTCGCGGAACACCTATCTCATCAACACCTCGGAAAACCATTCCGAAACGCAAGGCCCCTTCGCCGACTGGCGCCGCGAATTCACGCGAGCCGTCAACGCCTTCGGCGCACCTCTGACAAGCGAGATGGCGGCCTCGTTCGGCCTGGAGCTCGACCGAATTCGCGCGGCCTCCGAAGCCTTCCGGGACTAGATTCGAAAGTCCGGACTCAAAGCCCGGCCAGCTTCGTGCCGATGTTGCGGAACGTGGTCTTGATGCGGCGGACGGTGCCCGTTTTGGCGCGCATGATGACGGTTTCCGTTTCCGCGAAATCGCCGCGGAAATGAACGCCGTCGAGAAGCGAGCCGTCGGTCACGCCGGTCGCCGAAAAGATGACGTCGCCGGAGGCCATGTCCTCCAGACTGTACTTGCGGTCGACGTCCGCGCCCATCTTGGCGGCGCGCTCCCGCTCCTCGTCCTTGAGCGGCATCAGGCGGCCCTGCATCTGGCCGCCGATGCAGCGCAGCGCGGCGGCAGCCAGCACGCCTTCCGGCGCGCCGCCCGAGCCCAGGTAGATGTCGATGCCGGTTTCCTCCGGATCGGTCGTCCAGATGACACCGGCGATGTCTCCGTCCGGGATCAGCTGCACGGCTGCGCCCGCCTCGCGCACCGCCTTGATAAGCTCGGCATGGCGCGGCCTGTCGAGGATGCACGCCGTGATCTCGCCGATCGGCACCCCTTTGGCCTTCGCCAGCGCATTGAGATTATCGATCGGGGGGGCATCGAGATCGATGACGCCCTCGGGATAGCCGGGCCCGATGGCGATCTTGTTCATATACATGTCCGGCGCATGAAGCAGCCCACCGCGTTCTGCGATGGCCAGCACGGCCAGCGCGTTCGGCATCGACTTGGCGCAGATGGTCGTGCCCTCGAGCGGGTCGACGGCGATATCGACCTCCGGCCCGTCGCCGATGCCGACCTCCTCGCCGATATACAGCATCGGCGCCTCGTCCATCTCGCCCTCGCCGATCACCACCCGGCCACGGATGTGAACGCGATTGAGCTCGCGCCGCATGGCATCGACCGCCGCCTTGTCGGCCGCCTTCTCGTTGCCACGGCCACGAAGCCTTGCGGCGGCAATGGCCGCGGCCTCCGTTATGCGCCCCACCTCGAGGACGAACACACGATCCAAACCTTCGGCAAGGTCAACCAACATGGGCCTCTTCCTCCATCTCCCGGCTGTCCCGAGCCCGCCACCCGCTAAAGCCTTTCGATCCGGATCATCTGCGGCATCTCGGACACCTTGCCGTCGCGCTCGATCGCGGCAAGGGCCTTGCGCATCGCCTCCTCCGTCGTCTCGTGCGTGATGAGCACGACGGGCGTCAGCGTGCCCGGAGCCGGCCGCGCCCCGGTGCCCGGCAAGGCGGAGCGGGGGCGGCGCTGCACGATGCTTTCGATAGAGACGTCCTGCTCGGCCATCCGGGCGGCGATGGCAGCCATGGTGCCTGGCCGGTCGTGAACGGTGAGCCGCACGTAGTAGGCGCCCTGATGCCGGTCCAGCATGGCCCGGGCATAGGGCTTCAGCTGCTTTGCTGGCGTGAGGAACGGCGGCAGCACCAGCCCGCGGGCGATGTCGCCGATGTCGCTGGCGACAGCCGATGCGGTCGGCTTCGCGCCCGCACCCGCGCCGACCAGGAGCAGGTCGCCTGCGAAGTCGCCGTCGATGGCGACGCAATTCGTGACACCCGAAACCTCCGCGATCGCCGAGTGCTTGGGCACCATCGCCGGATGCACCCGCTGCTCGATGCCGCTCGGCGTGCGCAACGCCACGCCCAGCAGCTTGATGCGATAGCCGAGATCGTCGGCCGCCTCCATGTCCGCCGGCGTGATGTGCTCGATGCCCTCGACGTGGATATCCTCGAACGCCAGCTCTGTTCCGAAGGCCAAGGCCGTCAGCAGCGACAGCTTGTGAGCCGTATCGAAGCCGCCGATGTCGAAGGTCGGGTCGGCTTCTGCATAGCCCCGCTCCTGGGCCTCCTTCAGCACCTCGGCGAAGGGGCGGCCCTCCTTCTCCATCGTGGAGAGGATGTAGTTGCAGGTGCCGTTCAGGATGCCGTAGACGCGGCTGATCTCGTTGCCGAGCAACGCCTCACGGATCGTCTTGATGACGGGGATGCCGCCGGCCACCGCCGCCTCGAAGTTGAGCGCAACGCCTTTCTCCTCCGCCAAACGGGCGAGGCGGATGCCGTGCTGCGCCAACAAGGCCTTGTTGGCCGTCACCACGTGCTTGCCGGCCCGGAGGGCAGCCTCGACGGCCTCGGCGGCAACCCCGCTGTCGCCTCCGATCAGCTCCACGAAGACGTCGATCTCGGGATCGGTTGCGAGCTCGACGGCATCGGCCACCCATCGGAAGTGCTCGAACCGGGCCCTTCTCGCCTTGTCGCGGGAGCGTGCCGACACGGCAACGACCCTGATCTCGCGGCCGAGCGTTGCGGCGAGCCGGCCCCCGTGGACCTCGAGCACTTGAAGGAGACCGGTGCCGACGGTGCCGAGGCCGGCAACGCCGATTTTCAAAGGTGGTGACATGTATGGGCCTAACGCGACGCCTTCTGCTGCATGGGAATGACGTTGTGCATCAACTCAGGCGGTTGAGACAGAAATCTCCTGAGGTTGCGCGCCGCTTGGCGAATGCGGTGCTCATTCTCCACCAGCGCGATGCGCACGTAGCCTTCGCCGTACTCGCCGAAGCCGAGGCCAGGCGAAACGGCAATGTCCGCTTTTTCTATCAATAGCTTGGCGAACTCAACCGAGCCGATGTCGCGGTATGGCTCCGGGATCGGCGCCCAGGCGAACATGGTGGCGGGCGGGGCGGGAATGTTCCAGCCTGCCCTCGAGAAACTCTCAACGAGCGTATCACGGCGGCTCTTGTAGATCTGCCGGATCTCTTCCACGCAGTCCTGCGGGCCATTGAGCGCCGCCGCGGCCGCCACCTGAATCGGCGTGAAGGCGCCGTAGTCGAGGTAGGACTTCACCCGCGCCAGTGCCGCGATCAGCCGCTCGTTGCCGACGGCAAAGCCGATGCGCCAGCCGGGCATGCTGTAGGTCTTGGAAAGCGAGGTGAATTCGACGGCGACGTCCATCGCGCCAGGAACCTGCAACACCGATGGCGGCGGATTGTCGTCGAAATAGATCTCCGCGTAGGCGACATCCGACAGGATGATGAGCCCCAGGCGCTTGGCGAGCTGCACGGCCTCGGCATAGAAGTCCAGGTCCGCGGTCATCGCCGTCGGGTTCGACGGATAGCTCAGCACCATCGCCAGCGGCTTGGGGATCGAGTACTTGGCTGCCCGTTCGACGCCGCGCAGGAACTCCGGTCCGTTGCTCGCCGGGATGTGGCGGATAGATGCTCCGGAGATGATGAAGCCGAACTCGTGGATCGGATAGGTCGGGTTCGGGACCAGAATGACGTCGCCCGGCGCGGTGATCGCCTGGGCCATGTTGGCGAATCCCTCCTTGGAGCCGAGCGTCGCCACCACTTGCGTCTCGGGATTGAGCTTCACGCCGAAGCGCCGCTCGTAATAGGCAGCCTGCGCGCGCCTCAGCCCTGGAATGCCCTTGGAGGCGGAGTAGCGGTTCGTGCGCGGCTTGCCCACCGTCTCGATGAGCTTGTCGACGATGTGCTTCGGCGTCGGCATGTCCGGATTGCCCATGCCGAGATCGATGATGTCCGCTCCGGCGGCTCGCGCGTCTGCCTTCAGGCGATTGACCTCGGCAAAGACATAGGGCGGCAGGCGCTTGATGCGATGGAACTCGTCGGTCACGGGATCATCTCACTTGTTGATCAGCCCAGACAGTGTTCGGTCGCTCGTGTTTACGATCGTTTGCTTCTGCTCGTCCAGCGTCGGGAGGGCCGGATCGAGCTCGTAAGGCGCGATTTCTCATCCTGACGGGTCAGCGGCGCGCGCGCTCTTGATCTCCTTGATCGCCTCCTCGCGGTGGGTGTCGCGGCGTCTCTGGAGCTCGTCGACGACCTTCTTCTGCTCTTCAGCCGAGAGCAGCTTGCGTGGTATCGACGACAGCTCGGGAAGCCGGGTCGAGTTGCCTGGCGAGCAGCTGGCGAGGGAACTGGCCAGACCAATCGCGAGCAGCACGATGCCGGCTGCTGCCGGAACGGCCTTCTGGAGCCGCCTCTCGTGCAGCTTCGGCGCGCGACGCGCGAGCCTGAAGTCGCAATCCCTCATTCGCGTAGCTTACCCGATTCAGAAGCTTGCGCCGGGCCGCTGGAACAGGCGCGATCGTGACACTATCTTTAAGCACAAAGAAATTGTGATGATTCGGACACGTTGGCTTCCAGCCGTCCGTGAATTTCCGGCCATTTCTGGCAAGCCCCAAACGTGCAGGCAACCCATGCAGAAGCCGAACCCTGATGCCCGGTCGGATGCAACGGCCTACAAGCTTGGCAACCCCGAGGAACTGGCGCTGAACCTGCTGAAGCTCTTCGAGCAAGGTGGCAAGGTGATGGCTCAGCTCGCCGAGCGCGCCGACACGAGGCTCGGCCCCTACTCCGGCGTCAACGAGATGGCCGAGGCGGCCAAAGCCATGGGCGAAATCGCTCGCTACTGGTTTGGCGACCCTGCGCGCCTTGCGGAAGCACAGGGCGAGCTGGTGCGCGGCTATCTCGATCTTTGGCACTCGGCGATTCGCCGGGCGCTCGGCGAGGAGGTCGAACCCGTAGCCAAGCCGGCGGCGGGCGACAACCGGTTCAAGGACACGGAATGGTCCGCCAGCCCATATTTCGACTTCGTGAAGCAAATGTACCTGCTGACGGCGCAGTGGGCCGAAAACGTCCTGCAAAAGACGGACGGCGTCGATGAGCGCACGCGGATGAAGGCCGAGTTCTACCTCGAGCAATTGCTGAGCGCGCTGTCGCCGTCGAATTTCCCTGCCACCAATCCCGAAGTCTTGCGCGAAACGCTCGCCACCAGCGGCCGGAACCTGATCGAGGGCCTGCAAAATCTGGCCGAGGACATGGAGAGCTCAGGCGACCTGCTGAAGATCCGGCAGACCGACCTCGAGGCGTTCGAAGTGGGCCGCAACCTGGCAGTGACGCCGGGCAAGGTCGTCTTCCAGAACGATCTCTTCCAGCTCATCCAGTATACGCCGACGACGGAGACGGTTTACGAGAGACCGCTGCTCATCATCCCGCCGTGGATCAACAAGTTCTACATCCTCGACCTGACGCAGCCGAAGTCGTTCATCAAATTCGCCGTCGATCAGGGTTTCACCGTTTTCGTTGTTTCCTGGGTCAATCCGGACGAACGGCTGAAGGACAAGACGTTCGAGGACTACATGATCGAGGGCGCGCTGGCGGCTACCCATGCCGTCAGGCGCGAGACCGGCCAGGACAAGATCAACGTGCTCGGCTACTGCGTGGGCGGAACGCTGCTCGCCACGACGCTCGCCTATCTTGCTGCCCGTGGCGAAGAGCTCTACCGCTCGGCGACATTCCTTGCCGCCCAGGTGGACTTCAACCACGCCGGCGACCTTTTGGTTTTCATCGACGATGCACAGCTCACGGCGCTCGAGGAGATGATGGCCGAGCGCGGCTATCTCGATGGGTCTCGCATGGCCTCCGTGTTCAACATGCTCCGGCCCCGGGACCTGATCTGGCCCTACATCGTCAACAACTACCTGCTTGGCAAGAAGCCCTTCCCGTTCGACCTGCTCTACTGGAACCAGGATTCGACGCGGATGCCGGCGGCCAATCACAGGTTCTACCTGCGCGAGTTCTATCACGAGAACAAGCTCGCGAAGGGGCAGATGAAGATCGCCGGAACACGGCTCGATCTCGGCAAGGTCAAGCTGCCGATCTATGAGCTCGCCACTCGGGAAGATCATATCGCACCGGCGAAGTCCGTCTTCGTCGGATCGAAGCTGTTCGGTGGGCCGGTGGAGTTCGTGCTGGCTGGCTCAGGCCATATTGCCGGCGTCATCAATCCGCCGGACCCGAAGCGGGTGAAGTACCAATTCTGGACGAACAAGAAGCCCGCCGAGACTCTCGAAGAGTGGATCGCGAACGCCAAGGAAACGCCGGGCTCCTGGTGGCCGCACTGGGCCAAATGGCTGGCCAAGCATTCCGGCAAGCGCATTCCCGCCCGTAAGCCGGGTGCGGTGCTCGGCGTCATCGAGGATGCGCCGGGAAGCTACGTGAAGGTCAAAGGGTGAAGATCGCTCTGCGTCGGGCGTAGTCGCGATTCGTCTACCGGCAACGGGGCTGGTTGATGGTGCACCACCTGATTGCACCAGCGCGCTCGTAGCCGTAGCTAAGGCTGCACTTCACACATGAGTCGATCGAAGCCCGGAGCGCACAGCATTTGCGGCCGAACGGCCTGCACACAGCGCAAATTCCTGGCTGCGCGATCCTGGTGAACTGCGGATTGGTTTCTGCCGACACTGGCTCTTGGAAAAGGCTTAACAGGCAAACGGACAATACAAAGACGCCAAAATGCTTCACAGCACCCCCCCTCGTTGCATTGATGGCGAGGCAGATTATTTCAAAACGGATTATATCGGAAGAGTGGACTTTGGCTCCGGAAAAATCAGCTCCGCGGGCAATCCGCGGAGCCAGTTAGTTGAAATTTCGGGGAGCCTAAGATTGCTGGATCGGCTCACTCACACCTGCGCCAGCGCCTGATCCAGATCGGCGATGATATCGGCCTTGTCTTCGAGGCCGACCGAGAGGCGCACCACGTCGGGCCCGGCGCCTGCCGCAATCCGCTGCTCGTCCGTCAGCTGCCGGTGCGTCGTCGACGCCGGGTGAATGACGAGGCTGCGCGTGTCGCCGACGTTGGCGAGGTGCGAGAAGAGCTTCAGGCTGGCGACCAGCTTGACGCCCGCGTCGTAGCCGCCCTTGAGCCCGAACGTGAACACGGAACCAACGCCCTTCGGGCAAACCCGCTTGTGCACCTCATAGCTCGGGTTGTCAGGCAACCCTGCATAATTGACCCACGCCACCTTGGGATGCTTGACGAGATATTCCGCGACGGCCTGGGCGTTCTCGCAATGCCGCGCCATGCGCAGCGGCAGCGTCTCGATGCCCGTCAAAATCAAGAACGCGTTCATCGGCGCGATGGCCGGGCCGAGGTCACGCAGACCCATGACGCGCGCTGCGATGGCGAAGGCAAAGTTGCCGAAGGTCTCGGCGAGCTTCATGCCGTTGTAGGACGGGTTCGGATCGACCAAGGTCTTGTAGCGATGCTTCGATCCCAGCCAATCGAAGGTGCCGCAATCCACGATGATGCCGCCGATCGAGTTGCCATGGCCGCCCATGAATTTCGTCAGCGAGTGCACGACGATGTCCGCGCCATGCTCCTTCGGCCGGCACAGGTAAGGCGTCGCGAACGTGTTGTCGACGATGAACGGCACGCCGGCCTTCTTCGCGATCGCGGCAATGGCCGGCAGATCGACGACGATGCCGCCTGGATTGGCGATCGATTCGACGAAGATCGCCTTCGTATTAGGTGTGATGGCACGCGCAAAGCTCTCCGGATTGGTGGAGTCCGCCCAGATCACGTTCCAATTGAACTTCTTGAACGAGTGATTGAACTGGTTGACCGAGCCGCCGTAAAGCTGCCGGCCCGCCACGAACTCGTCGCCCGGCTCCAGCAGCGTGTGGAACGCCAGGAACTGCGCCGCGTGGCCGGAAGCGACGGCCAGCGCCGCAGTGCCGCCTTCGAGCGCGGCGACCCGCGACTCCAGCACGGCCTGGGTCGGGTTCATGATGCGGGTGTAGATGTTGCCGAAGACCTCCAGCCCGAACAGAGCGGCGGCATGGTCGGCGTCGTTGAAGACGTACGAGGTCGTTTGGTAGATCGGCGTCACGCGCGCGCCGGTGGACGGGTCGGGAGCGGCACCCGCATGGATGGCAAGCGTATCGAACCGTGGGGCGCCAGGCTGGTCAGACATAATACTGGTTCCTCCTGCTTACGAGATCGACTCAAGGGAGAATGCTACCCCATCCCGCACACAGAACCAGTCGCCAAGCGGAGTCGCCCACCATGGCGCTTTTGCCGCGGGGCGCCCTTGATCCAAATCAACCAGCAGGCCTTCCGCTCACAGGAATCTGAACTCGACAACGGCGCGCCCGAGCGCCGGATCAGGGCGGGGACCATGGAGGATCGATTATGCCTTGGTCGATGTGCCGCCACGTCGAGCGGCAGGCCCAGCTCATGGGCGAGATGATGGAGCGGTTGGGCGTCGATCCGCTCGCCGCAGCGCGCCACCAGAGCGGCGCTTCATTCGCGCAGGCGCGCACGAACTGCCTCGTGTGCCGGTCGACCAGCGAATGCCGGCGATGGCTCGACGGCGTGCCCGGAGCCGAGCATCCGTCGGAATACTGCCCCAACATGGCGTTCTTCGAGGCATGCCTGCGGCGGTAAAGGACAGAGCAATCCAGCGGAGCGCTTTTCAAGCGGCGCCCGTCGCGCTAGAAGCCTCGGGCGCGGGCGGTTAGCTCAGTGGTAGAGCGCTTCGTTTACACCGAAGATGTCGGGAGTTCGATCCTCTCACCGCCCACCATCTCCGGCCGCCAGTGGGAGGGCTTCGATGTCCAACGGTCCGCAGCAGAAGATCGGCTTCATCGGCGTCGGCATGATGGGCCACGGCATCTGCCTCAACCTGATCAAGGCTGGTTTCCCACTCACCGTCATTGCCCACCGGAACCGCGCACGCATCGACGATCTGCTCGGCCGTGGCGCGGCGGAAGCGAAAAGCCTCCGCGAGCTGGCGGCGGACGCGGACGTCGTGATGATCTGCGTCAACAGCGCCGATTCGGTCGCCGAGCTCGTCCGCGAGATGCTGCCCGCAATGAGTGCGGGCAAGATGATCATCGACGTCACGACGTCGAAGCCCGAGACCTCGGAAATGCTCGCGGCGGAGGCAAAGGCCAAGGGCGTCACCTTCATCGATGCGCCCGTCGTCGGCGGTCCGCCGCAGGCAGCCGAAGGCAAGCTCGG
>DASVDU010000331.1:0-3573 GCA_036380915.1 Hyphomicrobiaceae bacterium | reverse complement strand
TCCTTCGGGTTGAAGTTGGTCTGGATGAGGTTCGCCCACAGCAGGCGGGCGGCGCGCATCTTGGCGATCTCCATGAAGAAGTTCATGCCGATCGCCCAGAAGAACGACAGCCGCGGCGCGAAGCTGTCGATGTCGAGCCCGGCGTTGACCCCGCAGCGTGCGTACTCGAGGCCGTCAGCCAGCGTGTAGGCGAGCTCCAGATCCGCCGTCGCCCCCGCCTCCTGCATGTGATAGCCGGAGATGGAGATCGAGTTGAACTTCGGCATATGCCGGCTGGTGTAGGCGAAAATGTCGGAGATGATCCGCATCGAGGGCTCGGGCGGATAGATGTAGGTGTTGCGGACCATGAACTCCTTGAGGATGTCGTTCTGGATGGTGCCGGAGAGCTTTTCCGGCGGAACCCCTTGCTCCTCACCCGCAACGATGAAGAGCGCGAGCACCGGCAGAACCGCTCCGTTCATGGTCATCGACACGCTGATCTCGGAGAGCGGGATGCCCTCGAACAGCGTGCGCATGTCGTAGATGGAGTCGATCGCGACGCCCGCCATGCCGACGTCGCCTTTGACGCGCGGGTGATCCGAGTCGTAGCCGCGGTGGGTGGCAAGATCGAAGGCGACAGACAGGCCCTTCTGGCCAGCCGCGAGATTGCGGCGATAGAAGGCGTTGGATTCCTCGGCCGTGGAGAAGCCGGCGTACTGCCGAATGGTCCACGGCTGGGTGACGTACATGGTGGAGTAGGGGCCGCGCAGATAAGGCGGAATGCCCGGCAGGCCGTCGATGAAGTCGAGGCCGGCGATGTCCTCGCCCGTGTAGGCTGGTTTGACGGCAATCCCCTCGGGCGTTTGCCAGACCTGTGCTGTTGCCTCCGAGCTACCGGTGCCGGGGTCTGGCGATAGCTCGGCGTCGAAAGCGACAGTGGTGAAATCTGGGATGCGGGTCATGCTCGTCAAACCAGGTTGGTGTCGGCGTAAATGTCAGAAATCGCGATCTCGGCGTCGATGGATGTGAGGCGAACCGCGCCGCCTATTTCGACGACCTTCGGATGCTCGGGCCAGGCGCCGGTTCCATCCTTGGTATAGACGGCAACGTGAATGCGCTCCGAGTCCACGACCATGACTTCCTGCAGGGTAGGGATCGTGGCGCAGGCCCAGATGCTTTCCCAGGTTTCGCGCTGGTTGCTGGGCGAGAGCACCTCAGCGATCAGGACAGGGTCGGGAAAGAACTTCTCGTCTTTGGATTTGGGCACGCATGTCACTGCTACCTCCGGTGCCCGCACATTCTCATTTGAGCGCATACGAGGCCGGATGGGTGCCTCTGTCCCGACCCGACAAGGGCTTTTCCGTGCTCGCAAGTGA
The DNA here is from genome assembly GCA_036380915.1 of Hyphomicrobiaceae bacterium. Taxonomy (GTDB): domain Bacteria; phylum Pseudomonadota; class Alphaproteobacteria; order Rhizobiales; family Hyphomicrobiaceae; genus ZC4RG25. The sequence goes on along the minus strand of DASVDU010000331.1, from coordinate 2,218 downwards.
TCTCGAAGCAACCCCGCGATTGTCGATTGGAGCAGCGCGTGCGTGCCGCTCGCTGGCGACATGGCGCGCACGACGCCGTTGACGAGTTCCAGCTTGCCGGGATGGCCGTCGCCGTCCCAGGAGATAAACTCCTCGGCCGTCATGCGATGCTGCTGACTAACCTGGGCCGGCATCAAAACGTCTTCGTTCTAGAGTGCCTCAGCTCCCGCCGTCATCCCGGGCCTCGTGCCCGGGATCCAGCCAACCGCTTACACAGGCGTAAGCGGCAAGGTGGATCCCGGTGACAAGCACCGGGATGACCCAGAGTGTGGGGCTACCTTCAGACACTACACTATCACATATCGCGTCATGCGCCGGATGGCGCAATCTCGAGCAGGTGGTGCAACTCTCGAAGCGCCGCAATCCGGTCCTGGCCGGCGAACCAGAAGGCGTCCACGCCAGCGGCTTTGAGCGCGGCTTCCTGATCTCCGGGTTGGCCGGCAAGGAAGACGTGGGATGCGCCAGCGGACTTGAGCGCTTGGGCAGTCGCTTCGGCCAGTTCCGCGTAAACTGCGTCCGAGGAGGCGATGCAGGCCACGCGCGCGCCACTGTCGGCAAAGGCCGCGCCTGCATCGCCAGAGTTGGTGAAGTCTTCGCCGATGAGCGCTTCGATGCCGCCCGAGGCCAGGAAATTCCGCACCCAGGTCGATCGCGTCCCGTGATCCGCCGGGGTGCCGAGCGCGGCGACAAACACGCGGGCGCGCCGACCTTTCACCGCTGCATCCGCATCTGCAGCGTCGCGCAGCTGCTCAAAGGGCTCAGCGAGCCGAGACTGTCGAAGCGGTTTGATCTTCACGGCCGGATCGGGCCTGAGTGGCATGGCTTGCGGCCAGGGTTCCGCCTTCACACCATCATCGCCCAGCAACGGGAATGCCGAAACGCCGGTCACCTCGACGCGGCCGGTGGCGATGGCCTTGTTGCGGCGTTCGGCGACGGCGGCGATCTCATCCTGCAGGGCGCCGGAGGTGAGTGCTGCGGCAATGCCGCCTTTGGATTCGATGTTCTGGAAGAGTTCCCACGCCTTGCGGGCCAAATCATCCGTCAGCTTCTCGACGTACCAGCTGCCACCGGCGGGATCGGCCACACGACCGAGGCTCGATTCCTCCTGCAACACGATCTGGATGTTGCGCGTCACGCGGCGCGCGAACGAATCGGTTTTGCCGAGCGCAAAGGTGAAGGGCAGGAGCAAAATGGATTGCGCACCTCCGAATGCCGCCGCCGCACAGGCAATCGTGGTGCGCATGATGTTCGTCCACGGGTCGCGTCTGGCCATCATGCGCCAGGCGCTCACGGCAGTGGTGTGTACGCCGGCCGTGGCGGATCCGGCACCACAGGCCTCCGCGACGCGCCAGATGAGCCGGCGCGCGGCGCGCAGCTTCGCCGTCGAGAGGAACTGGTTGTCATCGACGCCGAGCGCCACGGCGATTTTCGGCAGCGATCGCTCAGGCGGCAGGCCGGCACCTTCGCAGGCGCGCAGATAGGCCACCAGCGTCGAAAGCATCGCGGCGAGCTCTTGGGCCTCGCTCGCGCCGGCGGCGTTGTACGGATTGCCGTCCGCGAGCAGGGCGGTGACGCCGGGCCAGCGCTCGGCCTTGATGGCAAGGGAGACCGCCCGTTCGATGTTCTGGTCGAGCGGTTGAGTGAGTTGACCTGACTGGGCGAGCGTGCCCAGTGGATCAGCGTTGAAATGGCCGTGCCGTGCGTCGTCCGCAATGCCGCGCTCGTCCCAGAGGGCCTCCAGCTCCGCCGCGGCCTCTGGCGTGCGCTCGCCTGCCATGAGGGCGACTGGGCAGGCATCGAGCTGGACGCCATCGAGGGCGGCGTCAAGATCACCCGCTGGGACCTGCAACGCGATCGTGGTGGCGCCACCGCGCAGATCTTCGAGAATGGCTGCGTTCGCCTCCTTGGGATCAATAGCGAGATGGAGCTGACGGATGTCCCAGCCGGCAGCCTCTCCCGCAGCCTTGCTGCCCCGCGTATAAGGAGCTTCGCCGGGCTTGGCACACTCCGCGCCCGGCAAGGCATCAGCGCGCGTATAGAGCGGAGCGATCCTGATCCCGTCGAGCGTGGACGAGACGAGCCGGGCCTCGAAGTCGCTGCCCTTCAAGACTTTGGCGACGAGGGCCAGCCAGGCCTCATACGTCGCCGGCTCGAAATCGGCTGCGAGCTGCAGATCAGT
>DASVDU010000330.1:0-9732 GCA_036380915.1 Hyphomicrobiaceae bacterium | reverse complement strand
CTCGATGACATACGCGCGCTCGCCACGATAGGTTTGCGTCTTAACAACGCCGAGTCGCTCGCGATGGCGAGGGTGAAAGCGGTAATGGACCGTTATCTCGAATTGCAGAGCATGGGCAGTATGTTGCCTGCTCGGCCGGCGTCGGCAAAAGCTTCGTGGCATCGGCGTTCGCGCACGCTGCGTGTCGCGCCGACTTCTCCGTCCGATGCTTCCGTCTGCCGCGGCTGGTCGAAGAGCTCGCCCGCTACGCGGCGATGCAGAAGCGCTCCGGGCTCTACCGTCAGCTCGCCAGGGCCGATCTGATCGTGATCGATGACTTCGGCCTCGCTCCGCTCGCCGACGAAACCGTCCGCGATCTACTCGAGATCCTCGACGACCGCTACGATCGACGCTCCACGCTGATCACAAGCCAACTGCCGGTCAACCAGTGGCACGCCTACCTCGGCGACCGAACCGTCGCTGACGCGATCCTAGATCGCCTCGTTCACAACAGCTATCGACTCGTGCTTAAAGAGTACTCGATGCGCGTTGACGAAAGCGATCTTCTCTTCGATAGTCCGATCACCGCGTCGCACTGGACTGACATGCGCCGGAATGATGGACCGACATCAGCCGCAACGATGGACCGACATCGCCGGAATCCGCAAGCGGCGTGAGCGGACATCGGAAACTGACCCTTTTCGGACAAAACTACTGATCTGCCCTTGTTGAGAATTCGGGCCGTCCGGAATGTGGAGGGCGGCCCTTGGATGCTGACAAAGGAAGCGGTAATGGAAATCAGGATTCTGTCCCGACGAGGGATGAGCATTCGGGCAGCTCGTGCAGCTGCCACACGCAGCGCACACCCGCCGGTGAAATCGACAGCCCTCGCTTGCGCAGCTCGTTCGATACCCGCACTTGACCCCAGGCCGGCTGATCATTCGACCGAAGCTGGGCCTGCTGGAGCTGGCGAAGCAGCTGGGGAACGTGAGCCAGGCCTGCAAGATCATGGGTTACTCGCGCGACAGCTTCTACCGCTTCAAGGAGCTGTACGAGAAAGGCGGCGAGCTCGCGCTGCAGGAGATGTCGCGGCGGCAGCCGAATCTGAAGTGGTGGCGCCGGAGATCGAGCAGGCGGTGGTGGAGCTGGCGCTGGACCTTCGCCTCCAGCGCCTTCAGCCGCAGCTTCATGTTCTGCAGAACGGCTCTCAGATGGCCTCGATCCGCTCAATCAGCACAGACTCACCCGGACGCTGGCGACCGCGAGGGCGATAGTAGCTGGTACTACGAGCCATGTTCATCAGGCGACACGCCCGCGATCGGCTGAGCCCTTCGGGCCGCTCACGATCGAGGAGCTCGCGCCGCTCGGCGAGCGAGCGGGCGGCAGGGTTTTTTTGAGGAGATCGTTCTCCATCGTAAGCTGACCGACTTTGCGCTCGCGCGCAGCGATTCGCGCTTCGTACTCCTCCAGCGATGCAGCGATGCAGCTACCGCCGCCTCTTCATTGAATTCGCCAGCGTCATATTTCGTCAGCCTGGCGCTGCTGAAGTTAGGACAGTCCGCGAACGAAGGCATCCACAGCTTGACCACATTAGCAATGGCCCGCCAGCAGTCCATTGCGCTCCACCCAACTGGTGATATACGCAATACACTGGGCCAGATGGTCTGGTTGACCCAGGTAATAGTGCGTAGCACCCTTTAGCGTGTAATACTCCTTGTGCGGAGTGGCGAGCGCTTGGTAAATCGTGGGATTGTGAGTTGCGGGCACGGCATCGTCGGCGGAATTCTCGATTTGCAGTACGGGGGTCTTGCGGATTCGCGGAGCGGTGACGCTGCTACGGGCGTTGGATAGATCGTAGGCCCATTGGCTGAGCCACGAGCGTAGGGTATTGAAGCGCGCTAGGCCGACTGCGCTGACGTTCACTGTGCGCGGATCACCCATATAGCACCAGTTTGGCCGACGGTCGTTAGGGTCCAGCTGCGGATCGATCCAGCGCGGGTCGCACATCGTTCGATGGACGACAAACGGACGCTCAACTTCCGGCCCGCGTCGCCTCTTCATGTCCTCCAGCAGTGTTTGAACCCAAGCCGTAATGCGCCGGTTGCGCGCAACTTGCGCCGCTCGGAAAGTGCGGACGTATTCCGCATCGAAGGGCGGCTGATGTAGCGCGTTCGGCGCGTAAATATCGAATTGTGCATCGCGCTGCTCGGGGTTGGCCTCATCCACTACGGATGGGTCCAGCCATTCAGTCAAGGTCTCTGCCCGCGAAAGATGAGCTGCGATGAATATCACCCCGTCCGCAGGCTGCAGCCCAGCGATTGTCAGATCCACAGGATCCCCAGCCGGCGTGTGCGTGATTGTAGGCGACTCGGCTTCCGCTTGATAAAATAGCGACAAGGAGCCGCCGCCCGACCAACCGACGAGCACTACCTTCTCGTAATGGAGCTCCTCGCGAGCCAATTTGATCCAGCTGCCTAGATCGAGCACGACCTTCTCCATGATCAGGCTGCTGTCGTTTTTGGCATAGCGGCTTGCACCGCACAACACATCGAAACCAGCCTCGGCAAGGGCGATGGGCATGGGCAAAAGGTGAAGCGTAGATGTCGGATGTTGAAATACGAATAGCGTGTTTGAAGTGCGAACTGGAGGCTTGAGCAGCTGTCCCTCCAAGGTCACCATGCCTTGGTTGCCGGTGAATCCGTAAGTCTCGGTATAAGCCGAATCATCGCGGTGCTGCAACGTGATCGGAATGCGTGTGAAGCTCTCCGGAGCCACTGGTCCATTACGGGTGCTTCCCACGTGATACCGATTTGAAATGGCAGCGTGCCGCTCACCCCTTGTGTTCGCCTTTGTGCTCATTGGAATTCCACTTCCGAGAGACTAAAACATACAGTTTGAATAGCGACGTTTGCAGTTACACGGCGAGCTGGCGTAAGCCTCGAAAATGCTCGAGTGCCTCGGGATTGGCGAGCGCGTCGACGTTCTTTACCGGGCGGTCGTGAATGACGTCGCGCACGGCCAGCTCTACGGTTTTCCCGTTAAGCGTGCGAGGTATATCCGGTACTTGAATAATCTTGGCCGGTACGTGCCTCGGACTCGTGTTGTTGCGTATGTGAGTGCGGATGCGCTCTTCCAGCTCCTTATCGAGTGTCGAGTCCGGATGCAGCCGCAGGAACAGGACTACGCGAACGTCACCTTGCCACTCTTGTCCGACCACCAAGCTTTCGGCTACTTCGGGAAACTTTTCTACTTCGCGATAAATTTCGGCGGTACCTATTCGGACACCGCCGGGGTTGAGGGTGGCGTCGGAGCGACCATAGATGATGAGACCCCCTTCGGGCGTGAGCTCGGCCCAGTCGCCGTGACACCAAGTGTTCTCGAAACGACTGAAATAGGTTTCATGATAGCGTTTGCCATCAGGATCATTCCAAAATTTCACAGGCATCGAGGGAAAGGGTGCGGTGCATACCAACTCACCTGGCGTGCCGGGAGGTAAGGCGCGTCCGTTGTCATCAAATACCGCCACGTTCATACCTAGTCCCAGGCATTGCAATTGACCGCGATATACCGGCTTCAACGGCGTTCCTAGGGCAAAACAGGAAAGGATGTCGGTGCCACCAGAAATCGAGGCCAATTGCGCGTCGGCTTTGATGTCCCTGTACACGTAATCGTAATTTGACGGCAGCAGAGGCGAGCCCGTCGAAAGAATTAAGCGCAGGCGTGACAAGTCATGGTTGCGTCGCGGTTGAGCCCCAGACTTCTCCAACGTGACCAAATATCTTGCACTCGTGCCGAAGATACTGACTTCTTCGGTTTCTGCAATGTCCCACAAGACGTCGACCGACGGATACATGGGTGAACCGTCGAACAACACCACCTTGGCACCCACGGCCAGGCTGGTAACCAACCAGTTCCACATCATCCAACCGCAGGTCGTGAAGTAAAAGATGCTGTCGCTACGTGTCAAGTCGACGTGCAGCACCAACTCTTTCAGATGCTGTAGCAGCGTTCCACCGGCCCCGTGCACAATGCACTTCGGCGGACCGGTGGTTCCCGAGGAATACATGATGTAGACGGGATGGTCGAAGGGCATCGATTCGAAGGGCACATGGGTGCCCGGCTGCCCAAAGTCGCTGTAGTGTTCGGCTTGGGGCAGAACATCGAGTAGCGGGGGCTGCTCGTCGAGGTATGGGACGACAACGACCTGGCGCAGGCTGGGCAGGTGCTCGGCTATATGGCGAAGGCGTGGCAAGCGATCTATGCGTTTACCGTTGTAGAAATAGCCATCACAGCAGAACAGGACCTTGGGCTCGATCTGCGCAAACCGTTCCAGAACACCATTGATGCCGAAGTCCATCGAGCATGAAGAAAAAACCGCGCCCAAGCTCGTTGCCGCCAACATGGCGACGACCGTCTCGATCCGGTTCGGCATGTACGCGACGACGCGATCACCAGGCTCGGTGCCCGCGTTCGCCAGGCCCGCCGCGACCCGCCCCACTTCGCGGTAGAGCTCGGCGAAAGACATTTGAACGCGATGGCCGTTCTCGCTGATGAACACTAGTGCCGTGCGCTCATCTCTGTAACGCAACAGATTGGCGGCGAAGTTCAGCCGACTGTCAAGGAACCAGCGTGCATCGAGCATGCGGTCGCCGTCCGTGAGAACTTGCGACCAGGTCCGTTCCGCCTTGATATCGCAGAATTGCCAGACATGCGCCCAGAACTTCTCGGGCTGCCTGATGCTGAATTCATGCAGTGCGGCGTAGTCGCTGATCGACGTGCCTTCAGCATGATTTACGAACTCGATAAAGCGGGCGCACTGACTTGCGGCCTGCCGTTGTAAAGAAGGCGTCCAGAGGACGTCCGCCGTGGAAGCAGAGCGCATCACTAGAGACACTCGACTGCGATAGCGGTTGCTTCACCGCCTCCAATGCATAGCGAAGCAATACCTCGCCTGAGCCGGCGTTGTTTCATCGCGTATAGCATGGTTACCATGATCCGAGAGCCTGTCGCACCGATGGGATGCCCGAAGGCGCACGCGCCGCCGTTGACGTTGACCTTCTCCGGCTGCAGATCCAGATCCTTTATGACCGCCATCGTGACACAGGCGAACGCCTCGTTGATTTCGAACAGATCGACATCGTCAAGGCGCCAACCCACGCGCTGCAGAAGCTTGCGTATCGCTTCTATCGGGGCCGTGGTAAACCACTGCGGCTCTTGCGCATGGCTTGCATGACCTACGATACGGGCGATGGGCTCGAGACCGCGCCGATCAGCTTCGCGCGGACTCATCAGCAACAGCGCCGCCGCACCGTCGGCGATACTCGATGAGCTGGCCGCGGTGATTGTACCGTCCTTGTGAAATGCAGGGCGTAAACGAGGGATTTTCTCTATGTCGCATTTGAACGGCAACTCGTCCTGGTCGATTTCGCACGTTTCCGTTCCGTCCTGGATGCTAAGCGGAACAATTTCGGCTTCAAGCGCGCCCGACTGTATAGCCGTCAAGGCTCGTTGGACAGAAGTGCGGGCGAATGCATCTTGCATTTGGCGGGTAAAGCCATAATGCGCCGCGGTAGTTTCGGCGAAGTGGCCCATCATGTTGCCATCGCTCGAGTTCTGCAGGCCATCGAAGAATATGTGGTCCAAAACCTCTTGGTGGCCCATGCGGTATCCGGCGCGAGCCTTAGTCAGCAGATAAGGTGCGTTGGACATGGATTCCATCCCGCCAGCCAAGACAAGGCTTGCACCTGCATTGATCAGGTCATCACCGAGCATGATCGTCTTCATGCCGGAGCCGCAGACTTTATTTATCGTGGTACAGGGCACGCCGACGGGCAAACCGGATTGTATTGCGGCTATCCGTGCAGGGGCCTGCCCCACACCAGCGCTTAACACGCAACCCATCAGCACTTCGTCGATTTCAGCAGAGTCAATCCCTGCATCCACGATGACTTGACCGATGACGGCTGCACCCATGACGGGTGCCGCGAGTGTTTTCAGGCGTCCGCCAAAAGCGCCGATCGGGGTTCTTCTTGCTGCGACGATCACGGAGCCGGCGGCGGTCATGACGTCGTCTCAGACGTATAGGCGTAGTCGATCACTCCCTGACTGACTTCCATTGCAGGCTCAAATTGATCGGGCGGACACCGTCCTCTGCGGGCGGGCCGGCGGCCGATCGATCGACCGAAGCTGGAACCGCACGGTTCGTCTCATTTGACAATGGCGTCAGCCCCCAACAGTATTCAGCGGCCGTAATTTGATACTGAGTAGTTTACCAGATATATTGTATAGCGTGCAACTATGCTGAATTATGAACAGCGATACGTAACATACGTGACAGACGATTCCACAACAGCAGGCTCGGAGAACGGTGCCCCCCGGGGCATTCAATCCATAGAGATCGGCTTTCGTCTCGTTCAATGTCTTGTAAAGGCGCCGCATCCACTGTCTCTCAAGACCCTGGCGGAACGGGCCGGGGTCTCCGCGAGCAGAGCGCGTTTCTATTTAGTCAGCTTTATCAGGCTCGGTCTGGTTTCCCAGGACCGCGAGCACGGGCATTACGAGCTCGGCCCCTATGCTCGGCATCTCGGTCTCGCGGCCATTCAGCGCATGGATGTCGTCCGAGTGTCTGCTCAACCGTTGCGGCGGCTGTGCGACACGCTGAAGGAGGCGGTTTTCTTGGCCGTATGGGGAAACCGCGGACCCACGATCGTGCTGACGCTCGATGGGCCGCGTGAGATTCCGATGTCCGTACGTGTGGGCTATGTGATGCCCGTCCTGTACACGGCCACAGGCCGCGTTTTCCTGAGCTACTTGCCTCGACAGGCTACCGACACGCTCATCAAAGCAGAGCTCGCCGCCGCTTTGCGGGAAAGGGGACGCGACGCCGCCAACGAGATGGCCGAAAGCATCGAGAGCGTGGTGCAGAACTGTCGAAGCGCTGGTTTTGCATGTACTGAAAGCCTGCTGAATCCTGGATTTGCGGGTGTGGCCGCACCGGTTTTCGATCATCGTGGGTGGCTTGCCGCCGTGGTTACGGTAATCGGTTTGGGTGACCAGCTCGACGTACGTCCGAATGGCCCCAATGTCCTGATGCTGTTGCGCGCGGCTGAGGAAATTTCCAAGTCTCTCGGATTTCGTGGCCAGGGGGCGAATGAGACTCCGGCAATGAGTGAGTCGACTGTATTATGAGAACAATTCGTTATCCGCACTTCTTCGTGCAGTCCAAGAGGTAGAGAGATGAGCGATCGACGATTTGGGCGGTACGACGGCGCGAACACTAGGGTGCCGGAGCACGCGGATAGGGTTGTCGTACCGGCGCCGGCGCGTTGGTACATGAAAAGGTGCTGATGCTGCCTGCCCTGGGGGAACGCAAGAGCATTGAACGCATGCCGCGAGTGCCCGCAAAACGTACGTGCAGCGCATCAGTCAATGCATCGCCTGCAGGACCGCGAGCGACGTTCGGCAGCCGTTCTCGAGCAGGTCGAGTTTCGCACTACAAGGACAGATTGCGCGCGCAGATCGAAGCAGCGCTGGCCAGAGACCACCGGCGTGAGTGGGGTGAGTTTCAACCGGCGCAGATGCCGGCGAACGACTCACCACATGAGGGACGGCGCACCAGGCTTAGCGTGATACCGAGCCTCAGCCGATCGGCGGTTGATGCTCGGCAGTTGCTGGCGAGGGGCTGGCGCACGATCACTTGCCGAGAAGAGACGAACGGGACACTGCGTATGCGCCTCCTCAAGTGCAGGTTCGCGTGGCGAGCGGCGATCGGACACGGAAGGAGGACTGGCCACTGATCGAATGGCCGGTAACGGAAGACAAAGTCCGTGCACTACGGGTTGTCGACGTTGCCTGAAAGAACGTCCTCCAAGCGGTGGATGGCCCGCGCCATGGGGCAGTGGATGACCGAACGCGACTACCACGCGTTGAAGTCCGAGTTCGCCCAGAGTCATTACGAGGGTCGCAATCGCGCCTTTCATCATCACGCGACGCTGTCCATTGAGACGTGCTGGGCGCAGAACGGACTGAGGGTACGTATTGCTATTTGTAACGCAGTAAGTCAAACGCGGGCGAAGCAACAGGGCGGCTCGGGTTGGCTTCCCTTACGGCACCGATCCTACTCAGCGTATTGGTCACTTTAGCGTCCGGGGGGGTTAGTATGGCGGCAGCGAGAAAACTCAACATATCGGATCTGATCGATAACAACAAAGTCAGCCGATTCCAGATCATGCTGTTCGTGCTGTGCGCGATGTCGCTCATCATGGATGGTTTCGATGTCCAGGCGATGGGCTACGTCGCCCCGGAGGTCATCCGCGAGCTCGGTATGTCCGGAGGCCAACTCGGCAGCATTCTGGCTGCGGCGAATGTCGGTGTGTTGGTCGGCTCGCTATTCTTTACGATGCTCGCGGACAAGATAGGTCGTCGTCCGGTGTTGATTCTCGGCACGTTTTTCTTCTCCGGACTTGCCATTCTGACTGCGGAAGCGGACACGGCGAATGCGCTGTTGTGGCTGCGATTCATCGCCGGGGTGGGCATGGGTTCGATCATTCCGAATGCGACTGCTTTGATCGGCGAATATAGCCCGAAAGCAAAGCGCGTCACGCTAATTATGACTATCACGGTCGGGTTTACGGCGGGCGCCGCTCTCGGCGGCTTCGTTGCGGCGTGGCTGATGCCGCTATTCGGGTGGCGGTCAGTGTTCTATTTCGGCGGTATCATCCCGTTAATTGTCGGGATTCTAATGATCTTCTGGTTGCCCGAATCGTTGCAGTTTCTCGTTGTGAGGCGCAAGCTCGCGAACGTTGCGCGGTGGCTAAAGCGAATCGACCCGTCCATAAGAGTCGAACCGGGCACTGAGTATGTCGTGGAAGAGAAGAGCAAGGACGGCGTACCTGTCGTGCATTTGCTTACCGACGGCCGGGCTACTGTCACGCTGCTGTACTGGCTCGTGAACTTCACTAATCTGGTGAATCTATATTTCCTCGCCGGGCTGCTGCCCACAATTTTGAGCCAGAACGGATTGTCGTCCTCGACCTCTGCATCAATCGGAGGCGCTATGCAGCTCGGTGGAACGATCGGCACCTTCGCCCTGGCTTGGCTGATTGCCAGAAAAGGCTTCACTGCGATGCTGACGCTCACGTTTGCGGTGGCGGCCGTCTCGATTGCAATCATCGGCAACCAGTTTGTGCTCACCATTGTTCCGCTGTTGACTCTTGTAGCGTTTATCGCGGGCGCTACGATAATCGGAGGCCAGCCCGGCGTTAATGCGTTGGGAGCTACATATTACCCTACCTACATGCGCTCGACCGGCATCGGCTGGGGGCTCGGCATTGGTCGTATCGGCGGAATCCTGGGTCCGTTAATTGGTGGAGCGCTTCTCGACCTGCAATGGTCGACGCAGCAACTATTTCTCGTGTTCGCTGCGCCAGCAGCCTGTTCGACGCTAATCATGCTGGCGTTGCATGTTGCAATGAGAGCGCCTCGTGTGGTGGTACCGCTGGAGGAGGAGCCCGCCTAGGCGGGGCCGGCGCCGCCCCTACACCGTTCGAACATGGCGCTGAACCCAAGTGCCGTCGAGTTCAACCTGCATGGTGACGCTCTTGCTCAAACCGCGTGTAGAAGTCAATACTTGATCTGACAGTTCGTGTTTTCTGTCCGGGTGTCGGTCGGCTTCGTCACTGTCAGCTAGTGTTACGCCGCGAGCGTCTTCTCCTTCGCCAGCGCTTTGCTATCGAGGAACGTCTGCATCGGCGT
>DASVDU010000329.1:0-3250 GCA_036380915.1 Hyphomicrobiaceae bacterium | reverse complement strand
ACAAGGTCGCCATGGTTCTCGACGGCGGCCCGACGGAGCACGGCCTCGAGTCGACGGTCGTCGACGCAACGGGAGAGAAGATTTTCCTGCTGCGGCCAGGTGCCGTGACGCGCGAGGCAATGGAATCAGTGCTCGGTGAGCCGATAGCACGAGCGGGCGGGACAGCGGATTCGGGAGATGCCTCTGGTCCCCGCTCCCCGGGCCAGCTTGCCAGCCACTATGCTCCACGCGCGCGCGTACGGCTCAATGCTCAGGAGCTACGGCCGGGAGAAGTCCTGCTTGCGTTCGGCGAGCCGCTCCCGGGCTCGGAAGGCCGGTGTGAGAACCTGAGCCCCAAAGGCGACCTGATCGAAGCCGCGGCAAACCTGTTCGCCGCCCTCCGCCGCCTCGATGCCACCGGTGCAGAGACCATTGCCGTTATGCCGATTCCTGAAACGGGCCTCGGCGAAGCCATCAACGACCGTCTGCGCCGGGCCGCTGCGGGTCGATAGGCTCCAAACGAGAAAGGCCGCATCTCGAAAGATGCGGCCCCTCGTGAGCTGCAGGGCGGACTGGGCCGCCCTCCTCCACTCCCGCGCAGCTCACTTCTTCGCGCAGGCCTCCAGCTGCTGGTTGCGCAGCTGCGCCTGCTTTTTCCACATGTCGGGAGCAACGCCGCGGCACCAGTTGAGGTGCGCGCTGAGATCGAGGCTCCACTCAGGGCCCTGGAAGCCGCATTTACGCTGCTCGTTCTCCTGCTGCTGCTTCAGAGCCGTCTTCGCATACCAATCACAGTTCGCCTGGGCCGATGCATCTGGCGCAAGCCACAGCGTTCCAAGACCCGCTGCTCCAAAAAGAATGGCACTCACCCGAAGCATCAACATGTTCGTCTTCCTCGCGCCCTGAACTTGCGACTTGGATCACCGCCTCCTGTGCAAGGCCAGTCCGGATGTCTTGCTTGCACACTAGCCGGGGTGGCATGAACCGGTGCTGAATGCTGCAGACCTTCCGAGGGGGACGGGACCCGTTGCCAGCAAGCACTACGACACGATCCGAGGAGCGCCAAGCCCGCGCGAGGTCAGCTACCCGGATCATTCTGAGGCCGCGCCTGGCAGGCAACAGCCCGAGCCGGCGACCGTGACGGCGATGGACGGCGGAGGTCTGTCCGATGAGCGGCCCGGCGGCATGGCCGCGGCATCGGCGATTCTCGAGAAAGTCTTCGGCTACAAGCAGTTCCGCTCACACCAGGCGGCGATCATCGAGACGCTGATCGCGGGCCATGATGCCTTCGTGCTGATGCCGACGGGTGGCGGCAAGTCGCTGTGCTACCAGATCCCAGCACTCGTTCGCGCGGGTACGGGTCTCGTCATATCGCCGCTCATCGCGCTGATGCAGGATCAGGTGGATGCCCTGAAGCAGGTCGGGGTGCGGGCCGCCTTTCTCAACTCGACCCTCCGGCGCGAGGAGCAGGACGAGATCGAATCTCAGCTCGCCGCGGGCAAGCTGGACCTCCTCTACATCGCGCCCGAGCGTCTGCTGCAGGAGCGGACGCTCAACCTCGTCGCGCGCAGCCGCATCGCGCTGTTCGCCATCGACGAGGCGCACTGCGTTTCGCAATGGGGCCACGATTTCCGTCCCGAATATCGCCAGCTCAGAGCGCTTGCCGAACGCTTTCCCCATGTCCCGAGGGTCGCTCTGACGGCAACCGCTGACCAGCGGACCCGCGCGGAGATCGTTTCCGAGCTAAGCCTCGAAAACGCGCGCCAGTTCATCGCCAGCTTCGACCGGCCCAACATCCGCTATCAGATCGCCCAGCTCGATGGCAGGACGGCCCGGGAGCATCTGCGCCGCTTCATTCTCACCGAGCACCCGACGGATGCAGGCATCGTCTACTGCCTGAGCCGCAGGAGCGCCGAAGAAACCGCGGCGTGGCTGACCGCGCAAGGGCGCACCGCGCTGCCCTACCATGCGGGTCTGCCGGCGGATGTCCGGCGCGAGACGCAGGAGCGCTTCCTGGCGGAGGACGGGCTGATCGTCGTCGCGACCATCGCTTTCGGCATGGGCATCGACAAGCCGGACGTGCGCTTCGTTGCCCACCTCAACCTGCCGAAATCGATTGAGGCCTACTACCAGGAAACGGGCCGAGCCGGCCGCGACGGAGAGCCCGCCAGCGCATGGATGGCCTACAGCATGCAGGATGTCGTCCAGCTTCGGGACTGGATCGACAAGTCAGACGGCGGAGAGGTCTTTCAGAGGGTGCAGCGGCAGAAGCTCGACGCCCTGGTCGGTCTCTGCGAGCTGGCGACCTGCCGCCGGCAAGCCTTGCTCGGCTACTTCGGCGAGGAGCTGACCGAGCCATGCGGAAACTGCGACAATTGCCTGGCGCCACCGCATATGGTGGACCAGACCATCGCCGCGCAGAAGGCCCTCTCGGCCGTCTACCGGACCGGCGAGCAATTCGGTGTCAGCTATCTCACCGACGTCTTGCTGGGGCGTCAGGATGCCCGCATCGCGCGCAACCGGCATGACAAGCTGTCGGTCTACGGCATTGGCGACGAGCTGAACGCCGCCGGCTGGCGGCGGCTCTTCCGCCAGCTCGTCATCGGTGGCCAGCTCGCAGTCGATTCCGAAGGTCACGGCAGCCTTCTGCTGACCGATAAAGCGCGGCCCCTTCTCAGGGGTGAGCAAAAATTCCTCGTCCGCCACGCGCCAAAGGATGTCGACAGCAAGGTGCGTCGCAAGCGGCGCCAGGAGCTCGCCATCCCGCGTGCCAACGCGCCCCTGTACTGGGAGCTGAAGGCCGCCCGTGCCCGGCTGGCATCCGACGCTGGCGTGCCGCCCTACGTCATCTGCCACGACCGCACACTTCTCGAGCTTGCCGAGCGCCGCCCGGCCTCGAAAGACGCGCTCGCCGGCATTACGGGCCTTGGCCAAGCGAAGATCGAGCGCTACGGCGCCGCATTGCTCGAGGTGATCTCGCGCTTTTCGCGCGTCTGATTCTCAGCCCCTGATGCGCGCAACGATCTGATGCCGCGCGGCGCGGGCGGTGTCGGACCAGTCCGCGACCCGGGACGCGACCAGATTCGCCTGCGAGCGCAGGATCACGCCGTCGTCCAGAACCTTGAGACCATTGGCCTTCAGCGTCGACCCGGTCGTGGTGATGTCCACGATGAGATCCGCAGTGCCGGACGCAGGCGTGCCCTCCGTCGCACCGAGGCTCTCGACGATGCGGTAGTCGCCGATACCCTTCGACTGGAAGAACCGGCGTGTC
>DASVDU010000328.1:0-13317 GCA_036380915.1 Hyphomicrobiaceae bacterium | reverse complement strand
CCCTGCGGCCTCGCCTTCCCAGTGGTCGTCGTAAGCCAGCAGAATGATCCGATCGGTCACGGCCGAAAGATCTTCGGCACCGAAGCGCTCTTCATAAGCCGGAAGCACAGCGCCGACTTCGAGGTTTACGGCTGAAAAGGCGTCATGCAGCTCATCGAGGAAGCCGACGTACGCGCCGACGGCATCGTCGGGGAGAGATTTGAAGTCGATGACGATCCCGGCAAACCCACCGTCCTGAACATAGCTCAGGAGATTGCGCGTCAGCTTCGCCCTCGCCTCGGGCGACTCCAAAAGGGCTTTTACGCCCTCGCCGTCCCAAAGGCCTCTCGCGGGGTCGAAGTTATTGACGAGCGGCAACACCTTCAGATGGCGCGCCGTCTTTTTCAACCAGAGCCGTACGTGATCTTCGCGCCTCTGGTCGTCATGGCTGATGTCGCCATCCGCGCCGGCAAGATGGAGCCACTCCGGAACGAGCACATCGAGCTTGTCCGCGTTCTCGCGCAAGGAGGCAAAGCTGCTCTCGTCCCAGTGGTTGAAAAAGCCATAGCGCAGGATGCTTTCCGAGATGCCGGCCGGCACTGTCCGCCGGTGGCCCAGCTCGACCGCGATCTGGTCCGACAACGGTCCGGAGAAAATGGCAGCCGGGCGAAGCTGGTTTGCCTGCAGCGCAAATTTGACTTCCGGAAGAATGGGCGTGTCGAAGACACTGAAGGCCAAACAGGCCGAGATGAACGCGGCAGTCGATCCCAATGCCCAGGTCACCAGCTTCAATATCGTGCCCCGGCGACCCTTTGGATCGAAAAAGACTTGATTCTTTTCCCCAATCCCCATGCACCACTCTCAATCTTCTTGGGAGGGGTGCGAAGCGCCGTGTGCCTGACAGGCAGAATCTGCCAGCGGCGTAATTCTTGGCGAAATCGCTTGAACAGTTCCCCCCCGGGAGCTGTAGCTACCGCAGCCCTCGGCTGCTGCAGGCGGTCATGGCAATTCCCGGGCCAGGCTCACCCTGGGGTGGGGAACCAATCGCTTACGTTGGTAAATTTGTGCTAACTTTTCCGACAAATTCGATGGAATTGAATGTTTGTTGATTTAGCTCAACGTGGCAGGAGAACTCCGGGCCGGGTGGGAGACTTGGGGCCAAATAGCCGCTCGGCGATACGGCAGGCCCTCTTTGGTTCCAGATTCTGGAACGCCGCAAATCCCGCTTTGAGCTCAGCCGGCACAATCCCCTGGTCGTTCCGCGCAACGCTCTCCGCCAGCCGATCGAGCCCAGTGCCGGGCGAGAAGGGGCAGCCCGCAAGTGCGGCATTCACGAAGCCGAAATGGTAGGCCGCGCTGCGATCGACGATCCGCAGGTAATCCGACTGTTCCTCTGCGTGCACGCTTTCGCTCGCTCCGCGTAAGTTGTGATCGCGCACGTAGTACAGACCACCCACTGCGATGGCAGTCGCCATGGAGACTCCAACGAGTGGAAACCTCACCCTCGCCATAAGCCGCCCTCCGCCCCGGCGCGACCGCTCCAAGGCTTGCCAGAGCCGCAGTCGATACGCTGCGTGCCCGCCTTCCATTCGACTCGCGAAGAGATGCCGCAGGCGGGCGAGATTGGCAACATTCCTAACCCCGACGCATATTTGGCATGCAGCATCTTTTTGTATCATAACAGAGCAGTTCTCAGGTGCACCCACCCACTCTGTTTCAAATTGAATTGTGATTTGTCTTATTTTTCGTAAAGCTGGCACAACGCCCCCGAATCGGATTGGCCCGTCTCTTGCATCAGTTTATCGCGAAAACAACGACTGTTTCGAACCTGGGGGCGGCCCATGCCATTCACGCGACGTACTGCATT
The DNA here is from genome assembly GCA_036380915.1 of Hyphomicrobiaceae bacterium. Classification (GTDB taxonomy): domain Bacteria; phylum Pseudomonadota; class Alphaproteobacteria; order Rhizobiales; family Hyphomicrobiaceae; genus ZC4RG25. The sequence goes on along the minus strand of DASVDU010000328.1, from coordinate 11,471 downwards.
GAAGCTTTTCGGAATCCCGCCAGTCGCTTACATGCTCGGTCCAGGAGGCCTCGCTGCCGCCGCTGCCGAGGACGAGGCAACATTGACGCCAGCCCGGCGCGATGAACTGCTTTCGGATGCTCGCGCGGCCTGGGAATTCTTCGAACAGCCCGGGAAGCAAATGACCGGACTCGTCCCCGCCAACATCTGGCCGGAGGACGATTCCTACGGCAGCTACCGCATCCTGACGATGTGGGACGTCGGATCAATCCTGCTGGCGACGATGTCTGCGCACGCTCTGGGCATCATCGACGATGAGACGCGCTTAGAGCGGATTGCCGGCATCGACAGGTTCCTGCGAAAGGCCACCTATCGCTATCGCGGGGCGAAGCTACCCAACTTCCGGTCGAACATCGATACGGCAAAGTCGGTCGAGTCGGGTTATGACGCGACCGACACGGCGCGTCTCTTCGTTGCGCTGCATGTTGCCGATCGCACGAAGGTGCCTGGCATCGACAGCCGTGCGCTCATCAGCTCCTGGGACCTCGCCAGGACGATCCGCAACGGTCAGATCTGTGGAATCAAGAACGGGAAAATGGAGCCGGCGGACTTCTACGTCTATCGCTATTACGTTTCGCGCGCCTACACGCTATGGAACATCGACCATAAGCCCGTCATCTCGGGTGAGCCGCCGAATGCCAGCGAGGCGGCGCGCCAGGCGTTCGTGAAAGAGCTCGGCAGCATCGGTCCGATCTCGTCGGAGCCGAGCCTGGCCGAGGAAGTGGAGCTCGGCCCCTCCCCCTATTCCCAGGGAATCGTCAGGCTTCTCGAAACGGCACAGCTCAAGCGGTACAAGGAGACCTCGCGTCTCACCTGTGTCTCGGAATCGCCCATGGATAAGGAGCCCTGGTTCACCTATCAGGGCTACGATCTGACCCGGGAAGGCGAGGCTGCCTGGACCGTATATCCGTGGAAGACCCAGAAAAGGTGGGACACGCCGGATTTCGCGTCGAAGTTCCGCATGGTCAGCAGCAAGGCGGCGTTCCTCTGGTACGCAACGCGCCCCAACGCCTATACCGAGAAGCTGTGGCTGCACGTACGCGAAAAGGCACGGGCGCCGAAGTACGGCTTCTACCCTGGCGTCTATGAAAGAACGGGTGAACCGTCGCGGAACATCGACGTCAACACCAACGCGACCATTCTCGAAGCGGTCGCTTATGCGTTGCGCGGCAGAAAGCCCTTGCTCTCCTGATCGCGAGGGCCAGAATCTCCCGAATGCAATACAGGGAGATTTTGGCCAATGCCCGTCACCTATGACTTCTCTGGACGCGTCGCTGTCGTCACGGGTGGCGCCAACGGCATAGGCCGCGAGATTGCCCGCCGGTTTCGGGATGCTGGAGCCCGGGTTGCGGTCTGGGATCTTGCGGCTCCAGACCTTCCCGGTGTGGACGGCCACCGTGTGGATATAACCGAGCCGGACGCAATTGCGGCGGCCCTCGAGGCAACCCTGTCGACGCACGGCGGCGTCGACATCCTGGTCAACAATGCCGGCTACGTCGGCCCAACCGTCTCGGTGGAAGCCTACGATCCCGCCGAGTGGCGCCGCCTGATCGAAGTCAACCTCATCGGCACCTACGAGGTGACGCGCCAAGTGCTGCCACACATGCGGGCGCGGCCCAACGGACGCATCGTCAACATCGCATCGCTGGCCGGCAAGGAGGGCACGCCCAACTCGTCCGCCTACAGCGCCGCGAAGGCCGGCGTCATCGCCTTCACCAAGGCCCTTGGCAAGGAGCTGGCCGACACCGACATTCGCGTCAATTGCATTGCGCCGGCTGCGATCGAAACGGGGCTGCTGTCACAGATGACGCGCGAGCATCTGGAGATCATGATCGGCAAGAGCCCGATGAAACGCCTGGGCACCGTCGCCGAGTGCGCGGAGCTCGTCCTGTGGCTCGCTTCCGAGGCCTGCACCTTCAACACGGGCGCGGTGTTCGATTTGTCCGGCGGGCGCGCGACCTACTGAGCCGGCTGGCTAGGAGCCCGCAGCCTCGGCAATGTCCGTCAAGAATCTGTCGACGGTGGCCGGTTCCGTGTCCCAGGCGCACATCAGACGGCACCCTGTCTCCCCGAGGAAAGTATAAAATTGCCACCCCTTGTCTCGCAGGGCGCGCTGCACGTCCGGAGGGATGTCGGCGAAGACGGCGTTGGCCTCGACGGGCGCGATGAACCTCACCCCCGGAATGCGCGCCAAGCCCGCAGCAAGCCGATCTGCCATGGCGTTCGCGTGACGGGCATTGGTGAGCCATACGTCGCCGTCCAGCAGTCCCAGCCACGCCGCCGAGACGAGCCGCATCTTCGAATTGAGCTGCCCCGCCTGCTTGATGCGCCACGCGAACTCGTGCGACAGGGCGCGATCGAAGAACACGATGCAATCGCCGACCGCGAGGCCATTCTTCACGCCGCCGAAGCAGAGGACGTCGATGCCCGCCCGCCAGGAGATGTCGGCCGGCGCGCAGCCGGTGCGAGCCACCGCATTGGCAAACCGGGCGCCGTCCATGTGCACCTTGAGACCGTGCCGTTTTGCGACATCCGTCAGCGCACGAAGCTCATCGGGCGTGTAGACGGTCCCGAGCTCCGTCGCCTGGGTGAGCGACAGAACCGCGGGCTTGACGTGATGCGGCCCCGAGTAGCGGGTCGCCAGCGCCGCGACGGCTTCAGGCGTCAGCTTCGCGTCCGGTGTGTCGGCAGTCATCAGCTTGGCGCCGCCGGTGAAGAACTCGGGCGCACCCGCCTCGTCGGTTTCGATATGAGAGAAGCCATGTCCGATCACGGCATTATACGGCCGGCAAAGTTGCGCCAGCGTCAGCGCATTGGCCGCCGTGCCGTTGAATACGAAGAACACATCGCACTCGGTCTCGAACAGCGCGGCGATACGCGCCCGGGCCTCCTGCGTCCAGGCATCGTCGCCGTAGCCGACCGCATGACCGGCAGCGTTCGCCTCGAGGAAACGAGCCAGAGCCTGCGGGCACATCCCCGCGTTGTTGTCGGAAGCGAACTGCTGGCGCATTTCAGTAAAGCACCTTCTCAGTAAAGCACCTTCCGGTAGCGCTCGATCATGTCCTCTTGCGGCTCGATGGGACCTGCGGCGCCGATCTGATCCTGAAGCATCTCGTTCATGGTCGGCAGCAGGCTGCGTTCGATGCGGGAGGTCGGATCCCACAGGCGGGAGCGCATCAGGGCCTTCGCGCAATGCAAATAGGCTTCCTTGACATGCACCAGGATGGCCAGCCGCGGTAGCTTGCCCGAGCGCTCGAAGAGAGAGCGCAGGTCCTCGTCGTCCCGCAGCTCTGCCTCGCCGTTCACCCGGAGAGTTTCATCCACGCCGGGAACCAGGAACAAGAGTCCGACCGACGGCCGCACAATGATGTTGCTGAGTGTGTCGAGGCGATTGTTTCCCGGCCAGTCCGGAACGGCTATCGTGTGATAATCGAGGATCTGAACGAAGCCGGGCCGATCTCCGCGCGGCGAGGCATCGGCCAGTCCGTCGGCTCCGACGGACGAAATGACAACGAACGGTGACAGCCCGATGAAGCTCCGGCAGTGCCGGTCGAGCTTGTCGAGCTGTTTCTTGAGTGCGCGCTCGGACGGCGGCGGATAGATGGCGCGGAGGGCTTCAACCGAGGTGATGCGTGTCATGAGGAGTCCTTCCGATCACTCGATGAAACCTTACAGGTGCGCCCGCGCGGAATCCAGAAAACCCGATTTGCCGCGGGTGATGCTCTGGTTCGCTTATCATCAGGTTGCAGCGGCGTAGGGATTCGGCCTTCAAGTCCGTGACTTCGGCATCAACCGCCGCTATCTGGACACGAACCGGCCGAGAAGCGCGTTTTCAGGCCAAGCGGATATCGAGCTTATGAAGAAGTCGGGGACCGCCGGACAAGCGCTCCCCGGGGACAAGGTTTGCAGAATGTCGGAAGCGGTGATGACCAGAACGCAGCCGCGGGTTCTCCAGGCGCTGGCGTGGATGGCGCTTGCTCTCGCGTCGTTCAGCAGCGTGGCCGTCGCCGGCCGCGAGGCGGCTCGCGGTGCGACGACGCTCGAGATGATGTTCTACCGCTGTCTGATCTCTCTGATCGTCATCCTGGCGATCGTGCTGATGGGGCCGGGGTTGAAAGAGATGCGCACCACCCGGCCCACGCTGCATTCGGTCCGCGCGCTCGTTCACTTCGTCGCGCAATACAGCTGGCTGAGCGCCCTGACGATGATCCCCCTCGCGCAGCTTTTCGCGCTGGAGTTCACCGCACCGATCTGGGTGGCCCTGCTGGCGCCGCTGCTCCTCGGCGAGCGCCTGACGCAGACGCGACTTTCAGCGGCAGCAGTCGGCTTCATCGGCATGACGATTGTTGCGCGACCCGGAGCAGTGGCACTGAATGCCGGCGTCGGTCTCGCACTCATCGCTGCGATCGGCTTTGCTCTCTCGATGCTCGCCACGAAGACGCTGACGCGCAGCGAGAGCCCGCTGCGTATCCTCTTCTACATGTTCCTCATCCAAGCGATCCTGTCGCTTTTCCTGCTGACCGGCGGCATTCGCCTGCCTGACATGGCGACCATGGGCTGGATCTGCGTGCTCGCGCTGGCGGGGCTCTCGGCCCATTACGGTCTGGTGCGCGCCTTCGCGCTGGCAGATGCGATCATCGTCGCGCCGATGGACTTTTTGCGCCTGCCGCTGATCGCAGTCGTCGGTGCGCTGGCCTATGCGGAGGCGTTCGATCCGATCGTCCTGTTGGGGGGCGCCGTCGTGATCGCTGGCAACGTGCTCAACCTTTGGGGCGAGCGGCGAGCGGCAACCGGATGATTGGAAAAGCTACGCATTCACCCGCTCGTCTCGGTTGAGCCATCCGGACGCTAAACAGAAGCACGTCACGTCAAGCTCGCGCCCAATCTCCCTCTCCCCGGCGGGGAGAGGGTCGGGGTGAGGGCGTTCCGCCAGTGGCGGATGTTGTACCCCCTCACCCGGCCCTGCGGGCCGTCCTCTCCCTATGGAAGAGGTTAACGGAATGCTTATCGTTGGCGTTTCCGTCTGAATCGGAAAGGCTCTAGCTAGATTAGGTCTTGCGCGGAATGCCGATGCGCCGGCCTGCCCGTGCCGGCGGAGCCAAGTGCTCGTCCGCCCGGCGGATGGCATCGAGCCGTTCGCGAATGTCGGGCGGCCAGGGCGCCGAGCGCCGCTCCTTCGTGTCGACGTGCAGGAACATCCATTCCGACGTCGCGGCCAGCCAGTCCTCGATCGCGTGTCGCATTTCACAATAGAGGTGCATCCGCTTCGCATCGAGATCGAGCACCCGCACGCTGACGCGAACAGTATCCGCCCGGAAGACTTCGCGCAGATAGCAGATGTGTGCCTCGACGGCCATGTAGGTGCAGCCCGTCTCCCGGACATAGTCGGGACCCAGTCCCGTCGGCAGCAGCACCTCGTCCAGCGCGCGGTCGAAGAGCACGTTGTAATAGGCCATGTTGAGGTGGCCGTTGTAATCGATCCATGCCTCGTCGATAGCCAATGGAGAGGACAGCAGTGGCACTGGGGAAGATTTCCTGTCACTCAGAGCTCGATCTTCACGCCTTCAGCGGGAAATAACGGCGGTAGAGCGCGATCGTCGCCGGCAAAATGACAAGTTGACCGATCAGCGATGCGAACAGGCAAACCGCGGCAAGCCGCCCGAACAGCCGGAGCGATGGCAGATCCGAGAGCACGGTCACGCCGAGCCCCATCGCCAGCACGATGGTCGTGAGCACGATCACGGGTCCGATGTGATGCATCGCGGCGACGAGCGCCGTCGTGGCATTGCCAGGACCGGAACCGATCCGGGTTTCCTCGATGCGGAAGCGATTGAGGAAATGGATCGTCGAATCGATCGCCAGTGAGAACGCCACCGTAATGGCGATGATGGATGCGAACTGCAGGCCCTCCCCAGTTGCCCAAAGCAGCGCGCCCGTTGCGAAGATCGGAAAGAGTGACGGCAAGATGCTCCCGACGCCGGACAGGACGGAGCGCAGCGCAATCCCAAGGAAAATGAAGATGACGAACATGTCGCCGACGAGGCCGATGTTCAGCTCCCAGATGAGCTTGGCAGAGTTGCGCGCGGCAATGGCGGGCAAGCCGGTCACGGTAATCTCGTAGTCCCGGAACTCCTGGCGGACCGGCTCCAGCGCCTGGTCGATCTTCTCGACCACCGGCAGGATTTCGCTGGCATCGACGTCCGGCAGCCGGCCCGTTACGAGGACGGCCTTCTCGTCCTTGTCAATGAACCTCCGCACCAGATGCTCCGGCAGGACGGCGATGTAGGACCTCACGGTCTCGATGCGATCGTCGCCGGCCTCGGCGAGCCACCGGCGCAAACTGTCCACGGACCAGACGTTACCGAGCCCCGCCACTTTCTCCAGTACGGTATGGGCGCGTGAGATGACCTCGAATGTCGAGGGCTCGTAGAGCGAATGCCCGCCCTTGAGCTTGATCATCACGTGGACCGGGTTCGCGCCCGTAAGCTTCTGGTCCAGGCGATCCGTGGCGGCAAGCGCGTGCTCCTTGTCCGGCACCTGGTCGGCGAGCCGGTAGTGCGGCTCCAGCTGCGCGTAAGCTAACCCTGAGGCCACCACCACGGCGACGCTCAGAAGGAAATAGGGAATTGGTCGAAACGCGATACGATGGACGATCCAGTCGGACAGGCGCGTGAGGAGGTTGACGCCACCGCCTCGCCGCTCGGCAAGTGTTTCGACCGGCGCCTTTTCGCGCCGGATCAGCAGCGCCGCCAGCGTCGGCACCACAACGGCGACGGCGATGTAGGACGTGCCGACCGCCAACAGCGCTGCCTTGCCAAAGGTACGGATCAGCGCGGACTCCGCCCACGAGAACGAAACGAGCGCCAGGCATGCGTTCATCGCGGTCAGCAGGCAGGCCGGCGCCACGTCGAGCACGGCGTTGCGCGCGGCCGTCACGCGATCGACGCCGGCGATGATGTCCCGGCGGATCGAGAACACCAGGTGCATCGAGTCGGAGAAGCCGGACACCAGAATCAGCGGCGTCAGCACGTTGATGAACAGGTTGAGGCGGAAATCGAGACCGCCCACCACGCCGAGCGTCCACAGGATGGCAGTCGACGGACCGAGGACAGCGATCAGGGTCAACGACAACCGGCGGAAGAACAAGAAGGCAATACCTGCGCCGACCAGGAATCCCAGCCCGTTGTAAACGAGCCTGTCGCGCTCCACCGCATTGCGGATCTCGAGCTGCATGACGGGCGCGCCGGTGAGCTTCACGGTGAGGCCGGAACCTTTGAGCGCCTCCTCCGCCGTTTCGAGAATATTGCCGATGACGGCCTTGGCGCCCCGCTCCTCTACGACCTGCCGGTTGAGTGACATGACGATGAGCGCCAGTTGACCATCATCGGACAGGAACTTGCCGGCCACGATATCGTTGGAGCGCAGCGCCTTGATCATCTCGTCGTATGCCGCGCCGTCGGGCAGCTCATCGGGAACAATCGGCGGCGCATAGCCGGTGGCATCCGGCTTGCCGCGCGCCGAGAGCATCGAGACGAGCCCATCCACGCCATCCGCTAGTTGCAGGTCGATGACGGCGTTTGCGAACGCCTCGAGCTGCGGCCTGGCGAGCAGATTCGGACCCTCGACGACGGCGAGCACATCGAATTCACTCGATGGAAACCGTTGATCGATCTCCTCGTACTGGTGAAATTCCGGCGTGTCCGTGCGGAAGAGCTCGGAAAGCGAGTCATCGACCTTGAGCCGCATGACGCCCACGACGGCCAATGCGCTCAGGATCAAGATGACGAGTGCCGAGACCCGCGGGGCTTTCAGCGCGACGAGCCCCAGCCGGTCGAGGCCGAAGCTCAGGGCGAACGAGCGTTTTGGCGTGCCATGCTCGGGCATGCGTGATCCGGCCCCTCCCCCGGGGCGTGGCTCGGAAACGTGGTCATTCATAAGCGGCCAACAAGCCCGACTCACTGAGCCTCCGCCCCGATGCTTGCCATCCGTGCCGATCGAGGGCAAGTGCGGCGGGGAAACTCGCAATTCACCTTTCTCGACGGTCCAGGGTTCGAAAGGCGCCTAATCCGCCGAGGAGCCCTCCAGATATCCCCCAGATATCCCCCGCCTGTTGCGGAACTGTGACACGATCCGCCACGAGAAAGGATCGCTGATCGGAGGCCGTCGGTTGCGCAGGGGTCAGTGGGCAGGTTGCATCGCCCCTGGCTGAACGAGCGCGACGGCGGTATCGTCAGGCACGGCGCATCGCTTCCAACGCCAAGGAGTAAGGCGTCGAACATTTCCACGATGTCCCCCGCCAGCATCCCGTGCACGCCGCCAACCTCCGCACCTAATTTGAATAGTTCGAGGTATCCGCCATGTCCCAGTTGAGAGCAGCCGTCGTCCAAGCCAGCTCCGTCGTTTTCGATTGGGAAGCCACTGTCGCCAAGGCCGAGCGGCTGATCGCCGAGGCGGCCGCGGGCGGAGCCAAGTTGCTGGTCTTCCCGGAGGCCTTCGTCTCCGGCTACCCGAAGGGGCTGGACTTCGGCTGCCGTGTCGGCCAGCGCAAGCCCGAGGGGCGAGAGGACTTCCGCCGGTACTGGGAGAGCGCGATCGACGTGCCAGGTCCCGCCACGGACCGCCTGGGCACGGCCGCACGCGAGAACGGGGTGCATCTGGTGATCGGGGTGATCGAGCGCGACCGGGGCACGCTCTACTGCACCGTGCTCTTTTTCTCCCCCAATGGAGACTTGCTCGGCAAGCACCGCAAGCTCATGCCGACCGCAAGCGAACGCCTTATCTGGGGCTTTGGGGACGGATCCACCCTGCCCGTATTCGACACGCCGCACGGCCGGCTCGGGGCAGTGATATGCTGGGAGAACTACATGCCGCTGCTGCGGACGGCGATGTACTCCAAAGGCATCACGCTCTACTGCGCCCCGACGGCGGACGATCGGCCGACGTGGGTGCCGACGATGCAGCACATCGCGCTGGAGGGGCGCTGCTTCGTGCTCTCGGCCTGTCAGATGAACCGCCGCCGGGATTATCCGGCCGATTACGCACTCGCTGCCGAGATGGATGCGGATCAGGTCGTCATGCGCGGCGGAAGCTGCATCATCCATCCACTCGGCAAGGTCCTTGCCGGGCCCGTGTTCGATGAGGAGACCATCATCTACGCCGATCTCGATCTCGCGGACGTGCCGCGCAGCCGGCTGGATTTCGACGCCGTCGGGCACTACTCGCGGCCGGACGTTTTCAAGCTGATCGTGGACGAGCGCCCGCAGCATCCGGTGAGCTTCATCGGCGAGCCGAACGTACCAGGTGACAGCGCGTAGAGGAGCACGGGCTCGGGCGCACGGCTCATGTGCTCTCCTATTCGCTATTCGCTATTCGCTATTCGCTACTCTCTATTTGCTCCCGCTGCCATCTCGACGCGCCGGGCTCCCCTGGATATACGGTTTGCGAAAACCAATCTGCCTGCGCTGCTCTCCTGGAGATTTCAATGGCCGACAAGACACTTGATACGAAGGGTCTGAATTGCCCGCTGCCCATTCTGAAGACGAAGAAGGCCATTGCCGAGGTGCCGAAGGGCGGCACGCTCGAGGTGCTCGCCACCGACCCTGGCGCCGTTGCCGATTTTCAGGCGTTCTGCAAGTCGACGGGCAACGAGATGGTGGAGCACTCAGAGCAGGGCGGCGTCTACCGCTTCGTGATCCGGCATTTGTGAGCTACGGCTAGCCCTCGCCCACCTGCGGCTCGGGATCGGTTGGGATGGTGTAAGCTGGGCCGGAAACCGCAACCCCGCGAAAGGAACGCCATGGCAGAGATGCGCTACCGCGTACTGGGCCGGTCCGGCATCAGCGTCAGTGAGTTGTGCCTCGGCACCATGAACTTCGGCGGGCCGACGAACGAACCGGAGGCACGGCGGATCATCGATGATGCACTGGAGCACGGCGTCAACTTCATCGACACGGCCAATGTCTACACGGACGGCCGCTCCGAAGAGATCCTCGGCCGCGCGCTGGAGGGACGGCGCCATCGCGTCATCCTCGCCACCAAGGTGGCGCAGCCGGTGGACGGCAAGGGCCCCAACGAGCGCGGCCTGTCACGTATTCACGTGATGCAGGCGGTGGAAGCGAGCCTCAAGCGGCTGGGGACCGACGTCATCGACGTGTACTATACGCACCGCGTCGATCCGAAAACGCCCTGGGAAGAAGTGATCCGGACCTTCGGCGACCTCATCCGCCAGGGGAAGATCCGGCATTGGGCGTTGTCGAACGTCCGCGGCTGGCAGATCGCGCACGTCTGCCATCTCTGCCGCGCGCTGAACGAGCCCGAACCGGTGGCACTGCAGCCCTATTACAATCTCATGAACCGCCAGCCGGAGGTGGAGGTGCTGCCGGCGGCTCGCGCGTTCAGTCTCGGCGTGGTCCCGTACAGCCCGATCGCCCGCGGCGTGCTGAGTGGCAAGTACCGGCTCAACGCGACGCCCGAGCCCGGCAGCCGCGCCGCCCGCCAGGACAAGCGCATGATGGAGACGGAGTGGCGGCCAGAGTCGCTCGCCATCGCGGAGACGCTCAAGGCACACGCGGAGGCGCGCGGTCTGTCGCTGATCGCCTTTGCCGTCGCCTGGGTGCTCAACAACCAAGCCATCTCGTCCGTCATCGCCGGGCCACGCACACTGGAGCAGTGGAAGCCTTACCTCGATGCGCTGGACGTGACCTGGACGCCCGAGGACGAGGCGATCGTTGATCGCCACGTGGTGACGGGGCATCCGTCGACGCCCGGCTACAATGATCCGGGCTACCCCATCGAAGGGCGCTTTCCGGCCATCAAGTGAAGGCTCCCACGCGCCGATTATGCGGGCGGGGAAGCAAAGCAAAGGCTCCCCTTGCCGGCTGCCTGTTCCGGTCCCCAGGCGATCGATGGGAACCAGACCCGCGCGCTTGGAATTGGCCCTCCGCACGAGCAGAGGAAATCCGGCTCATGAAGCTGTCCGCCCATCAGGTCCCATATCGAGCGCAGGCGATAGCGGTGCTGCTGCTCGCGGCACTGCTGCTTGCGCCCTCCCCCTTGATCGCGGCCCCAGCGCAGGCACCCGGCAGCCGCGTCGTTCTCGAACTGCCGGACGGATTTGCGGCCTCGCCCGACTTCTCCGGGTTCGTTGGCGTCGCGAACGGCGCATCGATCCTGCTGCTCGAGGTGCCCGCGTCAGCCTACCCCGACATGGCCAGTGGCCTCAGTCCAGAGGCCCTTTCGAAAAAGGGTGTGGGCCAGGTTCAGACCGGCTCGCTCGACCGGCAAGGCGAGTATGTCTACGTGACGGGCGAGCAGCAGACGGCATCTGGCCCTTATATGAAATACATCCTGCTGTTCCGGGAGCCGTCTGCGACGGCTCTCGTCAGCATCAACGTGCCCCGCAGCTCTTTCGAGAACGGCAGCGCCGAGCCGCG
>DASVDU010000327.1:0-7743 GCA_036380915.1 Hyphomicrobiaceae bacterium | reverse complement strand
GGCATCGACTATGACATTTATCGCGTTGTTGCAGCAGTTTTCGCGGCAGTCTGCCTGGCGGGATTCTTTCTGTTCCTGAAACACTCGAAAATCGGCACCTGGATCAGGGCCGTGCGGCATGACCCCGAGACTGCCACGGCGCTTGGGGTCCCGGTTGTCAGGATTTGCGCGATCACCTTCGGGCTGGGCACGGCCATCGCATTTCTCGGCGGGGCAATTGCCGCGCCAATCACGACCGTCGAATTCCGTACCGGCGTCGACATCCTGCCGTTCTGCTTCATGGCCGTGATCATCGGAGGGCTGGGCAATCTCGAGGGTACGGTGGCGGCGGCCGTGATGCTCGCGGTTCTGGAAGGCGTCGTGACAAGCGTGACGGATCCGACCATCGCCAGGATTTTCTCGCTGGCCTTCATGAGCCTCGTTCTTCTTCTTCGCCCGCACGGATTGTTTACAGGAGCGAAGCGGTGACCAGAAAACTCAACACCGTCGCGCTTGTGCTCCTGGCCGCCGGGCTCATATCGGTCCCGTTCGTTCTGCCCGCATTCGGTGCGAGCTTCTGGGTGAACATCATTGCGGAGATCCTGATCTGGTCGCTCCTGGCTTCGAGCGTGAATCTCCTCCTCGGCTACGTCGGTCTCCTCTCGTTCGGACAGGCTCTCTTTTTTGGTTTCGGAATGTACGGAGCGACGCTCTCAGTCCTTCATCTGGGTGCAGGCTTCTGGACAGGGATGACCGCCGGCGTGCTCGCCGCAACCCTGATGGCCCTGATTGCGGGCGTACTGGCAGTCCGCCTGACTTGGCACTATTTCGCGATCATCACTATTGTTTTTTCTCTCATTTTTTATTTTGCGGCGATGAGCGCGAAGCCGCTGACCGGAGGGGATGACGGCCTGTCATTCACTGCTCCGACGGTGTTCGATTTCGGCGGGACAACTCTGACCCTCGCTGACCCGACAGCCCAGTATATGATCATTCTGGCCATCGTCGCCGGATGCTATGTTCTGAAGGGACTGCTCGTAAACAGTCCGCTCGGGCTGGCGTTCGCAGCCGTGCGTGAGAATGACCGCCGTGCTGCGCTCATCGGCATAAATGTCTATCGGGTGCGTTTGACGGCATTCGTTCTGGCCGGAGCCCTTGCTGGAATTTCGGGAGCACTGTTCGCCTTCTATGGGCGATACGCCTCTGCTTCGTATATGTTCTATCATGTCTCAGGAGAAGCAGTTGTCTGGGCAATCGTCGGGGGAACCGGCTCACTCCTCGGCCCGCTGTTCGGCACCGGAGCACTGATCGCCTTCCGCGAGCTGGTCTCGACGGCGTGGGAGAATTACCTGCTCGCTGTCGGCGCCATCACGATCCTGGTCGTCATGTTCGCTCCCCGTGGCCTTGCAGGCCTCTGGAATGACCTCGTCACAGGCCTTTCCGGTTACAAGGCCGCCATTCCCGAGCCGAAAGCCGCCGCTGTCGAGGCGGAGAAGAAAGTGGGGGCTGCCTGATGCGTGCCGGAGCCAGCGCACTCGAGGTCTCCGGGCTGACGAAGCGTTTCGGCGGGCTGACCGCCGTCGACAACGTGACGATGAAGCTGGCGAGCGGCAAGCTCAACGCCATCATCGGGCCGAACGGCGCCGGCAAGACGACGTTTTTCAACCTGGTGAGCGGCGAGCTGCGGGCGGACTCCGGCTCGGTCCGCGTGCACGGCACGGATCTGACGGGTCTTCCGCCGCACCGCATCGTCCAAGCCGGAGTATCTCGCACTCTCCAGATCAAAAGCGTTTTCAGCAATTTGTCCGTTGCCGACAACGTGCGCGCGGCAGTGATGGCGCACGAGAAGATCCGTTCACCGTTCCGGCCCCTACTCTCCTTCTCGGCTGTCAATGAGCGCGTCGACGAGCTGATCGCGGACGTCGGACTGTCCGAGTATCGCGACCGCACGGCCTCAACTCTTTCCTACGGCGATATTGCGCTCCTGGAGCTTGCGCTGGCGCTGGCGAACAAGCCGCGGCTGCTGCTGCTCGATGAGCCGGTGTGCGGCATGGGCCCTGAGGAGACAGAGCGAACGACACGCATCATTCGTAACATCGCCCAAAGCACGGACGTCATCATTATCGAGCACGACATGGAGGTCGTCTTCTCGATCGCCGATCACATCGTGGTCATGGCACAGGGAGCTGTCCTGGCTGAAGGAGATCCGCAGGCGATCAGTAACGATGCTCGCGTGCAAGAAGCCTATCTCGGTTCGCCTGAGGACGAGGAGTAAGCATCGATGCTGTCTGTCTCAGGCCTAACCGCTGAAATCGGCCGCGTCCCAGTCCTCCGAGGCGTTACACTCAGCGTCGAGCCTGGCGAGACAGTCGCGCTCCTCGGCCGGAACGGGGTGGGTAAGACGTCGACTCTACGCGCCATTCTGGGCCTGCTGCGCAGAACCGGCGGGACGGTCACCTACAAGGGCCAAGACCTGTCCAAGGTGCCGGCGCATCGGCTGGCCTCCCTCGGTCTCGGCTATGTTCCGCAAGGGCGAGGCATCTTTCCATTGCTGAGCGTCGAGGAAAACCTATGCCTCGGGCTCACTCGCAGGCCGTCGAAGGAGTTGCTCGACGAGCTTTTCCATCGCTTTCCGCGCCTGGAGGAGCGACGTGCGCAGGCGGCTGGGACCTTGTCGGGAGGCGAGCAGCAAATGCTGGCGCTCGCCCGCTGCCTCATCATGCAGCCGAGCCTTATCATGCTCGACGAGCCGACCGAGGGCATCATGCCCAAGCTGGTTGCGCAGATCCGCAGCGAAATTGCGGAGATCTCGCGGCGCGGCATCGCAGTGCTGATCGTCGAGCAGAACGTCCGGACGGCGATGAAACTCGCCAATCGCGTCTACCTGATGGAGCGCGGCCAAGTCGTCGCCGAGGCCACGCCTGAGAAGCTCAAATCATCCCCCGAACTCGTTCACCGCTACCTGGGCGTCTCTCTTTAGTCACCGAAAGGACAGCGATATGGCAAACAAGCGTACCGATACGGCTGAGACATCCTCGCGGGCTGTCACGCGCCGCAGCTTCCTCGAGACGGCGCTGGCGGGGGGAGCGCTGGCTGGAACGGCCTATATCAGTCTCGCTCGCGATATGTCCGCCTTCGCTCAAGCGAGCGGGCCGATCGTCATCGGGCATCATTGCGAGCTGACCGGCGGCTTCGCGTCCTGGGGCTACTGGCACAACAAGTGTGCCCTCGCGGCAGCGAAGTACATCAACGAGAGCGGTGGTATCGCGGGCCGCAAGCTCGAGCTGGTGACCGAGGATACCGAATCCAACCCCGCCACCGGAGCGCGAAAGCTGAGATCGTTGATCCAGCGCAACGGCGCCTCGTTCGTCGTAGGCTCAGTCCATTCAGGTGTCATGCTGGCGTCAATCCCGGTCGCGACTGAGCTGAAGACCGTCTACTTCTCACAAGGTGAAGCGACCGAGGCGACGGGTGAAAAGGGCACGCGATACAGCTTCCGTACTGGTACGGACACCTACGGGCTTTCCGCCGCCGGCGCGCCGTGGGCAGTGGAGAATCTAGGAAAGCGGTGGACTATCATTTCGCCGGACTACGCATGGGGACATAGTCATTACGCCGAGCACAAGGCTGTGGTCGAAAAACTGGGCGGCACGGTTTCAGATCCTATTTTTGTTCCTCTCGACGCCAAGGACCTGGTTCCATACCTCACCCGGATTCCGGAAGACACCGAGGTGCTTTTCTCCGTGTTCTTCGGCGCCCTGTCGGTGGCGTTCTACACGCAGGCCAAGAATATGGGCCTGGAAAAGACGATGCGGATGTACTCCGTGGCCGGCACCATCGAGGCAATCGCACCGGCCGACCTGAACGGGGCCGCAGAAGGCGTCTACATCGTCGAGAATTTCCCGCGAATGGCGAAGTATAAAGACGACGAGTTTCACCGCGAGTACCTCAAGCTCATCGGCACCGACGACATCCATGCTCGCGAGGTGGGCTCCGATCGCGTGAATGCGAAGAGTCATTCGTGGCAGAGCTGGGAGGATATCTTTGCGTTGAAGCAGGCCATCGAGATGTCCGGCTGGAAGAGCAAGAAGGATGACCAGGGCGTGATCGAAGCCCTCGAGGGCCTCGAAATGCCGAACTCTCTCGGATTCCCACAAGGGGCCAAAACGCTGCGGAAGGAAGACCATAGCGGCATCATCGATTGCTACATCAGCCGGATCGAGAACAATGAGTTCCACGTAAAGAAAAAGGTAACACGCGAGGAAATGGCAAAGTTGATGCCGCCTCGTTTTGACCTCTCAAAGCAACCACTTTGATTTCTTTTGCGACTGTAGAAAATCGTAGCGGTGCACGACCCGGTGCACCGCCGCGTCGAAAGCCCGCTGAGGTAGTTCAACCCCTGCTCAACTCTCGAACTGCCGCGTGGCAGAGTTGTAGCTAGGCTGGCGTGATCCTTGGTCCAGTGCCAGCGGATCGCGTACGCACCGCGCGCTTGCGCCGCCGAGTCTACGGCCGTAGGGTTCGGCGTCGATGAGCCCTAATGATCGAAGCGTGTGAGCATCTCCGTGTCGGACAACCTCGGTTGCGTAACAGAACGGTCAAGCATTGAGCAGTCCATCTCGTCATTCATCGCCAAAACGCGTTATGAGGACCTGCCTGCTGAAGCAATAAAGAAAACAAAGACCTTTCTGCTCGACTCGATCGGTGTGGGACTTGCTGGGACTTCGGATCCCAACGCTGCTCGCGTCCTAGCTGCGGCCGAGCGTTGGGGAACGGGCGATGAGGCGACAGCATGGGGAAGCGGCGCCAAGCTCCCGGCGCCATCCGCGGCTTTCGCCAATGCCTACCTGATACATTGCCTCGAATATGACTGCATCCACGAACGCGCAGTGATGCACCCGATGGCAACTCTGCTTCCGGCACTCATGGCGTGGTGCGAGCGTGCCGCTCAACAGGGCAAGCCGGCGAATGGCAAACGGTTCCTGAACGCGATCGCCGTGGGGGTGGACATTTCGGGGCTGATCGGATCGGCGACGAAATCCGGTCTCCGGTTCTTCCGCCCGGCGACTGCCGGAGGCTTCGGTGCAGCGGCTGCCATTGCAAGTGTTGCCGGCTGGGGAGACGATCAGGTCAGAAACACGCTTGCTATTCATTGCGGCCAGGTTTCCGGCACCATGCAGGCCCACATGGAAGGCTCGCCGACGCTTGGTCTCCAGATCGGTTTCAACTCCCGTGCTGCCGTAGTGGCGAACGATCTTGCCGCCGCCGGGCTCACTGGTCCGCGAGACTTCCTGACCGGCCAGTTCGGATTTTTTTCGCTGTTCGAGAATGGGTCATTCGACCCGAAGGTCATCGAGAACGAGCTCGGGCGCGTTTGGCAGATTACACAGCTATCGCACAAGCCCTTTCCGAGTGGCCGGCTGAGCCACGGCGGCGTCGATGGATTGCGCCGGTTGATGACAGAGCACGGTTTCCCAGCGGAAGCGGTCGCCGAGGTTACGGTCCATGTGCCGCCTCTGGTGATGAGGCTGATGGGTCGTCCGCTCGCCGAGAACCCCACAGCCAATCACGCCAAGCTGTGTCTTCCTTTCGTCATGGGCACTTACTTGGCACGGGGACGCGTCGACGTGCCGGATTTCGGCTCGGCCGAGATGCTCAATGATCCAGCCGTGCACGCGTATGGATCCAGAATTCGCCTCGTCCCTGATGACAATACCGATCAGAACGCGATAGCGCCACAGCGCGTCGTCGTAAGGCTCACTGACGGCACCGAGCACGCGACCACGATCACAGCAATCTACGGTCATCCGGATGCCGCGTTGACGGACGCCGAGAACCTGGACAAGTTCTCGCGCAATTGCAGCTATGCACGGCCGCCACTCTCTCCCGCAATGCAGGACCGGACGATCGCTTTCATCGAGAAATTGGAAGAGGCGGAGGACGTTTCACAGCTCCCGCGCCTGTTCGTTCCACCTCGCGCATAGAGCGGGGTGATTTACTCATATGAGAGGAAGGCGAAATTTTCTGCGCGGTTCAGCTTAGATGACCCGCTCAGACCGCAATCTCTCGATTTCCGCGGCACTCAGCCCAAACTCTGCGAGGATTTCGTCGGTATGCTCACCTTTATCCGGCGCGGGCTCTTTGATCTGTGCCGGAGTGCGTGAAAGGACGAGAGGCTGACCTACAAGTTCGACATCGCCGCGAGCCGGATGTGCGCACGGCACGGCCATTTTTAGGTGCTGGACCTGCGGATCAGCGAAAACTTCGTCCATCTTATAAATCGGTCCTGCGGGGACACCTGCCTCAGCCAGCGCCCTCAGCCACTCCGCACTTGTCCTCTCCAGGAACAGCGGCTCGATCAGAGAGCGCACCTGCGGTCTATTTCGGTAGCGTGCCTCGACCGTCGCAAAACGCTCGTCGGTGCCGAGCTCGGCGCGCCCCAGCACCTCGCATAGGCTGCGCCACTGGCCATCTCCGCCAACGCCGAGATTGATGTAACCGTCGCGCGTTTGAAAAACTCCCATCGGCGTGGAGTACGGGTGATCATTGCCGGCCTGCTCGGGGACGACTTTGTCGACGAGGTACCGGGCCGCCTGGAAATCGAGGAGGGCGATCTGCGCCTGCAGGAGCGATGTGTGGACCCACTGTCCGACCCCAGAACGCTCCCTTTCAGCCAAGGCGATCAGAATGCCGATGGCAGCATAAAGTCCTGCGGAAATATCGGCAACTGCTGCTCCGGCACGGACAGGACCCTGACCGGGCAATCCCGTGACCCACATCAATCCACCCATGCCCTGCGCAATTTGATCGAAGCCGGGAAGTTTGCTGTAAGGACCGTCCTGTCCGAAGCCGGAGATCGAGGCCAGAATGATACGCGGGTTGACCTGGCGGAGCTCTTCGTAACTGACACCGAGCCGATGCTTTACGTCAGGGCGATAGTTTTCGACCACGACATCGGCCTTTTTCACCATCCGCTTGAACAGAGCTAGTCCCGTCGGCGTCTTCAGATTCAGCGTTAGCGACCTCTTGTTGCGGTGGAGATTGAGCATGTCATAGCCATGCCGAGGTCCGCTGATCCCCTCATTCGGATCCACACCGCTCGGCGCCTCGATCTTGATGACGTCCGCCCCGAAGTCGGCGAGAACCCTGCAGCATGCCGGACCAGCGCGCACGCGCGTCAGGTCCAAAACGCGCAGATGAGAGAGAGCGGGGGAAGCAGAAATCGGTGCCATATCACGCACTCCCTGGCGTTCAGATTGTCGTCCCCACTGCGTGATGGCTAGCTGCGGAGTTGTGCGAATATCGAGCGTCGAATCTCCGTCGCTGCGCATCTCGTTTTGCCTCTCGATTATCGAGGTATCTGCCAGCAACAGATATGTACGGATAATATGACATACTTGCCGCACGGGCAAATTTGATCGAATGTCGTGGGAGGTGGAGCTGCGACACGGTTGGCAGCAGCCATCAAACAAAATTATGCCCGCCAGCAAGGAGAGCATCGCCATGGGAGTCGTGGTCGGCGAGGACACCGGCAGCACTTTTACCGATCTCGCGGCAGCGGACGCGCGCACGGGCAGGAAGACCATTCTCGAGGTTCCCTCGACCCGGCGGACACGTCGCGCGTGGTGCTCGATGGCGTTCCGGCCGTTCTGATGCGAGGTGCACGCCGCGACTATGGTGTGGTCATGGACTCTGACACGCTCACCGTCGACACTGAGGCGACTCGAGCATTTCGGGCAACTTTCCCAGTCGGAGGGTGAAGGG
>DASVDU010000326.1:0-12411 GCA_036380915.1 Hyphomicrobiaceae bacterium | reverse complement strand
GGCACGGGCATGCCGATGGGGCTTGCGCCCAGTGCTTCCAAAGCCTCGCCGGCAAGCCGCGTGGGGAAGCGCAGCTTGAGGCCTTTCAGGTCCTCCATGGTCTTGACCTGCCGCTTCGCATGAATGAGCCCATGGTCGTGGCACCAGAAGCAGAGCAGCTTGACATCTTTTGTCTCTTCTTTCAGGTGCTGGTCGGCAAACTCCTGAGCGGCGCGTGCATTGACGCGCGCCGTCCGCGCCGCCACGAACGGCAGCTCGAACACCTCCGTGGAGGGAAACCGGCCCGCGGTGTAGCCCGGCAGGGTCCAGACGATGTCCGCCACCCCGTCCTTCGCCTGATCGTAGAGCTGCGGCGGCTTCCCACCGAGTTGCATGGAGGGATAAAGCTCGATCTTCAACCGGCCGCCTGTCCCGCTTTCGATGCGCTTGGCCCATGGCTCCAGCATGTGCTTCGGAACGCTGGCGACGGGCGGCAGGAAATGATGCAGCCTCAGCGTCACCTCGGCGGCATTTGCCCTTGTCACTCGGAGAACGGCAGGGGCGGCGATGCCCGCTCCGGCAGTCGCGATGAACGTACGGCGGCTAATCGACATGGCTCGGTGCCTCCCATCTCCTGATCGCGTTCCCAATTGCGCTGCGCCGCCCTTCTTACGCGGTCGCTGACCTCAAGTGGTACACCATGGCCAAGCGACAATCGAGAAGCTGAATGTGTGGCCCGAAATGGGCGACGCCGCTCGGATGGCTGGGGCGTCCTCATTCGTTTCGCACACCGTCCTTAACCACACGTTCATTTCTGTTCTGGCGATCCGTTAACGACTGGTTAAACATCGGCGGGTTGCGCAGGGCAGATCACAAGGCTGTTCCGCTGGGAGGGGGGCGTGTCGCGTAGCCAGTTCATTATGCTGACGCTCGCGGCAGTGGTGGCCGGAGCTACGCTTGGCGCCCTGACGGCGCCCGCTTCGAAGAAGGATATGCGGCGCGGGCAGGTCAGCCGCGAGCTGGTCGTCTTCGAAACCGCCGATTGCGTCTATTGCCGCCTGTTCCGCCGTGACGTTCTGCCGGAATACCGGAATTCCGGCCGATCCAGCGAGCTGCCGATCCGATTTGTCGATGTGAATGATGCGGGTCCGCTGGAGTCCGCTCTTTCGGGTCCGCTGACGATCGTGCCGACGGCCGTCCTGCTCATCGATGGCCGGGAGGCTGGTCGGATCACCGGGTACACCGGTCAGGCCTCGTTTCAGCAGATCATCGGCCGAATGCTCGCCGCCAACTGATCTTCACTGCTCACCAGGGCATTGTCAGAGATCTTCTGTTCGGGTTTGATGCCCGGCAGGGAAGCATCGGACACGCGATGCGGGGAGGGGTTGGCATGGACCGCAGGACATTTCTGAAATCAACGACGGTGGCAGCCGGGTCGGGCCTCGCCCTGTCATCCACGCCGGTGCTTGCGGGAGCTGATCCCGACCCTTTAGCTGCACCGGCTCTTTCCCGCGGCACCATCGAGCTGACATTCGCGGCCGCTTGGGAACCCGACGTGCCGATTTTCGGCGATGCCGCTCAGCGGATGCTCACTCGGCTGGGCCAGTTGCTCGATGGCAGATGCCATCTGGTGGCGGTCGAGGCTTCAGAAGAAGCAGATCTCGTCTTCGGCCCGGTCTCGGTCGAGCAGGACCCGGCCTTTGCCTTCTTCTGCGGTCTGCCCGGATCGTACGGGCTCGATTTGGCCCATTTGCAGGCGTGGCTCGTCGCGGGCGGCGGACAGATGCTTTGGGACGATCTTGCGGCGCGCCATGGATTGAAGCCCCTTCTGGCGGGGCATACGGGCCAGAGCCCCGGACTGTGGACCGCTTGCCCGATCCGGAGTGCCGCGGATTTGGCCGGCGTGTCTTTGGCGGTAGGCGGACCTGGCGCGTCAGTTGCCAGCAAACTTGGAGCCATTCCGTGCGAATGGCCCGCATCTCAGCTGCGTGACGGTCTGGCGAATCGTGAGCTCACCGCAGTGGAATGGGGCAACCCGCTCGCAGGCCTGATGCTCGGTTTGCCCCAAGTGGCCACGCATTTCCACATCGGCGGTATCCATCGAAATGGCATGGCGATCGCCATGCATGTGCGGATGGCGATTTGGGAGCGCCTGGACCAATCTACCCGGCTCGCGCTCGAAGCTCTCGCCGCGCATGAGCTGGCCGTATCATCGGCCGAATCGCTCAGCCATGCTTGCCTTGCAGAGCAGGTCATCACAGCCATGCCAGATCTGGAGGTCGTGGAATTTCCTCCAATGCTCGCCACGGCGATCGATCAGGCCACAGCCGCACTCATCGAGGAAATCGGCGTAACCTCACCAGATTCAGCGCGCATTCGGGACAGCTATGTCCAATACCACAGGCAAGTTCACTCGCCGCAACTAGTTTGAATATTCTGGACCCGGGCGGCTGACCGGCAGGCCCTGACTCTGTTGCAGTGCACAGCCGGTCGGTTGCACCCAGGCCGTTGCAACGAACATTCTAGAGATCGTACGCTGGCGATCTGCTGGCGTTTGCTCGTTCGGCGTTACTCGCGTAATGAATATGTCAGCAATACTGACCTAGTCGGGGGTGGCTCGACTCGCGAACGCTGCGTCGACGCCCAATTCCGAGGTGCCCAATGCCGAAGCGCGCAGTCAGTCTGAGCGACAAGTTCGATCTCAGCGAAACGCGTCAGATCCTGACGGGAACTCAGGCCATCGTCCGCCTCGCGCTGATGCAGCAGGTCCGCGACCGGCAAGCGGGACTGAATACTGCCGGCTACGTCACGGGCTACCGCGGCTCGCCGATCGCGTCGCTCGAAGGCGCGTTTCTGCGCGCGCGATCCATCCTCGACCCGCACAACATCCATTTCCATCCGGGCCTTAACGAGGACCTGGCCGCCACCGCTCTCTGGGGCTCACAGCAGGCTGAGCTCAGGGGCGAGGGCAAGTACGATGGCGTTTTCGGCATCTGGTACGGAAAGGGACCTGGTGTCGACCGCACTGGCGACGTGTTCCGCCACGCCAATCATGCCGGAACCTCGAAGTATGGCGGCGTGCTGGCGCTTCTCGGCGACGACCACACCTGCGAAAGCTCCACCTCCGCGCACCAGTCGGAATTCGCGATGATGGATGCCATGATCCCGGTGCTTAACCCGGCAGGCGTCCAGGAAATCCTCGACTTCGGTCTGCTCGGCTTCGCCCTGTCGCGCTACGCCGGCGTGTGGGTCGCGCTCAAGTGCGTGAAGGACAACATCGAAAGCACGGCGACGGTCGACGGCCGGATCGATCGTGTGAAGGTGGTCATCCCCAGCGAAGACGAGTTCCGGATGCCGCCGGACGGCCTCAACATCCGGCTCAATGACCAGCCGCTGGCCAAGGAAGCGCGGCTGCATGATTTCAAGCTGCCCGCCATTCTCGCGTTCAGTCGCGCCAACAAGCTCGATCGCCTCGTCATGAGCGGCGGGCCGGCGCCCAAGCTCGGGATCATCACGACAGGCAAGAGCTATCTCGATGTGCGTCAGGCCCTCGATGAGCTCGGCATCGACGAGGTGAAGGCGAACGAGCTCGGCATCCGCATCTACAAGGTCGGCGTGGTCTGGCCGCTGGAGCCGCGCGGCATCGCCAGCTTCGCGGAGGGCCTCGACACGATCATGGTGGTCGAGGAGAAGCGTTCGCTGATTGAGACGCAGGTGAAGGAGCAGCTCTTCGACGCGCCGAACCATCCGCGCGTGATCGGCAAGAATGACGAGAACGGGCAACCGCTGTTCCCCGCCAAGGGCGCTCTCGAACCGACCGACATCGCCATTGCGATCGGCGAGCGGCTGATCCGGTGGACTCTCGGCGGCGAAGCTCTGAAGGCGAAAGTTGCCGAGCTGAAGCAGCTCAAGGGCAATCGGCCGTCTCAGCCGGAAGCATTTCTGCGTACACCGTACTTCTGCGCCGGCTGTCCGCACAATTCCTCGACGGTGGTGCCGGAGGGCATGCGGGCTTACGCCGGTATCGGCTGTCATTACATGGCCCAGTGGATGGACCGCTCGACCGAGGGCTTCACGCAGATGGGCGGCGAGGGCGCCAACTGGATCGGCGAGGCGCCGTTCTCGAAGCGCAAGCACGTCTTTCAGAATCTCGGCGACGGCACGTATCTGCACTCCGGCAGCCTTGCCATCCGAGCGGCCATGGCGGCCGGTACGAACATCACTTTCAAAATTCTCTACAACGACGCCGTCGCCATGACGGGCGGGCAGAAGCTCGACGGAGGAATCGGCGTCCCGCAGATTGCGCAACAGCTTCTGGCAGAGGGCGTCCGCCGCGTCGAGGTGGTCTCGGACGAGCCGGATAAGTACAAGGGCGCCTACAGTCTGCCCAACGGCGTTACGGCGCATCATCGCCGCGAGTTGATGGCCGTGCAGCGGTCGCTGGCCGAGACGGAAGGCGTCACGGCTCTCATCTACGATCAGACCTGCGCTGCGGAGAAGCGGCGCCGCCGCAAGCGCGGCGAGTTTCCCGATCCCGACAAGCGCGTCTTCATCAACCCCGAGGTCTGCGAGGGCTGCGGCGATTGCGGAAAGAAATCGAATTGCGTGGCCGTCGTCCCGCTCGAAACGGAGCTCGGCCGTAAGCGCGCCATCGATCAGTCCGCGTGCAACAAGGACTTCTCCTGCATCGAGGGCTTCTGCCCGAGCTTCGTCATGTTGCACGGCGCCAAAGTCAGGAAATCAAAGGGAGCCGCCTCCGGCAACGGAGGGCTTGACGAGCTTGTAGCCTCCCTGCCCGAGCCGAAGGCCCCAAGCCTAAACGGGCCTTATTCCATGCTCGTCACGGGCGTCGGTGGCACGGGTGTCGTCACCGTCAGCGCCGTTCTCGGCCAGGCTGCCCACATCGAAGGCAAGGGGTTCGGCAGCATCGACATGACGGGTCTCGCGCAGAAGGGCGGCGCGGTGGCCTGTCACATGCGCGTGGCGCGCACGGCTGACGAGATTCACGCCATTCGCATCGGCGTCGCCAATGCCGACCTCGTGCTCGGCGGCGATCTCGTCGTCACGGCATCGAACAAGATCCTCGAAACCATCCGGCCAGATGAGACCGCCGTCGTCGTATCCACCCACGAGATGATCACGGGTGATTTCACGCGCAATCCGAAGCTGACCGTGCCCGGAGACCAATTGCTGCAAGCCATCGCCGACCGCGTACGCAAAGGACCGCTGCACACGTTCGACGCCCATGACTATGCGGTGAAGCTGTTCGGCGACTCGATAGCGTCCAATATTTTCCTGCTCGGCTACGCTTATCAGCTCGGCTACGTGCCGATCGGTGCGGCCGCCATCGAGCAGGCGATCGTGCTCAACGGCGCGTCCGTCGACATGAACCGCTCCGCCTTCCGGCTTGGCCGTCTCGCGGCCCATGACAAAGCCGCGGTAGACCGTGTAGCCAAGCCGGCCGACCAGCATGCCAGCGAGCCGGAGACACTCGACGGCCTCGTCGCGTTCCGCGCTCGCCAGCTCGCGGCCTATCAGGACGAAGAGCTGGCATCCCGCTATCGGGCAAAGGTCGCCTGGATTGCCGGGGTCGAAAACGAGAAGGCACCCGGCCGGTCAGGTCTCGCCACCGCGGTTGCCCGTGCCTACCACAAGCTGCTGGCCTATAAGGATGAGTACGAAGTTGCTCGGCTCTTCACGGACGGAGCCTTCCAGCGGCAGGTCAATGAGCAATTCGAGGGCGTCCGGGCGATGGAATTCTATCTCGCGCCCCCGATCCTTTCCGGATTTTTCAAGGACAAGACGACCGGCCATCCGCGCAAGATCCGCTTAGGCGGCTGGATGCTCCCGGTTTTCCGCCTGCTCGCCAAGGGCAAGAAGCTGCGCGGTACGCGGTGGGACGTGTTCGGCTATTCGGCCGAGCGCAAGCTGGAACGTCAAATGATCGCCGATTACGAGCGTCTTCTGGATGACCTGGCCGCGAACCTCAACCAGGGCAACCACGGCATCGCCGTTGCGCTCGCCGAGCTGCCGCTGGAAATCAAGGGCTTCGGTCACGTGAAGCTTGCGAACTACAAGGCCGCAAAAGCCCGCGAGGCAGACCTACTGCAGGCATTCAGTAATTCGGCGCCAGTGAAACTGGCCGCGGAATAGCGCTCCATATTCCTCCATTCCTCCCACAAGATGGGAGGGATGGACCTGCCCGACATCATTCATTTCAGAAATTTAGAAACCATGCCTCCCCCCAAGACACCCCTGCTGACGGTCGATTGCGTCGTATTCAACCCGCGTGGCGAGGTGCTGCTCATCGAGCGCAAGAATGAACCGTTCAAGGGGCATCTTGCGTTGCCCGGCGGCTTCGTGGATGTGGGCGAGACGGTCGAAGATGCCTGCCGGCGCGAGCTGATTGAGGAGACGGGCGTGAAAGCCGGCCGGCTGACGCTCGTCGGGGTCTACTCGGACCCGAAGCGCGACCCGCGTGGGCATACCGCGTCCGTCGTATTTTTGACACGTGTGAGGTCGAGCAAAGTTCAGGCAGGCGACGACGCGGCGGCAGCCCGTTGGGTCGCGGACTGGCGCAGATTGCCGCTGGCCTTCGATCACGCCAAAATACTGGCCGATGCCACTCGTATGGCAAAATGCTGATCAATTTGCCTCAACCGCGCGGATCCGCGCACACCAGCGAAGCCCCATGGCCGGCCTCCTCAGACCCGTCACCGCGCTGCTGATTGCCGCCGCGATCCTTTTGATGGGAAATGGCTTGCTCGGCGTGCTGATTCCGGTGCGCGCTGATGTCGAACAGTTTTCACGGCTCGAGATCGGCCTGCTCGGCTCGTTCTATTACGCAGGTCTCGTCGCGGGTTGTCTGCTCGGGCCGAAAGTGATTGCGCGCGTGGGCCATATCCGCGGGTTCGTCGCTTTCACCGCCATCGTTACCATCACGCCACTGCTGCACGCGATCTGGCCAGAGCCCATCGCCTGGTCGCTGCTGCGGGCCCTCAACGGCCTTTGCTTTGCCGGGCTTTTCATGGGGATAGAAAGCTGGCTCTGCGGCGCATCGACCATGGAGACGCGGGGACGCGTGCTCGCGTCCTACACGGTCGTGAACCTGACCGTCGTCACCGTCGGCATGCAGATGATGGCGATTGGAAGCCCGGGCGGGTTCGAGCTGTTCTCGCTCGTGGCCATCCTTTATTCGCTGGCGGCAGTTCCCGTCGCACTCACCAAGACATCGGCGCCGATTCCGCCGAAAACCGCCCGGGTGCGACCTGTCTGGTTGTTCAACATTTCGCCCGCTGCGGTGGCCGGCTGCTTCTTCACAGGCGTTGCGAACAGTGCGTTCTGGGCGCTCGCGCCGCTCTATGGCCGCAGCGCCGGCTTCTCGCTAGCGGAAGTCGCGATGTTCATGACGGTGGCTGTTCTCGGCGGCGCGGCCAGCCAATGGCCCATCGGCTATCTGTCGGACCGTGCCGGCCGGCGGCCGTTGCTCGTGACGCTCGGCACCACTGGAGCCTTTGCCGGCGCCGGCCTTTACATATTGAGCACCAGCAGCCCCATGGCCATTTTCCCGATGGCACTTCTCTACGGTTGCTGCGCTTTTCCCATTTACACGCTGTGCGTTGCGCATGCCAATGACCTCGTTCACAAGAAGCGCGCCGTAGAGGTGTCGAGCGGGCTGCTGCTGACCTTCTCCATCGGCGCCGTACTCGGTCCGCTGATGGCGGGCTTTGTCATGAGCGAGGGTGGGCACGGAGCACTCTTCCTGCATACCGCGGCCGCGCATTTGCTCATCGCACTCGTCATGCTGATCCGCGTGAAGCTGCGTCCGAAGCTGCCGGCGGAGCACAAGGAAGGCTTTGTCGCGGTGCCGAAAACCACCCCGACGGTCTTCGAGCTCGATCCTCGTGCCGAAGGCACTGCGGCAGCAGCGTACTCCGCTGACATGGTGACCGAGGAGCTGTCAGAACGGGCCGCTGGAGGCCAGAGCTGATCCTGCTCTGGCCAATCATCGCCTCAGTGAGGCGCGCTCTGCGTGACGCAGTCGTCCAGCCAGGACTTGCCTATCGCGGCCAAAAGACGTTTTATCCCCCTGCCTTCAGCCGGGCAGGGCCGGCGCACACCTAAATCCATGGCAGAAACCGATGGCGATCGAAGGAAATCTCTACGCGGCACTCGAAGCGCGGTTCCGCGCCGCAGGTTCGGCAATAGCGTTTTCCATTCCGGGCGGCGCCGACGTTTCATACGCCAGCCTCGCAGATGACGTTGCGCGCATGGCGAACGCGCTGGTGTCGCTGGGCGTGAAGCCGGGTGACCGTGTGCTGGCGCAGGTGGAGAAATCGCTCGCGAACGTGCACCTTTACCTGGCGACGCTAAAGATCGGCGCCGTTTTCAACCCGCTCAACACCGCCTACACGGCCGCCGAGCTCGATTACTTCATCAATGATGCGGAGCCCACTCTGATCGTCGTGCCGAACGAGAAGCTGCCGCGCGTGGAGTCGATCGCCGCCGCATTGAAAACCGCCAAGGTGGTAACACTCGAGGCCGATGGCAGCGGCTCGTTGAGCGACCTTGCCCGGCAGCAGAGCGCCGAGCACGAGACCGTCGCGCGCGATTCAGAGGATTTGGCCGCTCTTCTCTATACCTCCGGCACGACAGGGCGCTCGAAGGGCGCCATGATTACGCATCGCAACCTGTCGTCCAATGCCGAGGTGCTGCACTCCTATTGGGGATTCGAGCCCGGCGATGTCCTGCTGCACGCGCTGCCGATCTTCCACACGCACGGGCTCTTCGTCGCGCTCAACACGGCGTTCCTTAATTCGTCGCGCGTGATCTGGCTGCCGAAATTCGAGCTGGAGTCCGTCATGCGCCTGATGCCCGAGGCGACGGTGATGATGGGCGTGCCGACCTTCTACACGCGCTTGCTCGGCAATCCGTCGTTCGGCAGAGAGCATTGCGCCCGGATGCGGCTCATCATCTCCGGGTCGGCGCCGCTGCTCGCCGAGACCCACCAGGAGTTCGAGGCCCGTACCGGACACAAGATTCTCGAGCGCTACGGCATGACCGAGGCCGGCATGATCACGTCGAACCCTTACAAGGGCGGCGAGCGGATTGCCGGCACGGTCGGCTATGCGCTTCCCGGCATCTCGGTCAGGATCGCCACCCCGGAAGGAGAGCCGGTGCCGCCGGGCGAGGTCGGCGTGCTTGAGGTCAAGGGCCCCAACGTCTTCAAGGGCTACTGGCGCAATCCGGAGAAGACCAGGGAAGAGTTCCGGCCGGACGGCTATTTCATTTCCGGCGACCTGGCGACGATGTCCGAGGATGGTCGCGTGACCATCGTCGGCCGCGCCAAGGATCTCATCATATCCGGCGGCTTCAACGTCTATCCGAAGGAGATCGAGCAGGAGCTGAATGCTCTTCCCGGCGTCAGCGAATCCGCCGTAATAGGTGTTCCGCACCCCGATTTCGGCGAAGGAGTCGTAGCAGTCCTAACCCCTCAACCCGGCGCGACGCTCCCGAGCGAAACGGAGGTGATCGCCAGACTGTCCGAACGCCTTGCCAAGTTCAAGCTCCCGAAGCGGGTTTTCGTGACGGACGAGCTGCCGCGCAACGCCATGGGCAAGGTGCAGAAAGCCGAATTGCGGAAGCAGTTCGCTAACACGTTTTCGGGATAGCCCGAGGTTTCGCTCAAGTCCGGAGTGGTGATCTTTGGAATCACCACTCCAGTTCACCACTTCCCGGCCATCCGGCGGGGGTTTGGGAAGACGCGAGCCGGAACTCCTATTCGTAGGTGCGCTCGTCCACAATGACCTTACCGTCATTGGGCAGAGTGCCGGGTCCCACCAGCTCGACGACACCCTTCAGTTTCGTCACGTCCTGCAGGGTCTCGGCCACGCGGGCGGCAAGTGCCGGATCCTGCGATTTGGACTCGGCCTTCAAGACCATCGTGTCCTGCTCCCCGCTCCGTCCGACGACTAGACGGACCCGGCCAAGCTCGGGGTAGCGTTTTGCGACCGTCGCTACCTGCCCCGGGTGCACGAACATGCCTTTGACCTTCGTCGTCTGGTCAGCGCGGCCGAGCCAGCCTTTGATGCGCATGTTCGTACGGCCGCAGGGACTGACACCCTCTATGACGGCGGACAAATCGCCAGTCGCCAGGCGGATCATGGGATAGTCACGATTGAACGAGGTCACCACGACTTCGCCCACTTCTCCCGGCGGCAGCGGATCGCCTGTGCCCGGCTGCACAATTTCGACGATGACGCCTTCGTCCACGATCATGCCATCGAGCGCGGAGCTCTCGTAAGCGATGACGCCGACGTCTGCCGTCGCGTACATCTGGAAGACCTCGATGCCGCGATCCCGGTATTCCTGCCGCAACGAAGGAAAGAGCGCGCCGCCCGATACCACCGCGCGTTTGAACGACTTGATCTCCCGCCCGGCTTCCCTGGCCTTGTCGAGGAGGATCTTGAGATAATCCGGCACGCCGACGTATGCGGTCGGGTTCAGCCGGGCAATGGCCTCGAGCTGCTGCTCCGTGTTGCCGGGCCCTGCCGCAACTACCGTGCAGCCGAGCGCGCGCGCTCCCGCGTCCAAGATCCAGGCACCCGGCGTAAGGTGATAGGAGAACGTGTTATGGACGATGTCGCCCTTGCGGAAGCCCGCGGCGAACAGGGCCCGCGCCGTTCGCCACCAGTCCTCACCGAACCCTTCGGGCTCCAGAATCGGGCCCGGCGACATGTAGATGCGCGCCATTTCCGAGGGAGCCGCCGTAGCAAACCCTCCAAACGGCAACTGGGCGATCTGCAGCTCTGGGAGAGACGACTTGCGGAGGATGGGCAGCTTGGCCAGCGCTTCCCGGCTGGTGACGGCGTCTGGATCGACATCGGCCAGGTGCCGCGCCCAACCGGGCGCAAGCTCCTTGGCACGCCGAATGACGCTCGGAAGCAGGTTGAACAAAGCGATTTCCCGCTGCTCGGGGTCGCGGGTCTCGAGCTGATCGAAATGCGCAGACGTCATGATCTCCTCGAAGATGGGAATCAGCGACTGGTCGGATTATCCCATGTGACGGTGCTAAAGCATGTTGCGCGGGATCACCAGCCCGCCTCTCGTCGCGCTACAGCGACCACCAATGGGCGCGGGTGCCCCCAAAAGAACTAGGGGCGATCCTGGGGACAGGAGCCTGCTCAGGCCAGCCAGCGCTTCCGCCGCTTGTAGGACTTCCCTTCGCGGAAGCTCCTCCGATGCCCGCCGCCGACGCCGAGATAGAACTCCTTCACGTCCTCGTTCTCGCGCAGCTCCTCGGCCGCGCCGTCGAGCACGATACGGCCATTCTCCAGAATGTAGCCATAGGTGGCGTACTTGAGGGCGATATTCGTGTTCTGCTCCGCCAGCAGGAAGCTGACGCCTTCGCGCTGGTTCAGATTGTGAACGATACCGAAAATCTCCTCCACGATCTGCGGTGCGAGACCCATCGACGGCTCATCGAGCAGAATCATTCTGGGCCGCGACATGAGCGCACGGCCGATGGCGGTCATCTGCTGCTCGCCGCCGGATGTGTAGCCGGCGAGGCTGTTGCGGCGCTCCTTGAGCCGCGGGAAGTAGCTGTAGACTTTCTCGAGATCCTGCTGAATGGCGCCGCCGCCATCGCGCCGCGTGAAAGCTCCCGTCAACAGGTTTTCCTCGACGGTGAGGTGTCCGAAGCAATGCCTGCCTTCCATGACCTGGATGCAGCCGCGCCGGACCAGATCGTTTGGCGTCAGGCCGTCGACCCGCTCGCCGTTGAACTCGATCGTGCCCTTGGTGACCTCACCCCGCTCCGACCGAATAAGGTTCGAGATTGCCTTGAGCGTCGTGGACTTGCCGGCACCGTTCGCACCGAGCAATGCCACGACCCCGCCTTCCGGCACTTTCAACGACACGCCTTTCAGCACGAGGATGACGTGGTCGTAGATCACCTCGATGTTGTTGACCGAGAGGATGGCCGCAGCGGACGTCATGGCATTCACCGTAAACCTTTTCGGAATCAGGTGGAAAAGACGGCATCTGCCACTCCCTTCACCTCTCCCATAGGGAGAGGTCGGCCCGAAGGGCCGGGTGAGGGGTTGCAACATGGCCACTGGCGGAACCCCCTCACCCCAACCCTCTCCCCACTGGGGAGAGGGAGAAATGCGCGGAGCTTGCCTAGCCTGTTTCCATCCAACTCAGAAATGCGAGCCGAACGGCGAATAGCGAAATAGATTGGGACTAGGCCAAAAGAAACCGCAGTGCCATCACCTATTCGCTACGCGCCATTCGCTATTCGCTCCTACTCAACCTTCGAGCAATCACGCGGGGTGATCCCCTTTTCCTTGGCGTAAGCCGCTGCGGTCTCCTTGACCAGCGGAGCCAGGAGAGAGTCGTCACCCTCGTACCAGTCAGAGATCACGTGCCAGG
>DASVDU010000325.1:0-5112 GCA_036380915.1 Hyphomicrobiaceae bacterium | reverse complement strand
GGGCTGACGGAGATCGCCGCACCGTTTCTCAAGCAGAAGGGCTGGCAGGGCGAGGCCCACAGGTTCGTGACGTGGTGGCGGCGCACGCACTTCGAAAATTCCATGATCGACGCGCTTTGTGATCGCGGGCACACACCCTACCGGCAGATCGGCCACCGGGCCGTCTCCTATGTCATGGACCGTTGCGGGATCAGCTACACGCAGGACGAGGTGCGTTGGCTCGTTTCAGAAATCGAGAAGCTGAAGCCGTTTCCGGACGTCGTCGAAGCTCTCAACAAGCTGCGCGGCGCAGGCTACAGGCTCGTCATCCTCTCCAACGGCGACCGCGACATGCTGGAAGCGGCCAAGCCGCACATCGGCTTCCCCTTCGATCTGGTGATCTCGGTGCAGGAAGCCGGCTATTTCAAGCCGCACTGGAAGACTTACGCGAAGGCCGAGGAGCTCATCGGCCTCGACCGCTCGAGCTGCCTGTTCGTTGCCAATCACGCCTTCGACTGCATCGGCGCGAAGTCATACGGCATGCGGACGGCCTTCATCGACCGCCGCAAACGCCCGTTCGGCGAGACACCGCATCAGCCCGATCTCATCGTCGCGGACTTCGCGGAGCTTGCAGCCACGCTGTGTTGATCGTGGCAGCTGGGGCTCATCGAGCCCCGGCCAAGACTTCCCGACTCGCCTGCTCCTTGGCGAGGTAATAGGAGTTGACCCAGCCGCGGACACGTCCATACCGGATCGGGCACCACATCCCCTGGCAGGCTCCGACGATCGAAATACCCCGACCATTCGGCTCTATGAAGCCGACCGGCATGTGATACTCCGACGGGCCGTTGCGCACGTTGAGGATGTCGTCGCTGCTGACGCGCGTGACGCGATAGGTTGCAGCCTCCATCTCCACCGAGGGCCTCTCTGACGCCAAAGCAGGGCGCCTCGATGGCCGGACGGGTAACGGCGGCGCTTCCGCCAATCTCGAGGCGGGTGTTGCAGGAGGCGGATGAGGTCTTGCGGGCCGAGGTTTGGGAATGGCAACCGAGGCCATCAGAGCTCCCGCTTGGACAAAGCTCTGCACCCGATCAGGTCCGCCACCCTCGGCACCGTGAGCGGCGGCCCGAGGGCTCACGGACTCTTGCGCAACGGACGCCTCGGCGCGCTGCGGCTCGGAAGACCTGGTGATCGTTTCGCGCCTTTGCTGGACAGCGTGCGATTTCGCAGCCGATGCGACCTCAGTTCCTGTGGGCTTCTCCTCGAAACGGCCGGCGATTCTCGCCGTGCCGCTCTTCCCGCTCTGCTCCTGCCACCAGATCTGCTCGCCATCCTGCTGCAGGTCGAAACAATGCGTGCCGGCCTCGAACCACCTGAACCACTTCATGCAGAGGCGGTCATCCGCAACCCACCAGCGCCCTCTATCGCGATCCGCCCCAAGATATGAGCCCAGGGGGCCGGCCTCACCGGCCATCAGACCACTGCTGGAAAAGCGTATCGGGACCTTCGTGCCGAGGGGCGTATCGAGCTCGAGGATGGCACCGGCGAATGTTTCCTTGATGTGTTCAGCGGACAGCTTCGATGGCTGGGCCGCAGCAGCGTTCGCCAACAGACCGAGGCCGATGGACAACGCCCAGCCGACAATCAAAGCACCCCACATGCACATGTCCCCCCACTCGCATGAACACCCCTATCCGTGAACAGGGACTGTGGCAGCAAGAGGAACACCGATGAGATTCATTCCGGCGCGCGCGTGCAGCTCGGGCTATACGCTTATGGAGTAGGCAACGCCGTCCCGGCCTGGATCCGCGCCTCCCTCGAGGCCTTCGGGGTGGACTCTGATCGCAGCCGTGAGGCGGCTGAGAGACAAGCGAATCAACGCCCGAGTTGAATGAACTCAGAACTCAGGCGGAAGCGCGCGGAGGCCATCGGCTGCTGAGCCTTGCCATTGTCGACGCCACGGCAGCCTCGCACCTGTCCCGCCGGCGAGAGCAGCGGCGCTTGGCGCGACGGTTCGCCCGCCATAATGTCCTTCCGATCGGGAAATCAGCCAAGCTATTCTCCGGATGGACCGAACGCGCTGCGCTGTTGGAAGGAGCCTCCAGTGAAGAACTCGAATATCGTTCTCATCGACCGCCATCCCGGCCGCTCGACCCAGTCCATCGGAATGGCGCGCGAGCTTGGAACCGATCCAGAGCTCATCCACGAGCCTTCCGTCGGCGTGGTCGGGACGAAAGGCGACAGCCAATGCTACCTCGGCGTCTCGTCCAAGGTGGAGGCAATCCATGCCCGGCTCAGAAGCCGCATCGGCAAGGGACCGGGCCAGCTCAAGCTGCGCCTCGTCCAACCGGAGTTCACCATCGCCACCTCCGACGGCATCCGCAACGGCACGCGCGAGATGCGCTATTCGCTGATCGGACGCGAAGTCACCCACGACGCCCTCTGCGAGCATCTGAGTGCGACGGGCCTGGCCGGCACGATCGCAGTCGTTGCCTGCGACAAGCCGCCTGTCGGCACGCTCGCGGCGCTGCTCGAGCACAACCAGCCGGCCATCATCATGTCGGACGGCCCGATTCATCCCGGCACGGATCCCGTGACCGGAGAGAAGATCGACATCGTGAGCGCCTACCAGGTTGCAGGGCACCCCGATGCCGCCTATCGCGAGCGGATCGCCTGCCACGCCTGCGGCGGGATCGGCAGCTGCGGCGGCATGTTCACCTATAACACCATGCAGACCTTCATCGGGGTCGTCGGCATGCAGCCCCTGCACATGGTTGCACCAGCTTCGGACGATCCGCGCAGGCTGAACGAGTTTCCGGCCGAGCTCGTCGAATACCTCGCCAATCTGATGGAGAAGGACTTGAAACCGCGCGACATCGTCGTGCGCGATTCCATCCGCAACGCGGTGATCGTCGCGATGGCCATCGGCGGCTCGACCAATGTCGCGCTGCATGCGCCCGAGATCGCGCGCGCCGCCGGCTACGCCGATTTCTGGAAGGACATCATGACGCCGGAGGAGTTCAATCACCTCTCGCAGCACGTCGTCCCCGTGCTCACGGATGCCCGGCCTTATGGCACCTACTCCATGGTCGACATCGACCAGGTCGGCGGTGTCCAGGTCATCGTCCGCGAGCTCCTGGAAGCGGGGCTGCTGAACGGCGATGTCATGACCTGCACAGGCGAGACGCTTGCCCAGCAGGTCGATCGTCTGGGCGCGAAGCGCCCTGACGGCAAGGTGATCTATCCCGTCGAGAAGCCCTTCAAGCCGACCGGTGGTCTGAGGGTGCTCGGCGGCAACCTGTCCCCGGACTTCTCGGCGATCCTCAAGCTGGCGGGCGTCGAGGCCGGCCTCGAGAACAACGTTTTCCGCGGCCGCGCCCGCGTCTTCGAGGGCGAGCAGGACCTGCTCGCGGCGCTCGACGCCACGCCCGAGCGGTTCCAGAACAACGACATGATCGTCGTTCGCTATGAGGGCCCGAGCGGCGCTCCGGGGATGCCGGAGATGCTCGATCCGACCTCGCGCATTACGGCGCTCTGCCGTGAGAGGGGGATCGTTGTAGCTCTGATGACGGATGCCCGCTTCTCCGGCGGTTCCGTCGGGCTCGTGATCGGCCACGTTGGCCCGGAAGCTGCCATCGGCGGCCCGATCGCCTTCATCGAGGACGGCGACGAGATCGTCGTCGACCTGAACCGCAACGAGATCAACTGCACGCCGCTCAGCGATCCTGCCGTTTACGCAAAGCGCAAGGCCGCCTGGGAGAAGGTGGTTGCGGACAACGGCGGCATTCATCCGAACTGCGGGGAGGCGGACACGCGCCTGCTTCATCGCGCCCGGCACACCGCGGTCCCGGCCACGCGCGGCGGCGGGATGCATCCGAACCGCGAGGTCTGGGTTCGCAACCCACGTCCGGCCGAACGCTCCGGCTTCGTGCCGCGGAACAAATACCGTCCGGAAGCGACCAAAGCTTTTTAACTCTCACCGGCGGCTCCCACCGGGGGCCGCCCATCTACCCTACGGGCGGGCGTACGCGCCGGTCGAGCTGGTGTTGAGCTCCACTGGACGGTCGGCCTCTCCTGCCTGAGCCGAAAGCAGAGCTAGCTCATACGGGCCAGCGCCACCGAGATCACATCGGCCGCATCGCTCAGCGCATCGGCGACCCGGTTGCGGGCCCGAACAAGGGCGGTCTCCAGCATCCAGCGCTCGGGTCCGTCCGGCAGGCGCGCAAGTTTCGGTACGTCGTAGAGGCACGGAATGACGGTCGTTTGCGGGGTATAGCCGTAGGGATCGTGACCGTAGGTGCCGATCGCCGTCGACTGCAACGGCACGAGAATGCGGGACAGCCGCTTCATCGCGCCGTTGAGGAGCAGGGCCGCGTCCTCTGAGCCGGTGCCGGCACGGAAGCGCTCGGCTTCCTTTTCAGCTGCCGCATCGAGCGCCTGTGCTTGCTCACGAAGGCGCCGGGCGGGGCTGAGCGCGGTATCGAGGCCGATGCTGGCCCCTGCCTCCCGAAGCTGCTCGAGTCGCGCAATCAGCTCATCAGCAACGGGCGTGAACCGGAATGGCAGCACCGGCTCTGTGCATAGCCGCCAGAGGTAGGCGGCATAGACCTGAATGTGCTTCTGCATCGCGACCCAGTCGATCTTGTCGAGTCGGTTCTCGATGGAATGGTGCCACCAGCCGAAGCTGGCGAGCGCCGTCTCTTTCAGCTCCGCCTCGGTATAGGCGCCTTCACCCTGGAACATCGGGATGCCGATGCCGAAGAAGCTGGAATCTCCGTTCTTCACCGCGCGGTGCCAGCGGATGGGGCAATCGAGCAGCCGTGATTCTATTTCGGTATGAAACACCTTCAGCTCGGCATTCGATGCGGTATTCCACTCCGTGGTGCCGATGATGGCCGGCTGGTCGATCTGGAGGTAGGCGATGCAGTGCTCGCGCAGCTCGTCCCAATGGCGATCGCAGAACCAGGCCGATCCGGCCATGGTGCCGGTCTCGTGCGCCGCCCAGAAGCCGAACATCAGCCCGCGGCGCAGCTTGTCCCGATGCCGGTAGAAGACGCGGGCAAGCTCCATCTTGCAGGCGTTGCCGGAGGGATTGTCCGTTGCCGCCTCACCGAACCAGCTGTCCTGATGCCC
>DASVDU010000324.1:0-3690 GCA_036380915.1 Hyphomicrobiaceae bacterium | reverse complement strand
CTGATGGGCCTTGTCGCCCCGCGGCACGGGCACGTGCTCGTCGACGGCTGCGATGCGACGGACGCGCCCACCTTCCGCCGCGCGCAATCCGGCATCGCTTATGTCCCCGAGGGCCGTGGCATCTTCTCGTCGCTGTCGGTTGCCGAAAACCTCGCCATCGCCGAGCGCGACGGCGTCAACGGCGGCCGGACCTGGACGCAGGAGCGCGTCCTCGACCTGTTCCCGCGGCTGGCGCAGCGCATGACTCACCGCGGTGACCAGCTCTCCGGCGGTGAGCAACAGATGCTCGCCATCGGCCGCGCGCTGCTCACCAATCCGCGTTTGCTGATCCTCGATGAGGCGACCGAGGGACTGGCGCCGATCATCCGCGACGAGATCTGGCGGACCATCGCCCTGATCCGCGAGGCTGGCATAGCCACGCTGATCGTCGACAAGACGGTCGAGGCCGTCACGCGCCTCGCTGATCGCATCGTCATCATCGTCAAAGGCGAGGTCGCCTTCGAAGGCGCGCCCGCGACGCTCAAGGCTGACCCGGAGCTGATGCAACGGCATCTCGGGGTTTGATTTCAACCCGCCTCGGGTCGTTTTCCGCGGGGGTGGCGCAATCATGACTGAATGGGGCTGGTGGGTGTGGCACCAGCCCATTTCGCGTTACGCGAACGATCCGAGCCTCAGCGCCGCCGCCACACGCAAACGCGCCTGCCGCGCCGATCCCAGAAGCAGTGCCTGTACCTGCGCCAGCGCGGCCCACATGCAACGGTGCGGTTACGCCAGCCGACGTGGCGATGCCACCAGCCGCGCCAGCGGACACAGGCCCGGTGCCGGCCATGGACCTCCTCGACAAGCGATTGGGAGTTGGTGGCGCCCATCAAATCGGATAGCGCGCTCGGCGCTGCCTGCACGCCGGAAACGGCAACGCCCACCCCGAATACTGCACCGGCTATGGCAAAAACGGCTGTCCGTTTCATTTGACCTCTCACGATTGACCACAGTTGCTGCGGCCATAACCCGTTGTTCGACTGAGAGGTTTCAGAGGGGATGGCCGTTGGCAGCCATGCGGCGGTATTCTCCCGGCGCATCAGCTACTTACGACAACAAGAGAGTATGTCTGCTAATTTTTGTCAGCTAACCGAATGAAATGATTGGCTTCCGGCCAAAAAACCCGGGCGCAATCATTGATCCGGGCCGGATCGCCCGTTGTCAGTAGTGTGACACTGGGATCGGGAGCCTCGTCCGCGTACTCCGGGTGGCGGGCCAGATAATCCTCCAGGCTGTCGGCCACGATCACCGGCTGGGACATGATGCGGGTCGACTTCGGCAGATGCCGGCGGAACAGGTGCTCGATCAAAGCATAGTGCGTGCAACCAAGGATGGCGCGATGTGGTGCCTCTCCGCCCGTCGTCTGCATAAGCGCGTCGGCAGCCGCTGCCACCAGCTGATCCAACTCAGCTTCCGGTCTGCTCTCCTCTATGGCGCCAGCCAGCTCGGGACAGGTCTGTTGCACCACTTGGACGCGCGGGCAGCGCTTGCGGATCTCCTGCGGGTAAACATCAGACGTGATCGTGCGTCTCGTGCCGAACACCGCGATCAGCTCGGAGTTGTACTTCTGCGGATACTGCGGTGTCGAAACAGCCCAAGGCGTCTGCGTTGCCGCTTCCACGGTCGGCGCGATGATGCCAAGGACATTGTGGCCCACATAGCCGGACTGCGGCAGCCATTCCCGCTGCAGCCGCCGCGCGGCGACAGCAGTCGCCGTGTTGCAGCCGAGAAGCACGAGCCGGCAGTCCTGCCGGAAAAGGTGCTCGACGCAGGCACGGGTCAAATCCAGGATTTCATCTGACGAGCGGTTGCCGTAGGGCACATTGGCGTGATCGCCGAGGTAAACGAACGACAGCCGTGGGAACCGCTCGACCAGCGCCCGCAGCACTGTCAGCCCACCGAGGCCGGAGTCGAATACACCAATCATGGCTTCAAGCCATGCCACGCCGGACGTGCAACCGCAACAAGCTCAGGCCATTTTGATGAGGCGAGCCCGTGAGGCAGCAGCCAATGGCGCAAGACGGGCGCTGGCTCAGTCGGCGCCGGCTGGCGCGCGGCCGGCCGCTTCCGCATCGGCCTCCCGCTCTTTCAGCGCCTCGAGGCTCGGCATCGCGACGGTGTTGTAGCCGCAGTCCACGAAATGGACTTCGCCCGTAACGGCGCCCGCCAGTGGGGAGAGCAGATAGAGTGCCGCTCCGCCGATCTCATCGAGGGTCGGCGTGCGCCGCAGCGGAGAGTGGTCGCGCTGATAATTGAAGATGACGCGCGCATCCGCGATGCCGGAACCGGCCAGCGTCCGCATGGGCCCCGCCGAAAGCGCGTTCACCCGAATCCCACGCGGCCCGAAGTCGGACGCGAGATAGCGCACGGAGGCTTCGAGGGCCGCCTTGGCGACCCCCATCACGTTGTAGGATGGCACCCAGCGCTGCGAACCGCCGTAGGTCAGCGTCAGCAGCGAACCACCGTTCGGCATCAGCTCCGCGGCCCGCTTCGCCACCTCCGTGAACGAGAAGCAGGAGATCACCATCGTATTGATGAAGTTTTCGCGGCTCGTGTCCGCGTAATGACCGGACAGCTCGCGCCGATCGGAGAAGGCCAGCGCGTGGACGACGAAGTCGAGGCTGCCCCAGGTCTTCTTGATCTCGGAAAACACGTTGTCGACGCTCGCCAGATCACTCACGTCGCAGGAGACGATGATCTCCGACCCGACCGACTTCGCCAGCGGCACGGCGCGACGCCCGAAAGCCTCGCCCTGATAGGTGAACGCGAGTTGCGCCCCC
Source organism: Hyphomicrobiaceae bacterium (assembly GCA_036380915.1). Taxonomy (GTDB): domain Bacteria; phylum Pseudomonadota; class Alphaproteobacteria; order Rhizobiales; family Hyphomicrobiaceae; genus ZC4RG25. The sequence goes on along the minus strand of DASVDU010000324.1, from coordinate 871 downwards.
TGTCCGGCCAGCACCCGTGCGATGCCCCAGGCAATGGAGCGGTCGTTCGCGACGCCCATGACGAGGCCCCGCTTGCCCGCCATCAGCGGACCTGGCTTGGCTATGTCGGTCTCAGTCATAGGTGCTCCTGATCAAGGGCGCGCGGCTTGCGCATGAAATTTCGAACGGCCTGTTTTGAAGTCATAGCCGCGCAGCCCCGAAGGGGTTTGTGCCCCACGTAACGACGCGGCTCGAGAGAAATTGCTAACTGTCCGCACGGCGGAACACCAACGTGGCATTCGTGCCGCCGAACCCGAAGCTGTTTGACATGACACAGTTGAGCTCAACTCCGTCAAGCCGTTTCCGCACGATCGGAATGTCCTCGAAAGCGGGGTCCAGCTCGTCGATATTGGCGCTCTCGCAAATGAAACCGTTGTTCATCATAAGGAGAGAGAAGATCGCCTCCTGAACACCGATTGCGCCAAGAGAATGACCCGTCAGCGACTTCGTGGCCGAGATGGGCGGGATATCCTCTCCGAATACCTCGCGAATTGCCTCGATCTCGCGCACATCGCCGATGGGAGTCGCCGTCGCGTGCGGATTGATATAGTCGATGCGCCCGGTGCCCTTGCCGTCCAGGCCCTTCATGGCCTGACGCATGCAGCGCACCGCGCCCTCGCCCGAAGGAGCCACCATGTCAAAGCCATCTGACGTTGCGCCGTAGCCGACAAGCTCACCGTAGATCTTGGCACCCCGCGCCTTTGCGTGCTCCAGTTCCTCGAGAACGATCACCCCGGCTCCGCCAGCGATCACAAAGCCGTCGCGATCCTTGTCATAGGCCCGGCTCGCACGCTCGGGCGTGTCGTTGAAGCCGGACGACATGGCGCCCATG
>DASVDU010000323.1:0-6331 GCA_036380915.1 Hyphomicrobiaceae bacterium | reverse complement strand
AGGACCTCGGAATCTGGCAAACGTGGACGTGGTCGCAGGTGTGCGACGAGGTCCGGGCATTCGCGATCGGCCTTTATGTTCTCGGCCTGAAGCGCGGCGAGACGGTCGCCATCATCGGCGATAACCGACCCCAGCTTTACTGGACCTTTGCTGCAGCGCAAAGCATCGGCGCCATTCCCGTGCCCGTGTACCAGGACGCCGTGGCCGCTGAGATGGTCTACGTTCTCAGCCATGCCGAGATCGCGTTCGCGGTCGTTGAAAACCAGGAGCAGGTCGACAAGATCCTGTCACTCGCCGATCAGATCCCGACGCTCCGGCGCATTGTCTACGAGGACCCCCGCGGCCTGAAGAAATACGATCACACCCGGCTCCACGCTTTTGAGGAGGTGCAGAGGCTCGGGCGCGAGGAATTGAAGGCAAACCCGGGCGCCGGTGACTGGTGGCTCGACGAAATCAATCAAGGCAAAGGCAGCGACACCAGCGTCATCCTCTACACGTCCGGCACGACGGGGCAGCCCAAGGGCGTGGTGCTCAGCTTCGAGAACCTGATCCGCACGGCGCGGAACGCCAACGCTTTCGACAAGCTCTCGGAAAAAGAGGAGATCGTCGCCTATCTGCCGATGGCCTGGGTGGGCGATCATATCTTTTCCTATGGCCAGGCTTATGAAGCAGGCTTTTGCGTTTCCTGCCCCGAGAGCATCGAGACGACTGTCGTCGACCGGCGGGAGATCGGACCGACGTTCTTTTTCGGACCGCCGCGCCGCTTCGAGGCGGCACTGACCGACATCTTCGTCCGCATGCAGGATGCCGGCCGCCTCAAGCGGTGGATGTTCGACCGTTTCATGGACGTGGCGCGCCGCTGCGGAGAGCCGATCCTGGAAGGAAAGCCCGTTCCCCTATCGGATCGGATTCTCTATTGGATCGGCGACAAGCTCGTCTATGGGCCGCTCCGCAATCAGCTCGGGTTGAGCCGGCTGAAAATCGGCTATACGGCCGGCGAGGCCATCGGGCCGGAAATCTTCAAATTCTACCGTTCGCTCGGGATCAATCTCAAACAGCTCTACGGCCAGACGGAAGCCACCGTCTATGTCACCATGCAGCCCGACGGAGAGATCTACGCAGACACCGTCGGCCCGCCCGCGCCGGAGGTCGATATCAAGATCGATGACAACGGCGAGGTTTTGTTCCGCAGCCCCGGCGTTTTCCAGCTCTACTACAAGAACGAGGAAGCGACCGCCGCCGTAAAGACGCCTGACGGTTGGGTGCGTACGGGCGATGCCGGCTTTTTCGATTCGCGCGGCCATCTCGTCATCATCGACAGGGCGAAGGATGTCGGCCGCTTGAAAGACGGCTCGCTGTTCGCGCCGAAATATCTCGAGAACAAGCTGAAGTTCTTCCCCGAGGTGAGGGAGGCCGTGGCCTTCGGCCATGGTTTCGACTTCGTGACGATGTTCGTCAACATCGACCTCGTTTCGGTCGGGAGCTGGGCCGAGAGAAACAATGTCGTGTACGCGAGCTATCAGGAGCTCGCGGCGCACCCGGACGTGTACGCCATGATCGAGCGGCGTGTGGACGAGGTGAACGCGATGCTGGCGAGGGAACCGAAGATGGCCTCTTCGCAGATCCGCCGTTTCCTCGTGCTGCCGAAAGAGCTCGATGCCGATGACGGTGAGCTGACGCGCACGCAGAAGGTGCGCCGCGGCCTGATTGCCGAACGCTATGCGCCGCTGATCCGCGCCCTCTACGACGGCTCGAAGCAAGCTCACATTCGGACCGAGGTGACGTTCGAGGACGGCCGCAAAGGGATCATCGAAGCCGATGTCCGCATCGTCGACATGCCAGAGCATCAGCCGGAGGTCCAGGCGCTGAAGGAGGCCGCGGAATGAATGCGGAGGCCGCAGTTCTGGATCGTCCGACGGCCGATCCGAAACCGGCAGAGCGGGAGGTGCTGCTCGCCGTCGAAAACGCCTCCCTTTCGTTCGGCGGTGTGCACGCTATCCGAGACGTCTCGTTCGATATTCGCAAGGGTGAGATCCGCGCCATCATCGGCCCCAATGGCGCGGGCAAAACCTCGATGTTGAACATCATCAACGGGTTTTACCACCCGCAACGGGGCACGATCACTTTCAAGGGCAAGCGCCGCCACCGGATGCGCCCGTCGATCGCCGCCAGACAGGGCATCGCGCGCACGTTCCAGAACGTCGCCCTGTTCAAAGGCATGTCGACGCTCGACAACATCATGACTGGGCGGACGCTGAAAATGCGCACCGGCATTCTCGGCCAGGCGGTTTACTGGGGTTGGTCGCAGAAGGAGGAAATTCGCCATCGGGAATTCGTCGAGCGGATCATCGATTTTTTAGAGATCGAGCACATTCGAAAAACGCCCGTCGGCAAACTGCCTTATGGACTTCAGAAACGTGTCGAACTGGGGCGTGCGCTCGCAACCGAGCCGGAGCTGCTTCTTCTCGATGAACCCATGGCGGGCATGAATCTCGAGGAAAAGCAGGACATGAGCCGTTTCATCCTCGATGTGAACGATCAGCTCGGCACCACCATCGCTCTCATCGAGCACGACATGGGTGTGGTGATGGACCTGTCCGACCGGGTCGTGGTGCTCGATTACGGCGTCAAGATCGCAGATGGGACGCCAGACGAGGTCCAGAACGACGAGAAGGTCATCGACGCCTATCTTGGAGTGGCGCGTTGAGTATGCTCTCGCGCGAGGCAGGAATGGTCGAAAACGCAGCTGCGGCTCGGCAAAATGATGCTCGGGCGGGATCATGGATCGGCACCGCACACGGTCATTTTATGCTGTCTGGGTTGAGGGCTGGAGGGGATTGAGTGGAAGGTCTGGGCCCATTCTTTGAGGTGCTGGTCGGCGGATTGTTGGCAGGCGTGCTGTACTCGCTCGTCGCCCTTGGATTCGTGCTGATCTACAAGGCCTCCGGCGTCTTCAATTTCGCACAAGGTGCCATGGTGCTGCTGGCAGGTCTGGCCCTGGTGCGGTCCCTCGATCTGCTGGTCGCGAATGGAATGCCATTCGAAGTCGCGGTCGTCGGCGCTCTTTTGTTTGCCGGCGCGATCATGGCGATCACTGCATGGCTGATCGAGCGATATGTGCTTGGGCCGCTGCTCAATCAAAACGAGCTGACGCTATTTATGTCGACGATTGGCGCCACATTCGTCATCGAGGGCGCGGCGGAAATGCTGTTCGGGTCCGATGTCTACCCGCTGGCGCTCTACCCGACGGACGCCTGGATCCTTTTGGACGAGGTCTTTCCCGGTGGCATTCTGATCAGCAAGCTGGATGTGTGGGGTGGCGTGATCGCCGGAATTCTGGTGGCAGGGCTGGCCGCCTTCTTTCAGTGGACGAAGACGGGCCGCGCGCTGCGCGCCGTCGCAGATGACCATGCGGCAGCACAGTCCGTCGGAATTCCCATCAGCTGGATCTGGTTTGTCGTCTGGCTCGTGGCGGGGCTGGTGGCGCTTGTGGCAGCAACCGTATGGGGCACCAAGCTCGGCGTGCAGTACTCGATCACCTTTCTGGCCCTGAAGGCGCTTCCCGTCCTGATCATCGGCGGTTTCACGTCGATCCCTGGCGCCATCGTTGGCGGCCTCATCATCGGCGCCGGCGAGAAGCTGGCTGAAATCTATCTCGGGCCGCTCATCGGTGGCGGCATCGAGTATTGGTTTGCCTACGTCCTCGCACTTGCCGTTCTCATCGTGCGGCCGCAGGGGCTGTTCGGCGAGCGCATCATCGAGCGGATCTGAGGAGGGCAGCGCGCTGTGCTTTACCGCGAGGCTGGGCAGTTCAAGACCACTTACGCCGCCGATCTGGCGATCTTTCCAATCCGCCAGGACAGGATCGCGCTGGGCGTCCTGCTGGCCTTCGCCTTCGTCGGAGTTCCTCTTCTGGCCGAATTCGAGATCGGCGCGTTCGGGCACGATTACATCTTCAAAGCGATTCTGATCCCATTTCTAATTCTGTCGCTGGCGGCCATCGGACTGAACATCCTGACAGGCTACTGCGGGCAGATCTCGCTCGGCGGCGGCGCCTTCATGGCAATCGGCGCGTATGCCGCCTACAATTTCGCGCTGCGCATTCCCGAACTGCCCCTCCTGGTATCGATCCTCCTTGGTGGCGCGATGTCAGCACTGGTCGGCATTTTTTTCGGCATCCCAAGCCTCAGGATCAAAGGGCTTTATCTCGCCGTTGCCACGCTCGCAGCCCAGTTCTTCTTCGATTGGCTGTTTCTACGCGTGCAATGGTTCACCAACTACACGCCGTCGGGCTCGATCAGTGCTCCGACGCTCGATTTCTTCGGCTGGGTCGTGAACACCCCGGCGGAGCGCTACATGCTTGCCCTGCTGTTCGTGACTTGCTTTGCGATCATTGCCAAGAACCTGACCCGCGGAAATATCGGGCGGCAATGGATGGCCATCCGCGACATGGACATCGCCGCCGAGCTGATGGGTATCCGGCCGCTTTACGCAAAGCTGTCGGCCTTTGCGATCTCGTCGTTCATCATCGGTGTTGCCGGTGCGCTTTGGGCCTTCGTGCACCTGGGCTCGTGGGAGCCGCTGACGTTCAATATCGATCGCTCGTTCCAGCTTCTGTTCATGGTGATCATCGGTGGGCTGGGCTCGATTTTGGGCAATTTTCTCGGGGCCGCTTTCATTCTCATTCTACCGATCTTCCTCGACCAGGTGCCCCACGCGCTGGGTATTCCGCTGTCGGTGGAGACCGTCTCGCATCTCGTGTTCATCATCACCGGGGCGTTGATCTGCTTTCTTCTGATCGTCGAGCCACACGGGTTTGCCCGGTTGTGGTCAATTGCGAAGGAGAAGCTGAGACTCTGGCCGTTCCCCTACTAGAGCGGCGAGAAGGGAAGGCAGGCCTGCAGGGCGGAGCGGCAGGTCGCAGCCAGAACTAAAAACAAAGCCCGCGCGTGAGGTGCCCGGCTTGCCCGGGCCGAACCAAGGAGGATGAGAAGAATGGCTCGCAAGAGTTGGGGACTGGCAGCCGCCGCGGCGTTTGCCGGCTTGGCTTTGGCCATGCCGGCACAGGCACAGAACGAGCAGTTCCTGCCGGCGCTCGTCTACAGGACCGGCCCATATGCGCCAAACGGCATTCCCTTCGCCAATGGCGTCGCCGACTACTGGACTCTCGTCAACGAGCGCGACGGCGGCATAAACGGGGTGAAGATCGTTTTCGAGGAATGCGAAACCGGTTATGCGACCGACAAGGGCGTTGAATGCTATGAGCGCCTCAAGGGCAAAGGCCCAACCGGCGCCGGCTATTTCTCTCCGCTCTCGACCGGCATTACCTTCGCGCTCACCGAGAAAGCGCCCGGCGACAAGATCCCATTGCTGACCGGCGGCTACGGCCGCTCCGATAGCCGCGACGGCTCGGTATTCACCTGGAATTTCATAGCCCTTGGCACGTATTGGACGGCTGCGGACGTTGCGATCCAGCACATCGCCAAAGAGCTCGGTGGCATGGACAAGCTCAAGGGCAAGAAGATCGCGCTCGTCTACCACGATAGCCCCTACGGCAAGGAGCCGATTCCGCTGTTGCAGAAGCGCTCGGAGCTGAACGGCTTCCAGCTCTTGCTGATCCCGGTCACGCACCCGGGTGTGGAGCAGAAGTCGCAGTGGCTGCAGGTTCGGCAAAACCGGCCCGATTACGTCCTGCTTTGGGGCTGGGGCGTGATGAATTCCACGGCCATCAAGGAGGCTGCGGCTGTTGCCTATCCCCGTGACAAGATCATCGGCGGATGGTGGTCGGGTGCGGAGCCCGATGTCACCCCCGCGGGCGCTCAGGCGGCAGGGTACAAGGCTTTGATGCTGCAGCACGGCTCTGGCAAATTCCCGGTTCACGCCGAGATCGAAAAGTACGTCTACGGCAAGAAGCTTGGTGCGGGGGAGCTCGGCGATATCGGCCACGTCCTCTACAATCGCGGCTTGATCAATTCCATGATCGGCGTGGAGGCGATCCGCACGGCGCAGGAGAAGTTCGGCAAGAAGCCACTGACGGGCGAGCAGATCCGGTGGGGCTTCGAGCACCTGAACTTGACGGCAGAGCGCATCAAGGAGCTCGGCTTCGAAGGCATGATCCGGCCTTTGAAGTTCTCATGTGAGGATCACGAAGGCGCCCGCGTCGCGCGCCTCCACCAGTGGGACGGCAAGGCCTGGCACGTGATCTCTGACTGGTACGAGGGTGACGACTCTCTCCTGGCTCCGCTGGTCAAGGAGACCGCAGCGGCTTACGCCAAGGAAAAGGGGATCACCCCGCGTGATTGCTCGAAGGTTGAGTAGGAGCGAATAGCGA
>DASVDU010000322.1:0-8129 GCA_036380915.1 Hyphomicrobiaceae bacterium | reverse complement strand
TGGCGCCGACGGACGTGACCACCTTGACGGCGCAGCCTGTCGTTGCCTCGCAGGCGCTGCGTGAAGCAGGCTTCAACGTCGACATGCAGCCGATGGACTGGCAGACGCTGGTCACGCGTCGCGCCAGCCAGGCGAAGCCCTCCGAAGGCGGCTGGAACCTGTTCTTCACGAACTGGATGGTGCCGGAGATCAACTCGCCCCTCATCAGCCCCATGCTGAACGGCCGTGGCGACCAGGGCTGGTTCGGCTGGCCGAAGGACGACAAGCTCGAGGAGCTGCGTGCGGAGTTCATCGCCGCGGACACGCCTGAGAAGCAGCGCGAGGTGGCCATTAAAATTCAGAAGCACACGCTCGAGAACGTGATTTACATCCCCCTCGGCCAATATGCTGCCCCGCAGGCACGGAGCAAGAAATTGACGGGCATGATCCCTTCACCGGTGCCCGTTTTCTGGAACGTCGACAAGGCCGACTGACCCGCCTGCGGAGACGTGGGCAGCGCGTTCCCGATCGCATTTCCGCGCGGCGGTTCGAGCCGCCGCGCGGGCCGTTCGCAACAGCAGCGGCTCGCCAAGGAGACTGCGCCCGATGCTGGGCTACGTTGTTCGACGAATCCTGGCCGTCATCCCGGTCATGGTGAGCGTCGCAATCTTTGTTTTTCTTCTTTTGCGGCTGACCCCCGGCGATCCCGCTGCGATTATCGCGGGCGATATGGCGACGCCGGCCCAGCTCGAACGAATCCGCCAGTCGCTCGGGCTCAATGAGCCGATCCACATCCAGTTCATAACCTGGATCAAGCTCCTGCTTCAGGGTGATCTCGGCACATCGCTGATCTCCAACACCCCTGTCACGCGCATGATCGGCCACCGCATCTGGCCGACGATCAACATCGCGCTGCTGACGATCACCCTCTCCGTGCTCATCGCCGTGCCGATGGGCGTGCTGGCAGCCTGGCGGCACCGGACCTGGGCCGACTATGCCGTGATGACGTTTTCGGTCCTCGGGTTCTCCATTCCTGTTTTCGTCATCGGCTATATTTTCATTCAGATCTTTTCCATCGAGCTCCGCTGGCTTCCCGTTCAGGGTTATACAGCCCCCTCCGAGGACTTCGGACGCTTTCTCTCGCGTGCCATCCTGCCTTGCCTGACCCTGGCCACGATCTACGTCGCCCTGATCGCCCGCATGACCCGGGCGAGCATGCTCGAGGTGCTGGGGGAAGATTTCATCCGGACGGCACGCGCTAAAGGCGTCAAGGAGCGCATCGTCCTTTTCCGGCACGCGCTCCGCAATGCCGCCGTGCCGATCGTGACCGTGATCGGGACTGGCTTCGCTTTGCTGATCGGCGGCGTGGTCGTAACGGAAAGCGTCTTCAATATCCCCGGGGTTGGACGGCTCACGGTCGACGCCATTCTGGCGCGCGATTATCCGGTCATCCAAGGCATGATCCTTCTGACCAGCGGCCTTTACGTGCTCATCAATCTCCTCATCGACCTCTCCTATACCTTTTTCGATCCGAGGATCCGCTATTGATGACCGCTGCACCGCAACCGATTTCCCGCATGCAGTGGATGCTGGGCGCCATCGCCCTGCCGCGGAGCTGGCGGGCCGGCGTGGGTCCGGTGATCGCTGCCATCGTCTTGCTGGTCATCGTGCTGTCGGCGATCTTCGCGCCACTCATCGCGCCGCATGACCCGTTGAGCATGAACGCGGTCCAGCGGCTCAAAGGGCCGAGCGATCTCTACCCGCTCGGAACGGATGCCTACGGGCGTGATCTTTTTTCCCGCATTGTCACAGGCGGCCGGATTTCGCTTTTCATCGGCATTGGAGCAGCGCTCGTCAGCGTTTTCATCGGCCTCCTCATTGGCCTCGTCTCCGGATTTTTCCGTTTGGCCGACGCCATCATCATGCGGATCATGGATAGCCTGATGGCCATCCCGTCGATCCTACTCGCCATTGCGCTGGTCTCGCTCAATGGACCGAGCATCTGGTCCGTGATGATTGCAATCACCATTCCGGAGATCCCGCGCGTCGTCCGCCTCGTGCGGTCCGTCGTGCTCTCGGCTCGCGAGGAGCCTTACGTCGAAGCAGCCATCGCCCTCGGCACGCCGATGCCGAAGATCCTCTGGCGCCACCTCATGCCCAATACGCTGGCGCCACTGACGGTGCAGGGCACCTATATTTGCGCCTCGGCCATTCTGACGGAAGCCATTCTGTCGTTCCTCGGTGCGGGCGTGAGCACCGAAATCCCGACCTGGGGGAATATCATGGCAGAGGGGCGGGTCTATTTTCAGCTCAAACCGTCGCTCATTTTCTGGCCCGGCCTGATGCTGTCGTTATGCATTCTGTCCATAAACCTCCTGGGCGATACCGCGCGCGACGTGCTCGATCCGCGGTTCAAGAAGCGGGAGGTCTGACGGAATGAAGCTCAAGCAGCGAAACTTCGACGGCGCGCCGGTGGTGCTCGACGTTCGCGATCTCACGGTCCGGCTTTCGGGCAATCGCGAGGTCCCGCCTGTTGTCGACCAAGTCTCGCTGCAGATCCGCAGTGGCGAGACGGCTTGCCTTGTCGGCGAAAGCGGTTCGGGCAAGTCCGTCACGGCGTTATCGATCATGGGGCTTCTGCCGAAGGGCGCCCTCGAAGTTGCCGGCGGCGAGATCATTCTCGGCGGAACAGACCTCTTGAAACTGGGCCCGCAGGCCATGCGCCAGATGCGCGCCAACCGCATCTCGATGGTTTTCCAGGAGCCGATGACCGCGCTTAACCCGGTCATGCGCGTTGGCGAGCAGATCGAGGAAGTGCTCGACACGCATGCCCGGCTTTCGGCCGGTGAAAAGAAAAGCCGTGTGCTCGATATTCTCAACCAGGTGCATCTTCCTGATGTCGAGCGCATCTATCGCTCCTACCCGCACGAGCTTTCCGGCGGTCAGCGCCAGCGCATCATGATCGGCATGGCGCTGATCCTCAAACCGCAGCTTCTCATCGCAGACGAGCCGACGACCGCGCTCGACGTCACCACGCAGCAGCAGATTTTGAACCTCATCGCCGAGCTCCAGGAACACCACGGCACGGCCGTGCTCTTCATCACGCATGACATGGGCGTCGTCGCCGAAATTGCCGACACGGTGCACGTGATGAAGCATGGCGAAATCGTCGAGCACGCACCCGTTGCCAAGCTTCTGCGCGAACCTCGGGACGATTACACGAGGCGTCTGCTGCGATCGGTTCCGAGCCTCGTGCCCCGCCCACCGCGGCCCGCCAACGGTGAGGCAAAGGTGCTGGAGGTCGCCGGCCTCGAGAAAATCTATATTTCTCGATCCCTCTTTTCCCGCCGTGAGCCGGTTCGAGCGGCGGTCGACGTGAAGTTTTCAATCGGCCGCGGCCGCACGCTTGGAATCGTCGGGGAGTCGGGCTCGGGCAAGTCCACCGTCGCCCGCTGCATCATGCGTCTGATCGATCCGACGTCGGGCGAGATCCGCGTCGCAGGTCAGGAGTTCGCCAAGCTCCCGCGAAGGGCCCTGCGTCCCTATCGCAAGCACATCCAAATCGTTTTCCAGGATCCGTTCCGTTCGCTCAATCCGCGGTGGAAGATTGGAGAAAGCCTCATCGAGGGCCCCCTCAATTGCGGCCAGGACCGCAAATCGGCTCTCGCCCGCGCCGCCGAACTGTTGCAGCTCGTCGGGCTGCCGGCCGATGCTCTCGACCGCTATCCGCACCAGTTCTCAGGCGGGCAGCGCCAGCGCATTGCGATCGCCCGGGCCATTGCCATGGAGCCCGACGTGCTTGTGGCCGACGAAGCGGTCTCGGCACTCGACGTCTCGGTCCAGGCGCAGGTGCTCGATTTGCTCGATGAACTCCAGCAGAAGCTCGGCATCGCAATTCTTTTCATTACACATGACCTGCGCGTCGCTGCCCAGATCTGCGATGACGTCGTGGTCATGCAGCACGGGCGCATTGTGGAATCCGGATCGGCGGCCGAAGTTCTTGCCAGGCCACAGCACCCGTACACGCGCGCCCTCATCGAAGCGGCACCGGGCCGCTTCTGGGATTTTGCCAACTTCCGGGAACTGGCCGCCACCTGATCGGCGGCCAAACATCAAGGGAGCACCATCGCTATGCCTGCCCTGCCCAGGATCGCCGACTACGCCGATGAACTCACCGCGATTCGGCGCGATTTCCACCAGCATCCGGAAATCGGTTTCGAGGAGGTTCGCACGTCGGGCATCGTCGCCGACTTGCTCAAGTCTTGGGGTGTCGACGAGGTCCATACCGGCATCGGCAAGACCGGCGTGGTTGGTATCATCAATGGCAAATCGGAGGGCCGCTCGATCGGCCTGCGTGCCGACATGGATGCCCTTCCGATGGATGAGCAAACGAATTTGCCCTACGCATCCAAATCGCCTGGCCGGTTTCATGGCTGCGGACACGACGGCCATACGACCATGCTGCTTGGCGCGGCACGCTACCTCGCCGAAACGCGCAATTTCGCCGGCCGTGTCGTTCTGATCTTCCAGCCCGCCGAGGAGGGTTTGGGCGGCGCCCGCGCCATGCTGGCCGACGGTCTTTTCGAGAAATTCCCCTGTGACGAGATTTACGGATTTCACAACAATCCCTTCGCCGAGCCGAAGAAAGTCGGCGTGAAGCCCGGCACTGCCATGGCCGGCGCGAGCTTTTTCGACATTACCGTTCAGGGCGTCGGCAGCCATGGCGCCATGCCGCATCACGCGCGAGATCCCATCATCGCGGCGACCTCGCTGGTCCAGAATCTGCAGACGATCGTGAGCCGAAATGTAGAGCCGACGCGCCCGGCGGTGCTCTCCGTGACACAGATCCATTCCGGCGCGGCCTACAATGTGGTTCCCGACAAGGCCGTGATCTCGGGAACGATCCGCTTTTTCGAGGATCCGGTGAAAGAGCTCATTCACGAGCGCGTCCGCCAGCTCTGCTCCGGTTTCGCGCAGAGCTACGGGCTGGAGATCACCGTCGACCTGCGCGACATCTTCGAGGTCCTGGTCAACGACGAAGCGTGCTCGAAGGCTTATCTCGAAGCCGCAGCGGAGATCGTAGGCGAAGAGAATGTCTCGGAAACCAAGGAGCTGATGACGGGCAGCGAGGATTTCGCCGACATGCTCAAGGCGATCCCCGGCGCCTACTGCACGATCGGCCACAAGGGCTCGGTGCCGCTGCACAACCCTGCCTTCGTTTTCGACGATGATGTGTTGCCCATCGGTGCAAGCATCCTGGCGCGCATTGTCGAGCGGCGCTCCCCGCTTTGACGCTTTTCAGATTGGAGGAAATGGCCATGAACCCGAAAAATTTGCCCTTCAATTCGGAAGAGATGCTGGCCGGATTGAAGCCCTGGATCGAATGCGAAAGCCCCACCTACGATGCAGCGGCGGTCGACCGCATGATGGACCTCGCCGCTTATGACCTTGCTGCGGCAGGCGCCGAGATCGAGCGCATTCCGGGCCGGATGGGATTTGGCGGCTCGGTGCGGGCTCGCTTTCCACACAAGAACTTCGGCAGCCCCGGCATCCTGATTTCAGGACACTTGGATACGGTGCACCCGATCGGCACGCTCAAGGTCAATCCGTGGCGGATCGAGAACGGCCGCTGCTACGGCCCCGGCATTCAGGACATGAAGGGCGGCAATTACGTAAGCCTCGAGGCCATCCGGCAATTGTTGCGCGCCGGACTCGAGACGCCGCTGCCTGTAACGTTCCTCCTCACTCCCGATGAAGAGGTCGGCACACCCTCGACCCGCGAGTTGATCGAAACCGAGGGGCGCAGGAACAAATACGTGCTCGTCCCGGAGCCGGCACTCGCCGACGGCGGAGCGGTCACGGGCCGTTACGCCATTGCGCGTTTCAACGTGAAAACTTTCGGCCGCCCGAGCCACGCCGGTTTTCTCCTCAAAGAAGGCCGATCGGCAATCGCTGCGATGGCCCGCAAGATCCTCGAGATCGAGGCCATGACGACCGAGGACTGCACATTCAGCGTCGGTGTCGTGCACGCTGGGCAATGGGTCAACTGCGTATCTTCGACCTGTGAGGCCGAGGTGCTCAGCATGGCCAAGCGCCAGGAGGATCTGGACCGCGGTGTCGCCCGCATGCTGGAGCTTTCAGGCGAAGAAAACGACGTCAGAATCGAGGTGACTCGTGGCGTCACGCGACCCGTCTGGGAACCGGATGCAGGGACCATGGCGCTTTACGGAATTGCGCGCGAGATTGCGCGGGAAATCGGGTTCGAGCTCACGCACGCGAGCGCGGGCGGCGGCTCCGACGGCAACTTCACGGGCGCCCTCGGCATTCCGACTCTCGATTCCATCGGCGTGCGCGGCTCCGGCCTGCACACATTAAACGAACACATAGAGATCGCCAGCCTCGTCGAGCGCGCCCAACTGATTGCTGGCCTGCTGATGCGACTGACGTGATCACCGCTTCTTTCGAGCGGGGTCTGAAAACGCGCCATCGATTATTCGAACTGGGTGGTAGCGGCACGCAAGCAGCGGTTACTCCCTTCACCTCTCCCGTGGGGAGAGAGCCTGCCCCGGACTCGATCCGGGGTCGGCCCGAAGGGCGGGATGAGGGGTTGCAACAGTGGTCACTGCCCCCTTCAATCCGACCCTCTCCCCATTGTAAAGAGAGATAGAGCGCGTGAGCTTGGCTTGGCTCGTTTCCAGCTATATTGGAAAAAATTTAAACCGTCATTTTCAGCTGGGCATCGCCTGTGGCGTTGAGCACGTTCATCGCCACATGGTCGCCGGCGCGACGGAATTCGATGTCGAGTTTGATACCCCCGCAGGCGAGCTTTCGTAGGGTCACGTGGTCGAGGAATGGCGGGAGCATGGGATGCTCCAGACTGATCGTGCCCTGTTTTGGCGAGATCCTGAGGCCCAGGCACGATTGTAAAAGGGCGAGGGGTGCCGCTGCCGCCCAAGCCTGCGGGGCACATGCGACCGGATAGAGGGTGGGCCCGTGACTGCGGCGTCGACCAAAACCGCAGAAAAGCTCCGGTAACCGCCTCAATTCCAGATAGCTCGAAGCGGTGAACAAAGCCTCGAATATTCTGCTCGCTGCTTCCTTGAAGCCATAGCGCGCGAAGCCCATCGCAATCAGTGCATTGTCGTGCGGCCAGACGGACCCGTTATGATAGGACATTGGATTGTAGCGCGACGCGGTGGTCGCGACGGTCCGAATACCCCAGCCTGAAAACGACTCTCGCGACATCAGCGCCTGAACGACCTTGGGCACGCATTCATCCGCCGCGATCCCGGTCAACAGCGCATGCCCGGCGTTCGAGGTCTGAACGAGACAGGGCCGCTTCTTTCCATCGAGAGCCAGCGCGTAGGTGCCAATCTCATCCGACCAGAACTCCTTCTGAAAGCGCTTCTGAAGTTCTTCCGCTTCACGCAAGAGTTTGGCTGCGAGAGCCTCATGGCCGAGGCGTTCGGCCATGACCGCCGCCTTCTTCTTCGCCGCGAAAACATAGCCCTGCACCTCGACGAGCGCGATCGGGCCTTTCGCGAGATCCCCATTTGCATGGAATATGGCGTCGTAACTGTCTTTCCACCCCTGATTCACGAGGCCCTTCTTTGTTTTTGCCCCGTATTCAACGAAGCCGTCTCCGTCCTGATCGCCGAACTGGTCGATCCAATTCAGCGCCGCCTCGATATGAGGCCAGAGATTGCGAATGGTTTCCAGGTCGTCCGTTCGCTCGAGGTATGAGCCCGCCAGGAAAACGAACAGCGGCGTTGAATCGACGGAACCGTAATAGCGCCGGAACGGCACTTCACCGAGCTCAGCCATCTCGCCGAGCCTGACTTCGTGCAGGATCTTCCCCGGCTCGGCATCGGCCTCAGGAATGACATCGGTTGCCTGATTGGCCGCGAGATACCGCAAGACGCCCAACGCGACTCCAGGGTCGAACCAAAGCATGAGCAGCGCCGTGATGAGCGAATCCCGCCCGAAGACGGTGCTGTACCAGGGTATGCCGGCATAGGGGACAAGCCCCTCCGGCATATGCGTCATCAGCATGTAGAGATCTGCAATGGCGCGCCGGGCGGCTTCGTTGTAGATGTCGTTGGACGTCTCGATGCTTACGGCTTGCGAGGCGGCCTGATGGAGAGCATTCC
>DASVDU010000321.1:0-44625 GCA_036380915.1 Hyphomicrobiaceae bacterium | reverse complement strand
CGCTGAACGACACGTGGTCGAGAAAAATGGGCTCAAAAAGCTCAAGCCCCCGTTTGGGATCGGGGTTCTGGACCGCCTGCAGCTCGCGATAGAGATACGGATGCGACCGCAGTGCGCCCTGGGCGAAGGTGATGAGCGTCCGCGTGAGAATGTTGGCGCCTTCGACGGTGATCGCGATCGGCACCATTTGATAGGCAGACTGAAGATAGTTCGTTGGCCCGTCGCAGATGCCGCGGCCGCCGTGCACATCCATGGCGTCGTTGACGGCCTGGCGCATCCGCTCCGTGGACTGATACTTCATCAGCGCGCCGAGCACTGCCGGCTTCTCGCCACGAGTGACCATTGCCGCTGTCACCGCACGGCCCGCCTCAACGAGGTAGGCGTTCTCGACCAGCCGCGCCAGCGGCTCCTCAACGCCTTCCATTCTGGCAATTGGCAGGCCGAATTGCCGGCGGATTCGGCCGTAAGCCGTCGAGAAGCGGAGCATCGTCTTGATGCCGGCCGCCGACGAGGATGGCAGCGAGATGGAGCGACCTGCCGACAGGCATTCCATCAGCATGCGCCAGCCCTGGCCGGCCCTGGCCTGCCCACCGATGATCCAATCAATGGGGATGAAGACGTCCTTGCCCCAGGTCGGGCCGTTGGGGAATGCCGCGCCGCAAGGCAAATGGCGCCGGCCAATGTTTACGCCGGTATGGCTGGTAGGAATGATGGCGAGCGTAATGCCGACGTCCTCGCCCTTGCCCAGCAGATTCTCCGGATCGAAGAGGCGGAACGCGAGCCCCAGCAGCGTCGCCTTGGGGGCGAGCGTGATGTACCGCTTCTCCCAGATGACGCGGATACCGAGCGTCTCCCGCCCCTCGTGGACACCGCGCGTTACGTAGCCGACGTCGCGCATGCTCGCGGCATCCGAGCCAGAGGTCGGCCCCGTCAGCGCAAAGCACGGAATTTCCTCACCACGCGCAAGCCGCGGGAGGTAATGGCTCTTCTGCTCCGGCGTGCCGTACTTTTCGATCAGCTCGCCGGGGCCCAGCGAGTTCGGCACCATGACGATGGTGGCCACGTCCGGCGAGCGCGAAGAAATTTTGCCCAGGATGAGCGACTGCGCCTGCGCCGAGAACCCGAGGCCGCCGTGCTGCTTCGAGATTAGCATCCCGAGGAAGCCCTTCTCCTTCACGAAGGACCAGATTTCCTCGGGGATCTCGCGCTCGCGGGTGCGGATCCGCCAGTCGTCGATCATCCGGCAGAGCTCCTCGGTGGGTCCATCGAGGAAGGCCTGCTCCTCGGCCGTCAGGACGATCGGCTGAACTGCGCGCAGACGGTTCCAGTCAGGGCGCCCGGAGAAAAGCTCGGCATCGAACCCGATCGTGCCCGCCTCCAGGGCCTGCTGCTCGGTCTCGGAGATCTTCGGCAAGGAGCTGCGGATCGCGCGGTATGCCGGCTCGACGACAAGGCTGCGGCGCACCTCCGGGACAGAGAGCACGGCGAGTGCGAGGGCCGGAAGCCAGGCGACCAGGCTCCAGAACCCGAAGGCGCTGGGACCTCCCCCGGCCAGCCCGATCTGCCATGCGAAGGTCATGGCCGTGGCCACGCCAGCCCAAACGGGCAAGCTCGCCCGGCGCATGGCGAGCAGGAATACGAGCGCGATGGCAATAACGGCGAACACGAACTGCGACATCGGTTCCGCCTCCCCGTTCCACGCCGGTCCGCGGGTCAGATCCGGCCAATAGGGCTGATCTTAATTGGTGCGCGCAAAAATCGAATTAACATTCGAGCTCCCGCGGACATCGCGGCTGAGGGGGAATGGTCAAGCATGGGAGCGCCACACGAATATAGGGCGGGCCGCTCCCTCTTGCGAGCCAGACGAGCGTTGCGTGCGCCTCAGCGGCCCGGCAAAAGTCAAGCTGCTGAGACCCGCCCTTCTCGGGCACGAGGGGTGGATGCTTATCGCTGCGAGGAGCGGATCGACATGGCTTCGTCGAAGGCGGCTGCGAACTCGATGGAGCCTGGCTTCTTCACGTTCGCGTCCATTATGGACTCGAGCTTCTCGAGCAGCTCGGCCGCGGTACGCTTGTGCACGACGGGATTTCGCTCATAGCCGAGCCGGGAGAAGAAATTCGGCGTCGGTGCGGTCCGGCCGATGGGCGTCATCATTTCGAGGCCCGTGCTCGGTCCGGCGAGGTTCATCAGTTCCAGCTCGGCCGGCGCGAGATCGGTTCGCCCAGCCCGCTCGGCCACTTGGCGGACGCCTTTCAGCTTGATCACCTGCAGCATGGGGCCGATGTCGCCGTCGAGATTCAGCGCATGAATTCCGAGCCCGTTGCGCGTGGCCGCAAACCGCATGTGCGCGTACCAGTCGTTGGGCACCTTCTTGGCGCTCGCCAGCATCCGCCGCAGCACGCGCGCCTTCTTCTGCAGGGCTGCAGCCCGCTCCGGCGCTATCCCGGGAGTCTCAGCCGTCTTCTCGAGGCGGGCAATGAACGTCGGCCCGTGCTTCACCAGCTCGTTGACCGAATTGGCGTGCAAGAGCTGCGCATAGCCGAGCGCGGTTGAAATCGGCGTCCCTCGCCCGGTCGAAGGATTGATCCCGGCCTGCATGTCATACGTCCCGCGGCCGCCCGTCTCGAGCGCGTAGACACGAACGACCTGCTCCCTGGAGAGCCCGTTCGCCAGCGCCTCCAGCGCGTATCGCCGCTTGAACTCCTTTTCTGGGATGCGCTCCGGTACGAAGCCGTAGACAGCCTTGGCGCTTTCGAGCACGTCCGCGACGCTCGGCACAGGCTTACGCTCCACCGGTGGCTTCAGCTCGTCCCAGATGCGCGCGATATGCGACGGCAACTTCGGCCCGGAATACTCCGGCGGGAAGGTCATGACGTAGTCATCGGCACTGACGGGCCGGCCCGCCCTGATCTTCTTTCGCCGCTGGCTTCGCGTCGACTGCACCTTCCCCCAGTAGGCGTCGAGCGCGGCTTCGTGCTTCTTTTGCGCCGCGCGCCACTCCAGGAAAATCCGCCGCTCGCTGGCGTCGAGCCGTTCGATCATGGCGTTGACGCGATCGGCCGCGTCCGCCGACCCGGACGGAAGCGCAATCAGGAAAACAGCAGAAAAGCAAGCCACGATCAGAGGACCGGCGGCGCGCCGGGCGTGCCGGCCAGCGAGAGCAGTCGGAAGCAGCGCGTCGATCATCCTGCGTTGAATTGTCGCTGCATGTGGCAGCATCATGGCGAACGCGTGGCTGATCGCGGCCTAAGTCTCTGACAGTGCCCGTGAAAGCACAGCCAGGCCGCGACTGCGGGGCAAATTTCGTCGGCCACGGATCATCGGCGGCCAGCCTTCCTTATATTGACTGACCGGTCAGTCATAGCTATGTCATTCGCGTTGGAGGCACCCATGAGCACTCGCAAGCGCCGCAAAGAACAACGCCCGGAAGAGATCCTGAACGCGGCCCTCGAAGAGTTCATCGCCAAGGGCTACGCCGGCACGCGACTGGACGACGTGGCAAGGCGCGCCGGCATTTCCAAGGGGCTCGTCTACGTCTACTTCGACACCAAGGAAGACCTATTCGAAGCGGTCATCCGCACTTTCCTCGTTCCCCATGTCGAGATGCTGCAGGGTGAGATCGAAGGATCCCAGCTCTCGTCCGAGGCCCTGCTCAGGGGACCCGTGCTCGGGTTGATGAAAAAGATCGTCAACTCCCGGGTGCACGAGCTGGTGCGGCTCCTGATTGCCGAAGGTCAAAGGCATCCGGATCTCACTGCGTTCTACTACGAGGAAGTGGTGAGCCGCGGCATGAGCGTCATTCGGACGATCATCGATCGTGGCATCGCCCGCGGCGAATTCCGCGAGACGCCGCTGCGGGAGTTCCCGCAGCTCGTCATCGCACCGATGCTGATGGCTATGGTCTGGAAGCTGCTCATGGAACGCCACCGGCCACTCGACGCCGAAAGAATTCTCGAAACCCACGTCGAGCTGCTGCTGCAGTTTCTGAAGACGGGCAATGCGCCGCCCGACACCACGGCGTGAGGGAGCGGACATGAACCGGGTCGCGCTGAAGATGCTATTCGGGGACGCGGCCAAGCTGCTCGGCCTCGTTTTCGGCATGGCCTTCTCCACCCTGCTCATCAGCCAACAGGCGAGCATGTTCATCGGCGTCATGCAGCGCACGGCCAATCTCATCACGGAGATCCGTGAGCCGAATATCTGGGTCATGGACCCCGCCATAGAGCAGATCGATGCCGTCAGGCCGATGCGCGATACTGAGCTCGGCCGCGTGCGCGGCGTGCCGGGCGTGGCCTGGGCGGTGCCATTCTTCAAGGGCCAGGCGGTCGTGACCACCGAAACGGGCGGCCTGCAGTCCTCATTCGTCTATGGCCTCGACGACGTCACACTGATCGGGCTGCCGCCCGAGATCATCCTCGGTGATCGCGAGTCGCTAAGGCGGCCCGATGCCATCGCCATCGACGAGGCGGGATACAAGAAGTTGTGGCCGACCCAGCCGCTGACCCTCGGCCAAACCCTCGAGCTCAACGACCGCCGCGCCGTGGTCGTCGCCATCCTGCGGACGGCTCCACCGTTCCAGACACAGCCGCTGATCTACACCCGCTACTCGCAGGCGCTGGTCTTCACCAACAACGGCCGCAACCAGCTCTCCTTCGTCCTCGCCCGCTCCGCGCCGGATGCCGACCCAGCCGCCGTCGCCCAAGCGATCGAGGAGCGTACCGGGCTCAAGGCGGTGACCTCCGATGCGTTTCGGTGGGAGACGATGATGTATTTCCTGCGCCACACCGGCATTCCCGTGAACTTCGGCACCGTCACGCTGCTCGGCGTCATTGTCGGCATCGCCGTCGTCGGGCTGACATTCCACATGTTCGTGATCGAGAACCTGAAGCAGTACGCGGCCCTCAAGGCCATGGGCCTCACCAATGGCCGCCTCATCGGAATGGTGCTGCTGCAGGCCACCATCGTAGGCGCTATCGGATATGCGATCGGCCTCGGCTTGACGTCGGTCTTCTTCGAGGCGGTGACGTCGAACCCGACGTCGTTCTTCCGTGGCTTCTATCTGCCCTGGCAGGTGGCGGTCGGGGTCGGGTTGCTTGCGACGGCAATCATGCTGCTCTCGGCGATCGTCAGCCTCCGGCGGGTGCTGGTTATCGACCCTGCCATCGTGTTCCGGGGGTGAGCCGATGCTGAAGCTTGCACGCGAGATCACCCAGGCCAGCACTGCGCCTAACCTGGCCGTCCGCTGCAGGGGCATTGTGAAAGAGTTTGGCTCGGGCGAGACGCGCATCCGGGTCCTGCATGGCATCGATCTCGATATCGAGACCGGCTCGATGACCTACATCGTCGGCCCCTCCGGCTGCGGGAAGACTACGCTGATCTCGGTCATCGCTGGCATTCTGTCCGCCGAGGAGGGCGAGGTCGAGCTGTTCGGGACGCGCTTGGGAGCCCTCAGCGCGGCCCGACTGGCCCAGTTCCGGGCGGAGACGATCGGCTTCATCTTCCAACAATTCAATCTCCTGCCGGCCCTGACGGCAGCCGAGAACGCCTCAGTGCCATTGCTCGTCAACGGTGCATCCGAGTCTCGGGCCTTGCGCAAGGCGCGCGAGCTCCTCGCCGCCGTCGGGCTCGAGCAGCACATGGACAAATTTCCGGCCGAGCTGTCGGGCGGCCAGCAGCAGCGTGTCGCCATCGCCCGCGCACTGGTGCACGAGCCGCGGCTCGTCATTTCGGACGAGCCGACGGCGTCGCTCGACGCTCAGGCCGGTCAGCAGGCCATGGAACTGCTGCGCCAGCACGCGTTGCGCCCCGACCGCGCCGTGATCGTCGTCACGCACGACAACCGGATTTTTCACTTCGCCGATCGCATCGCCCGCATGTCGGACGGGCGCATCACGGGGATCGAGCTTCCCCCATTCACGGAGGGCCACTGAATGGCCAGACGCTCCAGGCTTCTCATCATCGGACTGCCTCTCGTCGCGCTCGCTGCAGCCGCGGGGGCAGCGGTGTCCATTACCCGCAGCCAGCCGGTGGAGGTGACGCTGGTGCCGGCCATCTCACCGCCGGTTCAGCCAAGCACCGCAGCAGGCGCGGCTGGCGGCCCCGCACGGGGCTTCATCGGGGCCGCCGGTCTGATCGAGTCCAACGGCCAGGAGATCGAGATCGGGTCTCACACTTCCGGGATCGTTTCCGAGGTTCTGGTCAAGCCCGGTCAGAAGGTGAAGGCCGGCGATCCTCTGTTCGTGCTGGATGAACGGGCAGCCCGAGGCAGCCTCGCATTGCGCCGGGCGGAGCTGGCAGCCGCCGAACGTCAGCGGGATCAGATACTCGCGACGGAGGCGACCCTGAAGGCACAGCGCGCGGCGGCGATCGCGGCAGCCAATGCGGCGCGAGCCGAGATGGAGGAGTGGGCCGACCAGGTCCGCGTCGCCGAGGCGCTCAAGGCCCGTGGAGGCAATGCCATTTCCGACCGCGAGGTGACGCACCGCCGGAACGCGGAGCGTTCTGCCGAAGGCCGGCTCGAGGAGGCCCAAGCCCGCATTGCGCAGATCGAGGCGGAGCTGAAGCTCATCACGCCGCCGGACGGCGCATCGCTGGCCGTTGCCACGGCGGCTGTCGAGCAGGCCCGCCGTGCGGTGGAAAGAGCCGAGATCGACCTCGATCTGCTGACGGTGCGCGCCCCCATCAACGGCACGGTCCTGCAGGTCAATGTCCGGCCGGGCGAGTTCGCGTTCGCCGGCACGCTGGCGACACCGCTGATCGTGCTCGGCAATCTCGATCCGCTGCACGTCCGCATCGACATCGACGAGGCTGATGTGCCGCGCTTTGAGCCTTCCGCCCCGGCCTATGCCAGCCTGCGGGGGCTCGCCTCCGAGCGCATGAGGCTGTCGTTCGTGAATATCGAGCCGCTGCTTGTTCCCAAGCGCTCGCTGACCGGCGCCTCCGGCGAGCGTGTCGATACGCGCGTCCTGCGGGTCATCTACGCCCTGCCTGCGGGAACAAAGCACGCCTATCCTGGCCAGCAGGTCGACGTGTTCATCGAAAGCACGCCCATTGGCAGCACGCAGGTCACCCGGTCCAGCATCGACACCGGTGCTCTGCCCTGAGGGCAATCGAGTTGACGCCAGCTGAGGGCCTCTCACGGGTGAATCTGTTGCGCGGGCCGCCTTGCGCGGGCTAAGAGAGGCGGCGTTGGTTTCAATTCCGGAATGAGCGAGGGACCATGGAGGTCGACGAGGCGACCGTCCGGCGCATCGCGAGGCTCGCACGCATCAAGATCACCGATGAGGAGGCCCAAGGGCTCCAGAGCGAGCTCACGGGCATTCTCAATTGGGTCGAGCAGTTGAACGAGATCGACACCAGCAATGTCGAGCCGATGACTCGTGTCGTGCCCATCAGCCTCAAGAAGCGCAAGGACGAGGTGACGGATGGCAATATCGCCGACGACATCGTCAAGAACGCCCCCATGACCGACGATCACTTCTTCGTCGTTCCGAAGGTGGTGGAGTAGCTCAAGTCCCCCTTCCCGCATGCGGGGATAGGATCGAGGTGTGAGGCGCCGATAGACACAGGCCGCGGGTCCCGCCTCCCACCGCAGCCCTCTCATGCCGCAGGCGCCGAGAGGGAATAGCACTATGGATTGAAGTATCGAAAGCGACGAGCATTCGACCGTGACAGACCTCACCAGGCTCACCCTCGCCGAGGCGCGCGAGGGCTTGAAGGCGAAAAGCTTCACCGCAAAGGAGCTGGCCCAGGCTTTCATCGATGCGATTGAAGCCGCGAATCCTGCGCTCAATGCATATGTCGCCACCACGGCGGATCGCGCGTTGGCTCAAGCAGCCGACAGCGACGCGCGTATTGCCCGCGGCGAGGCTCGCCCGCTCGAAGGGCTTCCGCTCGGCGTCAAGGACCTGTTCTGCACGCGTGGCGTGCACTCGCAGGCCTGCAGTCACATTCTCGATGGCTTCGAGCCGACATACGAGTCGACCGTCACCCAGAACCTCTGGGATGCCGGCGCGGTCATGCTCGGCAAGCTCAACATGGACGAGTTCGCCATGGGCTCGTCCAACGAGACGAGCTACTACGGCCCCGTCATCAGCCCGTGGCGGCGCAACAACGGCTCCAATGCAAAGCTGGTTCCCGGCGGTTCGTCCGGCGGATCGGCTGCGGCCGTTGCGGCTGACCTGTGTCTCGCCGCCACCGCCACGGATACGGGCGGCTCCATTCGGCAGCCGGCGGCGCTCACTGGAACGGTCGGCATAAAGCCGACTTACGGGCGCTGCTCCCGTTGGGGCATCGTCGCCTTCGCCTCCTCGCTCGATCAGGCTGGTCCGATTGCCAAGACCGTGCGCGATGCAGCGATCATGCTGAAGTTCATGGCGAGCACCGACCCGAAGGACTCGACCTCCGTCGATGCCCCCGTGCCGGATTATGAGGCCGAGGTCGGCAAGAGCATCAAGGGCCTCAGGGTCGGGGTTCCCAAGGAATATCGCATGGAAGGCATGGGCGCCGAGATCGAGGAGCTGTGGGAAAAGGGCATTGCGTGGCTCCGTGATGCCGGCGCCTCGATCCACGAGATCAGCCTTCCGCACACGAAGTACGCCCTGCCGACCTACTACATCCTTGCTCCCGCGGAGGCATCGTCGAACCTCGCGCGCTACGACGGCGTGCGCTACGGACTCAGAATCACCGGCGACGACCTCATCGACACCTACGAGCGGACGCGTGCCGAAGGCTTCGGCAAGGAGGTGCGCCGTCGCATTCTGATCGGCACCTATGTGCTCTCGGCCGGCTACTATGACGCCTACTATCTCAAGGCGCAGAAGGTCCGCACGCTCATCAAGCGCGACTTCGACGAGGCCTGGGACAAGGTCGACGTCGTCCTGACGCCTACCACGCCGTCACCGGCCTTCGCCCTCGGCGAAAAGTCGGGCGATCCGATCGCCATGTATCTCGAGGACATCTTCACGGTTACGGTGAACATGGCGGGGCTGCCGGGCATTTCGGTGCCGGGTGGTCTGTCGCGCCAAGGAACGCCGCTCGGACTGCAGCTGATCGGCAAGCCGTTCGACGAGGGCACGCTGTTTCGCGCGGGCCAGGTCATCGAGGATGCCGCGGGGCGCTTCACCGTGCCCGATCGATGGTGGCTGAAAGGTTGACAGGGGGAGGACGATGAGCACGCGTCGACCGGAAGATTGCACCGACATGAGCCAGGTGCGCGCTGAGATAGACCGGCTCGACGCCGCGCTCGTCGACTTGATCGCGGAGCGCTTCGGCTACGTGGAGCGGGCCTGGCAGCTCAAGCTGGCTGCCAAGCAGCAGGCCAACGTCCCCTGGCGCAATCAGCAGGTCATCGATCGCGTCCGAGCCCGCGCCGCCGAACGCGGCGTTCCGCCGGACCTCTGCGAGGCGCTTTGGCGGCAGATGATCGGCTGGTTCATCCAGTACGAGGAGGAGAAGCTGCGCAACGAGCTGGAGGCGAAGGCGAAGGAAGGGTGACTGGCTCGATCGTTTTGGCGCGCGCCTCAGGCGCTCGCAGACGAGAGCAGAAGAGAAGCTCTGGCAACACCTGCGAAACCGGCAGCTTCTCGGCTTCAAGTTCCGGCGGCAAGTGCCGATTGACCGCTTTGTAATGGACTTCGTCTGCTTCGATGCAAAGGTAATAGTCGAAGTGGATGGGGCAACGCACAGCACGCAAGATGAAGTAATGAGAGATACTGAACGAACTTGTGCTCTGGAATCTTTCGGATATCTGGTCCTCCGGTTTCGGAATGTGGATGTATATGAGAACGTCGATGGAGTTCTCGACGTGTTAGCCCGCACGCTACAACTCCGCGGAGCCCCCTCACCCTAACCCTCTCCCCCTCGGGGAGAGGGAAATGAGTTGAGAATTCGGTGCCGCAACAAATCTCCCTCTCCCTCAGGGAGAGGGTCGGGGTGAGGGGTTAGAGCCTCTGCGCCCTTTGCGACAGGCAGCTAACAGAGCGAACCATGCAGGATCGAGCGAAGGCAGGGAAATCGAGCAATCTGATCGCCGGGGCAACCGGGGATTGGGAGGTCGTGATCGGCATGGAGGTGCACGCGCAGGTGAACACGCGCGCCAAGCTGTTCTCCGGGGCCTCGACGGAATTCGGCGGAGAGCCGAACAGCCACGTGTCACTGGTCGATGCGGCCATGCCTGGCATGCTGCCCGTGATCAACGAGGAGTGCATCGCCCAGGCCGTGCGCACGGGGCTCGGGCTCAAAGCGCAGATCAATCTGAAAAGCGTTTTCGACCGGAAGAATTATTTCTATCCGGATCTGCCGCAGGGCTATCAGATCTCCCAGTACAAGCAGCCTATCGTCGGCGAGGGCGAGGTGGAGATCGATGCGGATGGCGAAACGATAACGGTCGGCATCGAGCGACTGCACCTCGAGCAGGATGCCGGCAAGTCCATCCACGACCAGCATCCGGATTACACGTACGTCGATCTCAATCGCTCCGGCGTCGCGCTGATGGAGATCGTGTCCAAGCCCGATATGCGCTCGGCCCGGCAGGCACAGGCCTACGTCAGCAAGCTGCGCACGATCCTACGCTATCTCGGCACCTGCGACGGCGACATGGAGAAGGGCAATCTGCGCGCCGACATCAACGTATCCGTGCGCAGGCCCGGAGAGCCATTCGGCACGCGCTGTGAGATCAAGAACGTGAACTCGATCCGTTTCATCGGCCAGGCGATCGAGGCGGAAGCCCGCCGGCAGATCGATATTCTGGAGGATGGGGGCGAGATCGTTCAGGAGACGCGCCTGTTTGACGCGAACAAGGGCGAGACGCGCTCCATGCGCACCAAGGAAGAGGCACACGACTACCGCTACTTCCCCGACCCCGACCTGCTGCCGCTGGAATTGACGCAGGAATGGGTCGACGCGCTCAAAGCGGATCTGCCCGAGCTTCCCGACGAAAAGAAGCGCCGGTTTATGGAGCAGTTCGGCCTTTCCTCTTACGACGCTGGTGTGCTCGTGGCCGAGCGCGCATCCGCCGACTACTTCGAGAAGGTCGCCTCCGGGCGCGATGCAAAGGCGGCAGCGAACTGGGTCATCAACGAGCTGTTCGGGCGCCTCAACAAGGAAGGTCTCGATATCGAGCACTCGCCGGTTTCAGCGGACCAACTGGGCGGCATTCTCGATCTGATCGCCTCGAAGACGATCTCCGGTAAGATTGCCAAGGACGTTTTCGACATCGTCTGGACCGAAGGCGGCGATCCGGCCGACATCGTCGAGAAGCGTGGCCTCAAGCAGGTCACGGACTTAGGCGCGATCGAGCAAGCCATCGACAAGGTGCTTGCTGCCAATCCGGACAAGGTTGAGCAGGTCAAAGCCAAACCCACCATGCTCGGCTGGTTCGTCGGCCAGGTGATGAAGGCTACCGGCGGCAAAGCCAATCCGGCAGCGGTGAACGAGCTGCTGAAGCAGAAGTTGGGGATATGAGGGCGAATAGCGAATAGCGAATAGCGAATAGAGAGTAGCGAATGGCGAATAGGGAGTTGGAGCCGCTACTCTCCGTCATGCCCAAGTGATCGGCCTCTCCTCATTGAGAGGCAAAAGGGTGAGCGTCGCTTCCCCTCAATCAGAACGATAGACTTGTTCTATTTCGTTAGCCCCAATCCGCCCCGTGCGTGGCCACCTTTCCGCGTCATCACGAAGTACACGATCTGTGCTACGGCCTTGTAGAACTCCGGCGGGATCATTTGGTCGATGCCGACCTTGTCATGAAGCGCGCGTGCCAACGGTTTGTCTTCGATGACGGGGATATTGTGCTGCTCGGCGATTTCGCGAATGCGGAGCGCAATCAAGTCCCGGCCCTTGGCAAGCACGCGCGGCGCGCCGCCCTCCTCCCGGACATAACGCAGCGCAACGGCATAGTGCGTCGGATTTGCGATGACGAGCGTGGCGCGGGGCACGGCGGCCATCATACGCCGGCGGGAGCGGTCGCGCGCGAGTGACCGCAGCCGTGACCGGATGATCGGATCGCCATCAGTCTGCTTCAGCTCGTCTTTGATCTCCTGCCGTGTCATGCGCAATTCGCGGCGCCAAAACACGCGGGACCAGATGAGGTCGGCCACCGCGAGCAGCAGAGTGGCTACGGTGATCCCCGTGACCAGTCGAACGGAAACATCGCGCAGGAGCTCTGGCAGCGCACTCGGCTCCGCCAGCATGGCGTTGAACACGTCCGCCTGAGTGGCACGCAACAGGAAAACAGCCGTGCAGCCGACTGCGGCGAGCTTGAAACTCGCCTTGAGGAATTCGACCCTGCCCTGGGCGCCAAAAATCCGCTTCCACCCTTGGGACAAGGAGAGGCGCGAAAGGCGCGGGCGGATGCGGTCGGCGACCAGCCGAGGCGTGTTCTGGATCAGAGAAGCACCGAGACCAAAGGCACACAATGTGGCCACGAGCGGGATCAGCTCCTTCGCCATCGCGCTTCCAACGATCCCGAGCAGGTGCACTGCATCGGCCCCGTTTTCAAGCGACCAGCCGCCGGGATCGTCGATGAACCGCTCCAGAACCGCGCGCAGACGTCCAATGCCCGGAAAGGACATTCGCAGGATCAACAGGATCCCGAGCAACGATGCGAATGTCACCACCTCGCGCGAATGCGGAACGCTGCCTTGCTCAACGGCATCCCGGATCTTCTTCTCGCTCGCTTCTTCCGTCCTGCTTTCCCGGTCGGGAGCTTCCGACAAGCCTCGTCCCTCCCTCAGCTTGCTGCCGCGCGGACTTTTGTGGCCGGCAGCTCGATGCGGCGCTCGGCGACGAGCTTCAGAACGGTTTCAACGATGGCGCGTCGTGCGTCGGCAATCTCCCGAGCGGATTCATTATTTTCCGTCTGCAACTCCAGCTCCACTATGCGCCGTGCACGGGCCGGCAGCCCAGAAAGTACGGCGTCCTGGAACGCAAAGTCCGTTTCGCGCAGGGCAAGCACAAGACGGTCAGGCGGAACTTGATTCAGGATTACGCCCAGTGTCCCGGGTGGCAATGACGCGAGGTCGTCGAAGGTGAACAGCATGTCGCGCATAGCTTCGACATCAGCGGGACGCGCCTTGGTAAGATGCTTCAGGGCCAAGTCGAACTGCGCTTTGTCGAGCCGGTTCAGAATGTCCGCAATGCCGGCGTGCGTACCGCCCGAGGGGGCCTGAAGCGAGATCAGGTCCTCACGCAGCGTATTTTCCAGAATTTCGAGCTGATCCGGCGCGACGAATTTTATTCCGAGCATTCGGATGAGCAGGCTATTGCGTAACTCCGCCGGAAGCGATCCCATGAGCCGCGCGGCACGTGGCGGACTGAGCCGCGATAGAATGAGGGCCATCGTCTGTGGATGCTCCCGCAGCAGGTAGGCCCTGATGATTTCGTCCTTGAGCCGCGCAATTCTGCTCCATATGGGCTCCTCCTCGCCCCCGGTATCGGACAGAAGATCTGCGACTTCTCCTTCCGTCATCACCTCGGCCAGCAGGTCCTTGACCGCGTTTGCCGTACCGACGAAGTTGACGCCGGTGGAGAACATGCGGGCAAATTCGTCGACCAATTCGGCGAGATCATCGGCAGATATCAACGGAAGCTGATTCGCTGCCCGCGCGATCAGCCTGATCTCCTCGGCATCCATGCGCTTCAGGAGCTGCGCCGCCTTGGGACGGCCTAGCGCCAGCAGCAGCACGGTCACTTTCTCCACGCCGCTGAGCGATTTCGGCTCCGGCCTGGCTGGCGCCTGTGCTTTTGTCATTGCGCGGGATCTGTCAGGCGTCCCTGGCAGATCCCGGGCCCGTCACGATTTCGGTGAGCGAAATGCCGAAGCGGGAGCTACCCTCGTCCATGACGACCACCTCTCCGCGCGCAATGAGCCGCCCGTTGACCATGACATCGACCGGTTCCCCGACGCGGCGGTCCAGAGGAATGACGGCACCCCGTCCGAGCTTGACGAGTCCCGAAACGGACATCCTTGCCGCCCCCAGGACCACTTGGACCGAAACAGGAATGCGCATGACCATGTCGATATTATTGCCGGAGCTTTGATCCTGTCTCGCCTGTTTCGGCAAGGCGCCATCATGGCTCCTCCCGTCCGTTCCGAAGGCTTCGGCAAGTTCCTCCGGCGATGGCGTGAGCTCGGCAGCGAATTCCTGAATTAGCGACTCATGCCCGACCGCAGCGGAGTCAGGCCGCGCCCCGCTTTCACCTGCTCTCATATCCCGGTCGTGTACATTCGGCTGGCTTTGCGCGGTAGCCGCAGCGCGCCGCTGGGAAACATCACCCAAAAAGGATGTCATCCATGAACTCCTGTTCGCGATCGACAAAAGCGTGGACGCGCAATGTGTAATTTCCGTTCTGTTGTCCCAATTCACACCACATCATTGGTTCGCCATTGCAGTCGACGCGGATGGGCGTGCGCGGCGTGGCATCGAGCGGCAGTATCTGACCAACGCGAAGCCCGGCGATTTCGGAGAGCGGCCTTTGGCGCTCCTCGAGCACGGCTCGCATCGTGAGCCGGGAGCGATTGATCTCGCTGTGGATCTGCTGCGCCCAATCCGGATCGGCCGTTCCGGAACGTGGTGGCTCGCGACGCGCGAAGGCAGGCTTCAGCGCCGTGAGCACCGCATCAGGAATTGCGAGCAGCAAATCGCCGGTCGCCTGCCGCGCCCGAAGTTTGAAACGCGCAATCGCAACCGGCGTATTCGGTCCGCCCAGGCGATCAAGGTCGATACGTCCCAGTTCACCTTCTGGCGCGAAGCTGGTCGGCGCGAAAGGATGAAAAGCGCGCGACAGCGTCCCGGCCAAACGGCCGAGTAGGCTTTGTGCGATGCGCATTTCGATGCGAGATAGTGGGCGCGGCTCTGCATATGGCGGCTGCGTGCCGTCGCCGCCGAAAACAAGCTCCACGTAAGTGTAGATCAGATCGCGGTCGAAGCTGACGAGCAAGTGCGCGTCCCAGGCAGGGGCATGCAGCATGCCGACGAGGTGCGCATCCTTCTCCCGCTCGATGAGATGCGCGGCGCGCCCACTTTCCAGGCCGAGATAGCTCATCTCTGGCCGCACTGACGACAGGCATCCAAACTCATCCGTACACGCAAGCGCAGCCCGCTCGAGTGCCGCCGGCAGCATCGGCAGCCGTTCGGAATAGCCAGCGCCACGGCAGAAAATCTCCAGCAACGCATTCCGCCGCCCAGGCGCCCCCTCATTTGTTGCCGTCTTGCTCACTCAGGCCGCCTCCCTCCGGGGCCCGCCTTCGCCCCCTGAGACGGTTTGCTGCTCCACTTCATCGATTGATGGGCGCTCGAACGCAGAAATTGCCTTGCGTCCGTGCTCGAGCGCCACCTGCGGCATGGCACCGTTCATGAAAGCAAGGAGCGTCTGCTTCACGACGACGTAAAGCCGCATTTTCTTTTCGCGGATCGCGCGCAGCTTGCTCGCAACCGGTGATACGACCGCGTAGGAGAAAAAGATGCCGGCGAATGTTCCAACAAGCGCAGCCCCGATCAAGGAGCCCAGAATTTCCGGATCCTGATCGAGGGCACCCATGGCCTTGATGACGCCAAGGACTGCGGCGACAATTCCGAGCGCCGGCAGCGCTTCTGCAATGGTGACAAGGGCGTAATAGGGCTTCAGGCTGTCATGGACCATCGTCTCGATCTCCTCGTCCATGAGCGCCCCGATTTCGTGCGTACGGGCATTTCCCATCAGAATCAGGCGGCAGTAATCGCAAATGAACGTCGTCAACTGACGGTTCGCCAGAACTGTGGGGAATTTTCGGAAGAGCTTTGATTCGTGAGGATTTTCGATCTGCGCCTCGAGCTCGTTGCGAGAAGGGCCGCGTAGCTCCCGCATGATGTCATGCAAGGCCCCGAGCGTCTCGAGATACTCACGCGGCTTTGGCGTGCGCATTCCGATGACTTCGATCAATCCTCGTCCGACATCCTTGATGGTTTTCATCGGATTGGCGACCACGAACGTACCGAGCGCCGCCCCGCATATGATCACGTACTCCCACGGCTGCCAGATGACCTCGACATGGCCGCCCATCGCCGTGAAGCCACCGAGCATGGCGCCGAGCGTAATCAAAAGCCCGATGATGATGGTCACGCTAATGGTACCCCCGGTCTGATCCTCTCACGCCCGTTTAGGCCACGGTGCTTGTGTGAGCCTGTTCTCGCCCCCATTGCTCCAAACAACAAGCCGGCCGGGCGAAAGGGTTCACACAAGCCTCGCAGGCTACTCTTGGGCACTATTTCCTGGCCGCAGGGCGTGCTCGTGTTGACGACGTTTACATCCTATCGGCTGATCACAAGCGATCTGCCACGCAGCCTCGCCGCCATAGCCCGGAAACCGCAGGTTGCACGGGAAACCGACTATTACCTTGAAAGGATCGGCGAGGTAAAATCGATCGATGATTTCCTCGCCGATAATCGCCTCTTCACCTATGCAATGAAGGCATTCGGACTGGGAGAGATGACCTACGCCAAGGCGTTCATCCGAAAGGCCTTGACCGAGGGTATCGACGACCCACAGAGCTTTGCGAATCAGCTTTCTGACCAGCGGTATCGCGATTTCGTAAGCACGTTCAATTTTGCCCGATATGGCACCGCAACAACCAGTTTCGAGCGCACGCGACAGGGCACTGTTGATAAATATGTTCGCCAGATGCTGGAAGAGGATGCCGGCAGCCGAAACGAAGGTGTTCGCCTGGCGCTCTATTTTCAGCGCAAGGCACCTTTGCTGAAGAGTGCTTACGGGATCCTGGCGGATCGCGCCCTGCTGGCCGTTGTTCAGACTGCACTTGGACTCCCCCCTGCAACCGCCCTGGCCGACATCGACCTGCAGGCGGAGATGATTTCACGGCGCCTCGACATCGAGGAGTTCAAGGACCCGAATAAGTTACAGCGGTTTATCGCCCGATTTCTCAGCCTCTGGGAACTCACCAACCCAGGCACGCAGGCAAACTCACCTGCTGTTTCGGCGGGCTGGCGAGCCGGTGTTGGTATCACCCCCTCGTTGCTCGCCAGTCTGCAAAACCTACAGGTCAAGGGGAGCTGACCATGCAGTCCGGATTGTACGTCGCCCTTTCTGGGCAGCTCGCCATACAACGCCGGCTCGACACGATCGCTCAAAACGTGGCCAACTCGTCGACGGCTGGATTTCGGGGTGAGCAGGTCAAATTCGAGAGCATCCTCTCGCAGACCCCGCTGGATAGCGTTGCATTCTCGTCTGCCGGGAAGTCGTATCTCTCCCGCCGGCCCGGAGAGCTCACCAGGACAGACAATCCTCTCGACGTTGCAATCGAAGGCGACGCATGGTTTGCCATCGCGACACCTGCTGGGCAGGTCTACACCCGGGACGGCCGCATGCGTATGACAGAAGCGGGCGAGTTGCAGACGCTCAACGGTTATGCCGTTCTGGACGTGGGTGGGGCACCCATCGTTCTCAATCCAAACGCCGGCCCTCCGCAGATTGCCAGGGATGGTACCATTACCCAGGACGGGCAACAAATGGGGGCGATCGGCCTGTTTCGGATCTCAGAGCTGTCCTCGCTTGCCCGCTATGAGAATTCAGGGGTGCTTCCGGACAGGCCCGCAGAGCCGGTCCTCGACTTCGTTCAGACTGGTGTAGTCCAGGGTTACGTTGAGCGCGCGAACGTAAATCCGATCGAAGAGATGGCTCGCCTTGTCTCGGTAACGCGCGCTTTCGAGGCCATTACGAGTGCCTTGAACGACACAGATTCTTCGTTGCGCGAGGCACTACGAGCACTCGGCGGGCCTTCTTGATTTTAACTCTACCGATTCCCGCCGTTCCTCACCATGTCCTTGGTGACGTAATTCAGCTCTTGAATGAACACCTCCGCCACGAGGTTTGCCTTGAAGCGTTCGTTTGCGTTCTTTGCCAGCGTCTTGGCCAACCGAGAAAGGTCCTGCCTGGCCATTTGCCGAAAATCGAAGTCGCTACTGGAATAGATGGTCCGTATCGCCTCGTCGACCAGAACGAGCTCTGGTTCGACGGAGAACTGCTTGAGAAGTGCAGTGTCTACGGCAAATGCCAGTTTCGTGACGACGTATCCCTGCACGGCGCCGTCCGCAATGAATGGGATGCTGATCAGCCGCGTGTTGATCGTTGTCAGCTCCTCGAACAGACCGAGGGGTCCGGGCCTCGGCAGCTGCCCAGTTTTCCAAGACAGGGCGGCAAAGCTCGATGCGATCGTCACAGCTGTGATCCAGACGCCCAGGGCGAGAAGCTTGATCATACCTTGCCCCGCAGTGGGTCGGGCGCTTCGTAGGTGCCGTCCGATTCGGACTCCCGAACAGCCTTGGAAATCACGTCGGTGATCTCCCGAACAGCATGGAGGTGAACCGATATCGCTGCTTCGTTTGCGGTTAAGGCGCGACGTAGAGACTCGAGCTTCGCCAGTGTAGACGACTCCAGCTTGCGTCCCTCCAGCATCAACAATGCGCGGCCGAGGTTGTAGAGGCCCTGGCTTTTTCGGTTGTTGAACTCGTATAGATCGACAGCTTGCCGGCTTTTCAGCAGCGACGTTTCTTCCTGGATCACCTGTTCAAGGTGATCGATGACACGATCAACGAACACCCCGACGGACGACATCAGCCCACGTCTCTCGAAGTGGCGGCTATGCCATCGGCGATCAACCGACCGACACCGATCCCGCCCGCGCCTGCGAGCTGCTTGGCTATCTGCTCTGCCAGCATTGATTTCCAGAACGCCCCCGTCGTGCCGCTTCCGAAGACGCTCGATGCTTCTTCCGGCAACATCGCTTCAAGGAACATCTGCAGGACGAACCCTTCAAACTCCCGGACAGCGGTATCCGCAGCTGGGTTTACACCCGGGCGTTGCGACATTTGCGGCGGAGACGGCGGTACGTAGCCCACATCTCTGCCTTGCGCCACGAAGCTTGGTGGAGTGAAAAGCGGCATAGCCGGAGCAGAAAAGGTTCCTGGGTCTCCCTCCAACTTGGCCCGATTACCTTACCCCTGGCTTGTGCGGCTATCCCCGTATCAGCCGACTCTCGACAGCAACCATAAAGAAGCTGAGAAACTCTCCGGCAACGAAATAAAGCAAGAGCAGTCCGCCGGCTATCACGAAGGGAAGCGAGACGAAATAGACAGGGATCTGCGGCGTCAGTTTGTTCAGGAGCCCAAATGCCAAGTTCACCGCTAATGCGTAAACGAGAAACGGGCTGGCGATCTGTAGGGCAAGAAGAAATGCATCCGCCGTCGCTTCAGCCAAGCGCGCGAGCCCGAACTCGACAACCAGGGGACCCTGAAGAGGGAGCGCAGCATAGGATTGCACGATACCCTTCAACACTTCCCAATGCAGGTCGCCGATAAAGAACAGAACGGCAGCCGCCAGCGTAATCAGACCTGCCAGCGGCGCATTCGGCTCCGACTCCTCCACTCCCATCTCGGAAAAGCCGTAAAACCCGACGAAATTCGCAAGCGCTGCCGCCATGAACTGAAGGGCCATGAAGTAAATGCGCACCAGGAGCGCAATGAATCCCCCAGTAAGCGTCTCCCCGATTATCAAAACGAACGCGGCGCTCAAGGATGGCCGGAAGACCGAAGATTTCAGAACCGGAAGTAGAATTGGAGTGAGCGCGAGCGTGACCGCGATCGCCACGAACAGGCGAATTTGCACCGGAACGCGCGGACTGGAGAACCCCGGCATCAACATCAGGCAAGCGCCAATTCGGCAGAACAACAGAAAAGTGAGCAGCACTGTGTCGGAAAGCGGGCCTGTCAAGAGATCGTGCCCAGCAGTTCGATCTGCACGCCGCGGGCGATCTCGAGATGCGAGAGGACGGGCAGCGCAGGGTAGAGCCGCTCGATGACCATGCGGACGTAGGGCCTCGCCTCAGGCGCCGCAACAACGGCGAAACGATGGCCTCGGTCCATGTGCCAGCGAATTGCCTTCGCCGCCTCTGCACCGAACTGCTCGATCAGCTGCGGCTCGATATCGAACTCTACCACCTCCCCCTTCGCGTCTCGCTTCAACGCCTGATGGAATGCAAGATCCCAGCGGTTCCCGAGCCGAAGCATCTTGAGGACGCCATTCTCGGCCAGATCGCCGCAGATCTGTTGGGCAAGTCGGATGCGCACCTGCTCAGCGAGGTGCTCCACCCGCCGGATGTGAGGAACCGCCTCCGCAATCGCTTCGAGGATGAGATGCAAATTTCGGATCGAAACGCGCTCCTGGAGAAGCAGCTTCAATACCGCGTGCAAGGTTGAGTAGGAAATCTGCGCAGGCATAAGCTCATCCGCCAGGCGACGATACTCCGGTTCGAGCCCATCAACGAGAGCTCTCACGTCCTTATATGATAGCAGCTGCGCCAGGTTATTGCGGATGACCTCCCGTAAATGCGTCAGGAGAACTGTCGGCGGATCGATCGGTGTCAATCCATCCCGCTTGACATTAGCGGCGAGGGCCTCGGGAACCCAAAGCGCTTTCAACCCAAAGGCCGGCTCTTGGCACTCCTCACCGGGAACATCGGGACGCGGGCCATCACCGATAATAACGAGCATATCGCCGATGCGCAGTTCGGCCTTTGCCACCGCGGTCCCATGAATTTTGATCTGATAGGTCTTGGGGGGCAGGGCGAGGTCGTCACTGAGCTTGATGTCCGGAACCACGAAGCCGAACTCCCGCGCAAATTTGCGGCGCATCTTGGTAACCCTCTGCGCCAGCTCGCCGTGTGCCGCGATCAGCGTGGTGGAAATCTGTTTACCCAAGCAGACTTCGATCTCGGCTGCCTTCAACGACGCTTTGATCGATGAACGAGCTTCGTCCTCCGCTTTTTGACGTTCCACCGCCTCACGCGCTTGTGCTTCGGCCGCGGCCTCAGCCTGACGGCGCGGAATAGCCAGGGCAACCGAGGTCAGGAGAGCGGCCAAACTTGCAAACGGCAGAAACGGCAAACCCGGCGCGATAGCCAGGACCGCAACGACGAGACCCGCCACGAAAAGCGCGCGCGGATAGCGGCCCAACTGCCCGAGAACCGCCTTTTCGGCGGAGCCGCGTGTGCCGCCCTTTGAAACAAGGAGGCCCGCCGCGAGCGAGACGATGAGGGCCGGGATCTGAGAAACGAGGCCATCGCCGACGGAAAGCTTGGTGAAAACATCGGCAGCCTGCGCCGGCGAAAGATCATGGCGCGCTATACCGATGACCATCCCACCGACGATATTGACGCCCGTGATGATGAGACCGGCAACGGCATCACCGCGGACGAACTTCGATGCGCCATCCATTGCGCCGAAGAACGAGGACTCTTCCTCGAGCTCCCGGCGCCGGCGGGTTGCCTCCTTGTCGTCGATAATGCCGGCCGACAGGTCGGCATCAATTGCCATTTGTTTGCCGGGAATACCATCGAGAGTGAAACGCGCCCCGACCTCGGCGATGCGAGTGGCGCCCTTCGTGATGACGACGAAATTCACGGTGACAAGGATCACGAAGACAATCGCCCCGATCACGAAATCGCCGCTCATGACAAAACTTGCAAACCCGGCGATGACGTGACCTGCAGCCGTGACGCCCTCGGCGCCGTTCGAAAGAATGAGCCGGGTTGTTGCGATGTTGAGCGACAGCCGCAGCATCGTGGTAATCAGCAGGATCGTCGGAAAGGAGGAGAATTCGAGCGGTTTGTCAATCCAAAGAGCCACCATGAGGACCAGGATCGACAATGCAAAGGAGAATGCCAGTCCGATGTCTATGAGCGCCGGCGGCAAAGGCAGGAACAGGACAGTCAGGATGAACACGATCCCGATTGCGAACCAGATGTCGTGACCACCGCCGCGGCTCGTTGCTGTGACGCGCGGGGCTGCTGTCGCTGCCATCCCCTCCCCCGAGAACCAAGGCACGCGGCTTCAAAAGCCGTGCTCTATCCGGCCGTACACCTGCTCTGCAAACGTATAAATAGTCGCCCCGATGAACGGCGCCGATACCGATGCCGTGAGCAGGATCGCAATGATTTTTGGAATGAAGGTCAGGGTGATTTCCTGAACCTGGGTCAGGGCTTGCAGGAGCGCGATCGCAACGCCGACCAGCATGGCCGCGAGAATTGCCGGGCTTGCCGCCACGATCACGGTCCAGATCGTTGTCTGGACGATATCCAGTGCATCTGCCTGGTTCATGATCAGGTGATCGTGATACCCGGTCCGAAGGGCAACTCCTGCCCGTTGTCGAGAATAAGAACGGTTCCGCCCTCAGCAACGCGCAATGCCGTCACTTTCCCGCTGATGTCACTATCGGCCGAGCTCACCGTGCGACCAATGACACCGTCCGCCTGCGACAGCGACAGCGCCGCCATTAGAGAATCGAGCTTTGCATTTGTCTGGACCGCTTGCTCTACATTGGAGAATGCGGCGAGTTGCGCGATGTATTCGGTCGATTCCATCGGCTGGGTTGGATCCTGGTTCTTCATCTGCGCAATGAGGAGCTGCAGAAAGGCGTCGTAATCGAGCTGTGCCCGCGACTTGGCGCCAGTGCCTCCGGTGAGTCCAGTTGGCGAGCTCCCCGCTGCTGCCGCAACCTCCATCACACCGCCTCCGCCTTGTGGGTCTGCGCCGGTAGGGCATGAGCCTGAATCTGCCCTGCTGCCAAGATGTCGTCCTCGATCGGAAAGAGGACACGCAGAGTCTTCAGTGCCTCGAACGCTCGATCCGCGGCGACGAGCTGATGAACGCGTTCGAGCCCCGCAAGCACCGCCGCGCTCTCGAACGACGTCTTAAGCAGCTTATGAAATTTTTCGAACAAACTCCTTGCTTCCTCTGCTTTGGCGGGATCGATCAGCATGGTCTGAACGACGAAATACAATTGCCGCAGAGGTGTGGTCGCCCCCTCTGCCTGCATGACGTGTTGTTCCAGGAGAAATGTCGCCTCGTTCAACAGCTCGAGCGTTACCTTGCGGTTTGCCCGGAGGACTGCCCCGTTGACATAGAACCTTTCACCCGCGCGCAGGGAAATCTGAATGCTGCCGCTCACTGGAGGCCCTCCCGGATGGTGTTCATCACGTCCACCAATGCGGAGAAATTTCCTGACTGCTGGAGGCGGATGCGATCCACTTCGCGTAGCACCCACAAGCCAATGGAGATGAGATCGGCTCGCAACCTCTGAGGAAGATCGTTTTCAGGGTTGGCCAGGTCTTCAATGAGAATCGACCAGAGCCGATTGAGATAATCCAATGCCTCCACCGCCTCCCGCGAGCGGGGGCCTTTCACAGAAGCCCGTTCCAGCAGATCGACAGCCCGCCCGATCGCTGCCCGCTCCCGCTCTCTGGCCAGCTTGGGCGTGTCTTCAAGGATTTCGGCGTAGACCGAAGGATTGCTCATTTTCTGAAGACGACTTGTTTGAGATTATAAGTGATAAATGAGGCTCATCTGCTGGAGCCTTGCCGTCAACGCATAAGCCGTCTCGATCTGAATTAGGAGAGACGTCACGCGCAGGGATGCTTCGTAGGGGTCCACAGCCTCAAGGTTAGTGATGTGCTTCGTCAACACATCCATTTTGATCGAGATCCGTTCGTTCGCGGTCGCAATCCTGTCCTCCGCGATGCCGAGCTTCGTCCGCAAGCCCGTGAGATCCTGGATCGCAGCTCCGGTTGCCTCGATCGCAGTGTCGACGATGGCCTGAAAAGCGCCATCATTGAGCCGCTCCCCGCCAAGATCCGCGACCATGACGTAAACGCTGACGAGCTTCCGTATGGCGCTCGCGTTCGCGTTGGCAGATGTCTCGATGACTTCGCTGGTGGAAATTCGGCTGGAGATGTTCTCGTCGGATGCCCTTGACCAATAGGCCGACCAGGACGGTTCCTCGAAGAGGTCTGCGAAGGCACCAGAGAGGAAGCCCTGCATGTCGGCTTCCGAAATGCTGTTTACCGCAGGATCGGAAGGCGCGAAACCGAACGCACCAGTGAACGCGTCGGCAACGGCTTGGCGGCTTGCTGCTGTGGGGTTGCCGAAATATTCTTCGAGAGGCGTGTTGTCGGAGTCAATTCCAGAGAAAATATGCGCGCCTTCTATTGCAGTGTTGATTCCGTTGATCAAGGATTTCAGCCGCGCCTCCGCCTCGACGGCGAGGACCCGTGCGCCACCGTCGCTGTTGCGCGCGCCAACCAGAGAACCGAGAAAACTTTGCGCGTCTTCAGCCAACCCTTCGAGCACGGATTGCGTTGCTGACAGCCGGGTTTGCGCAATGCTGTTCGCATCACGTATGGCACCAAGTTGCGCATAGTCGTTGCGGAACGATATTGCGTGGCCGGTCATGAAGCCGAGACTTTTCCCGACATCCGCATGACGTGCGGTCGTGGTCTCCTTTTGCGCGAGCGCCAACGCACTTTGAGCTCTGACGAGTGTCGTTCTTGTTGCTCCGAAAAGCGATCTGGTCGATACGGATGTTATCATTGCTGCTTATCCTGCCGCCGCGAGGAGCGCCCTGAACATGTCGTCGATTATCGAGATCAACCGCGAGGTTGCTTGGTAGGACCGCTCCAGGCCGAGCAGG
Source organism: Hyphomicrobiaceae bacterium (assembly GCA_036380915.1). Taxonomy (GTDB): domain Bacteria; phylum Pseudomonadota; class Alphaproteobacteria; order Rhizobiales; family Hyphomicrobiaceae; genus ZC4RG25. Next base: position 20,109 of record DASVDU010000321.1, on the reverse strand, counting down.
ATCGTCATTTCCTCGTCAAGATTGACACCCGTCGCGTTGGACAGCGCTTCCGAGGAACGCTCGAGCACCGTCTGTCGGTAATCGAGACTGCTGCTGGCCGACATACGGTTTTCCTGCAACCAAGCAACAGAATCGGCGGCAAAGCCGGCGATCGTGGCTGATGCAGCTAGCCCCGCGCTCGGATCGAATGGCCGTTGCGTCGCCATGTTTTCCAGCATTTCTTGAAGCCGTCCTGAGAAACTGGCTGCCCCGCTCGGATTATAGTCGTATTCCGGACCAGCCAGGCCACCGTCCCGCAGCTTCGTGACATCCCCTCCTTGGGCGGGATCGACACTCGGATTGACGGTTATTTGTCCTGCAAGACCCACCACCAGCGCCCCAGGAGCGGGTACACTCGTAGCGGAGGGAAATGTGAAGAGCCCCGGCGCGTCGGGGAGAGTCGGAGGCGCACTCTGGTCGCTTTCGGCGAATGTTTCGATGAGCCCGCGAGCGATTTCATCGAGCTGTGATTGATATCTCACGGTGATATCGTCGCGGACCGTAGCCAGCCCTGCCAGCCGGCCATTACTGATTCTCATGCCGCCGGGCGTGCCTGTGATCTGCACCCCGTCCGCGTAAACGGCATTACCGATTGTATTCGGCGCATAAATCAGCGTGGGCTCGAAGGAGAGCAAGCGCGGTTTTTTCTCAAATAGCGTGACCCCGCTATCGGTGAAGATGAGCATGTCGTTATCGGCACGGAGCACCGTTCGAATACCGATCTCCTCGGAAATCGCCTCCAGCAGGCGGTCACGGTTGTCGAGGTCGTCGGTAACGTCGCTGCCCGCGCGAGTGCCATTGACGATTGCAGTATTCAGTTTCTCGAACTGGGTTAGCAGCACGTTCAGTCGATCGACTGCGCTAGCCATTTCGGCATCTGCCTGCTGGCGCAGCCCCTGAATCGTGTCCGTTGCATCATTCAGAGCCAGGGCGACATCCCGCGCGGCTGCCACTGCAGACTGGGCTGCGACGGCATCGTGCGGAGTAGCAGAGTAGAGCTGTATCGCGTCGTTCAGCTTGCCAATCAAAGCGGCCGGCGACGCGTCAAGCTCCGGGTCGAGTGTGGTCCCATCAAGCCGGTCCAGCGCATCGACGATGCTTTGTTGCAGCGCCGCCGCGGAGTTCGATGCAAGCATGTGCGCAAAAAGCGCGCGATCGGAGACGCGAGAAATGGATGCCAAACGAACGCCGCCGCCTGGCGCGGTTACGACGTTGGCCAATTTCCGCGAAGCAAGTGCCTCGCCCGCACCGACGATATTCCGCGAGACAACGGCCGTTTGACCGGACGTCACGGAGAGCCCACTGCGGGCAACGTCTATCGCCGAAGTGAGTGTCATATCGCGATCATCTCGAGCGATACGGGATTAAGCCGCATGTCACCGCTTCAGATTAACGAGAACGTCCATCAAATCTGCGCCGGTCTGGAAGACTTTGGAATTGGCGGTATAGTTGCGCTGCGACTCGATCATCGTCGTCAGCTCGGATGCGAGATCGACGTTCGATTGTTCCAACGCTCCCGAAACGATCCTCCCCAAGCCACCAGCTCCCGAAAACCCGATCCGCACATCTCCGGATTCGGCGGTTGCGGTATAGACGTTGCCTGCCAACGGCTGAAGATTGTCTGGGCTCGTCACATTGGCGAGCGGAATGCGGTGCGTCGCAATACGCGCTCCATTTCGGTAAACCGCAAACAGTTCTCCAGCTTCCGATATTTCGATCCCCTCGACGTCGCTCGGTGCGTTGCCGTTCACTACCGGATCGGCCACGACGTAATCCGCCGCCAACTGGCTCGACTGGGAGAGATCCAAATTCAGCGTCGCTCCATTCGGTATCGGAATGCCGATGGAAGTGGGGCTGGCGGCATCGAGCTTGCCAGTTGCGGGATCAAAGGTCAGCGTTACGCTGGCCAGTGGACCAGAGGCATAGGGGAAACCTCCCCCTGCAGCCGCGGCAGAGCGATCGAATACCGTCACTTCCCAAGTTTCGCCAGCCACCTTGGAGCTGTAGATATCGATGATGACCTCGCCGCCGAGATTGTCATACGTCACGAGTGAGGTCTTCCCGGTGAAGGCAGCCGTTGCAGCATTGGCGGACGGCAGATCGGCGGCGGGGATGATATCTGCACCGGCGGGGAAATTTGCGTAGAACCTCCCTTCGGTCGAGGGGCTTGCCTGCATTGCAAGGTCGCGGACGTTGATGACCTCGAGCCCCGCAAAGCCATTCGCGACCATATTCGGATCGCCACCAGCAATCGGATAGCCCATGAGGCTATAGCCAGCCGCATTGATAAGCTGGCCGTCGCCATTCATGACGAACGATCCGGCCCGCGTCATGTAGATTTGACCGCCTGGACCGGATACGAGGAAAAAGCCTTCACCGCGCACGGCAAGATCGGTCGGGGACGTCGTGTAGGCTAACGGTCCTTGAGAGCTGATGGCATATCGCGTGTGGGATTCGACGCCGCCAGAAACGTAGCTGCCCGCGCCCGGGTCGAGAACCATCGTTGAAAATTCAGTCGAAGCCCGCTTGTAGCCTGTCGTGCTCATGTTGGCGATATTGTCCGCCACCGTTCCGAGCCGACTCGATTGTGCCGCCATTCCCGACGCGCCGGTTCGCATCATTCCATAGAGGCTCATTTCAGTTGCCCCGCTTTTTTCGTCGCTTCACCAGACCACGCTGAACTTGCGCGAGCCTTTTTTTGAAATTTGGGAGCGGCCGCTCCGCACAACGACCGCTCCCCGCGCGGCGCTACCCCGCTGCGCTAACCAGTAACTATTGGTAAATGAGCCGGTACCCGAGATACCGTTGCGAATCGATCGGGTCGTGACCCAGCCGCTGGCGCAAGCGTTTGCGCAATTTGCTGATGTGGCTTTCGATGACCGTTTCGTCGATGTTTTCTCCAAAAAGCCCGTACACCGAGTTGAAAATCTGGCTCTTGGTGACGCGCCGTCCCTTGTTCATCACGAGATACTCCAGTATGCGCCGCTCGCGGCGTGGCAAGGGCAGCGGCTCCCCTTTCACCTCCGGGTCGCGCCCATCGAAGAACACGCGCAGGTCACCCGCCTCGGTGCCCTCATCCACTGCGTCCCGCTGCGCACGCCGGCGGATCGCCTCGATCCGCGCCAGGAGCTCGCGGACATGGATCGGCTTGCGCACGACATCATCCACGCCCGCCGCGAACAGCTCGAGCGTTTCCTCCAGCGACCGCTTCTCGTTCATCGCGATGACAGCAGCTCCGGATCGCCCCTTTATCTTCCGCGACAGTGAGTGTCGCTCGCGGCAATCGCCGAGCAGGAACGCCTCGACAGCCATGATGTCACGCTGGGAAACCGTCTCGACCCACTGGTCGAAATCCACTGGGCAGAGGCCTGTCGCGGATACGCCCTCCCGGTCGAACCAGGACGCAAACCCATCCGACACGGTTTCGCGCTCGTCGACGATTACGATCATTGCTGCCCCCCGAATCAGATTGATCGTCTACGATATCTGCGTACAATCCCTCTTATATGCCGTCAATCTTTGAAGATTGCATGCCAAATATGAAGAGTGAGTTTATCTGGGGATAACTGTCGTCCCCCGTGGAGAAGGCGCTTTCTGGAGGAGCTGGCCGCCTTTCCCACGGAGCAGCCCATATCAGCGGTGCGCGCCGCCCGGAGCAGCGCGAAGGCAGGTCGAGGCGCCTACGACGCAAAAAAGCGAAGGCGCCCGATCAGCTCGGATCGGACGCCGGCGTGATAGCGTGATAGGAAGGACTGACTCAGCGCGCCGCAGTCAGCCCTGCCGCGAGGTCGGCGATCAGATCATCCGCCGACTCGAGCCCGACCGACAGGCGCAGCATGCCGTCGCTGATGCCCAGCTCCGCGCGGACCTCGGGCTTGATCCGCTGATGCGTGGTCGTTGCGGGATGTGTAATCAGGCTCTTGGCGTCTCCGAGATTGTTGGAGATCCGGATCAGGCGGAGCGCATTCAGGAACCTGAACGCCGCCGGCTTCCCGCCAGCGATCTCGAACGTCACCACCTGTCCGCCTCCGGACATCTGCTTCCGGATCAGCTCAGCCTGAGGGTGATCGGCACGGCCGCAGTAGAGCACGCGGCTGACCTCGGGCCTTTCCGCCAGCCAGTCCGCGATTTTGGTGGCCGTCGCGCACTGGGCGTGCACGCGAAGCGGCAGCGTCTCCAGTCCTTTGAGCAAGACCCAGGCGTTGAACGGGCTGAGGGACGGGCCGGTCTGGCGGAGGAAGGTATGAAGGTGGTCCTTGAGGAACTTCTCCGAGCACAGCACGACGCCGCCGAGGCAACGGCCCTGCCCGTCGATGTGCTTGGTGGCCGAATAGACCACCACGTCTGCACCGAGCGTCAGCGGCTTCTGCAGAAGCGGCGTGGCAAACACGTTGTCCACGAAGATCAGTGCGCCGACGTCGTGCGCCAGATCGGATACCGCTTTGATATCAACGGCTTCGAGCGTCGGGTTTGCCGGGGTTTCGAAGAACACGGCTTTCGTGTTGGGACGAATGGCCTTGCGCCAAGCCTCGATATTTCCCCCGTCAACCAGAGTAGCAGCGATGCCGAATCGGGGACAAAGCTCCTCGACCACGTAGCGGCAGGAGCCGAACATCGACCGCGCCGCGATGACGTGGTCGCCGGCGCTCAGGTAGCTCAGCAGTGCAGATGTCACTGCAGCCATTCCCGTGGCGGTTGCCCGGGCCGCCTCTGCACCTTCAAGCAGCCGCATCCGCTCCTCGAACATCGATACCGTCGGGTTGGAGAAGCGCGAGTAAATGAAGCCAGGCTCCGTGCCCTTGAAACGGGCCTCGGCCTGTTCCGCCGTCTCGTACACGTAGCTCTGGGTCAGGAACAGGGCCTCGGCGGTCTCACCGAAGCCGGTTCGGAGCTGTCCACCGTGAACAAGGAGTGTCTCGGGAGCCCAGTTCTGACTGGGGCCGCGGTCTGATACTGTGTCGCGCTGCGCCATTGGCGCCCTCCTACCCATCTGGCCAAGGCAAAAAGAAAACCCGGCCGGCGGTCCCGCATCAATGCCGGGCGCAGGCCAGGTTGCGCGAGGCCTTTTAGCGAGTTGTTTAACGTGGCTGCAAGCCGGCCGGCAAATCACCACGATCGAGAGTCGTGCTGATACGCCTGGTTCGAACCAAGGTCAAGCTTGCGCGGTCGATGCGCACGATTCGCGTCGCCTTGGCGCACGTCACTGGACCGGCTAGACAGAGCCTGGCGGAGGTACGGCATGAGCGATGGAGCAGGTTCAGGGACGCAAGCGAACGGCATTCTGCCGGTTCAGGCCATCCGGCGTCTGATCGCGGAGGGACAAGTCCGCCTGGCGCAGCCGATGCTGCAGGATCAGCTGCAGCCTGCAAGCCTCGATTTGAGGTTGGGTGACTGTGCGTGGCGGGTCCGTGCGAGCTTTCTGCCTGGGCCGAATATCCCGATTTCGGACAAGCTCAATGAACTTGCCCTCCACAAGATCGACTTGACGCAATCGGCCGTGTTGGAGACGGGCTGCGTTTACGTCGCGCCTTTGCTGGAAAGCCTTGCGCTGCCCTCTGGCATATCCGCGGCGGCCAATCCGAAGAGCTCGACGGGCCGACTGGACGTGTTCACGCGCGTCATTGCCGACGGCGTGTCGGCTTTCGATCAGGTACCTGCGGGATATGCAGGCCCGTTGTACGCAGAGATCTGTCCGCAGACCTTCCCAATCATCGTGCGGCAGGGATCACGGCTGTGCCAGGTGCGCTTCCGGCAGGGTACGGCTGCGGACAGCGACGCGGCTCTTGCCGATCTGCACCGGCGCGAGCGCCTCGTCTCCTCCGATCGGCCCGATATCTCTCATGGGATCGCGCTGTCGGTCGATCTTGCGGGGGACGCAAGCGGGCTCGTCGGATACCGCGCCAAGCGGCACACGGGACTCGTCGATGTCGATGCGCCTGGCTCGTGCGCCGTGCTCGATTACTGGGAGCCGATCACGCTCCGGGGCGAGAAGCGGCTGATCCTCGATCCCGACCAGTTCTACATCCTCGCCTCACGCGAGGCGGTGAACGTGCCGCCGACACATGCAGCGGAAATGGTGCCGTTCAATCCGCTCGTCGGCGAATTCCGGGTCCATTACGCAGGCTTCTTCGATCCGGGATTTGGCTATGCGCCGTCCGGCGGCGCGGGCTCACGCGCCGTGCTTGAGGTGCGCTCGCACAAGGTGCCGTTCATCCTGGAGCATGGCCAGATCATAGGAAGACTGATCTACGAGCGCATGGCGGAGCTGCCGGAGATGCTCTACGGCGCCGCCCTGGGCAGCCATTACCAGGCACAGGGGCTGAAGCTCTCCAAGCATTTCAAGTAGCAAGCGGGGGGCGGGAGGAGGTCAGACGGACTCGGGCTCGCACCCCTTCTTCGCCTCGCGATTCATCTGTGCTGCGGCGGCCTTCAGAATGGAGGCGACAACCCCAGGGAACTTGGCGTCGAGCTCGTGGCATCTCAGCGTATTCACCACCTCGGTGCCGCGCCGCTCGGAGCGGATCAGCCCCGCCTCGCGAAGCACCTTGTAGTGGTGCGATTGCGTCGACTTCGGCAGCTTCTCCGGCGCTGCCGTCGAGCAGTTCATCGGGCACCCGCCCGATGTCAACTTGAGCATGATGGCAAGCCGCACAGGATCAGCCAGCGCGTAGAGAATGCTCTCCAGCGCTATGTCGTCGATGGCTGGGTGAACGAACGGCCGCTGCATGATGTCAGTATGGCCCATGGACATCAATTGTTCAATAGTTCAAAGTTCATGAACTTGCAACGGCGCAGCTACGGGCCATCTACACCGCCGCTGCAATATAGCCTGCGATGAACCGCTCGTAGATCGCCGTCAGCTGCTCGAGATCCCCAATCGGCACGTGTTCGTCGACTTGGTGGATCGTCTGGTTGACGAGGCCGAACTCGATGACCGGGCAGTAGGCCTGGATGAAGCGCGCATCCGACGTTCCGCCGCTGGTGGAGAGGCGTGGCACACGCCCGGTTACGGCTCGGACCGCCTCCACCATGGTGTCGACCAGTGGTCCGGGCTTGGTGAGGAAGACGTCGCCGGTGCCCGAAAACGTCACCGACCAGCGGGCACCCACTTCTTCCGCCGCGGCAGCACATTGCTCCCTCACCCAGGCTTCGACGCTGGGCCGCCGGTGCAAATCGTTGTAGCGGATGTTGAATTTCGCCCGAGCCTCCGCGGGTATGACGTTCGTCGCATTGTTCGGAACCGAGATGACCGTCACCTGCAGGTTCGAGGGCTCGAAATCGGGGGTCCCTTGATCGAGCGGCGTCGTCGACAGCCGGTCGATGATGCGGGCGAGCTTCGGAATGGGGTTCTCCGCCATGTGCGGATAGGCAGCGTGCCCCTGCTTGCCGTGGACGACCAGCTCGCCGGTGAGGCTGCCGCGCCGTCCGATTTTGATCTCGTCCCCGATCGCTTGCGGGTTGGTCGGCTCTCCGACGATGCAGCCATCAAGCCGCTCGCCGCGCTCCTTCAGCCATTCCAGCACTTTGGCGGTGCCGTTGATCGACGGCCCCTCCTCGTCCCCCGTGATGAGCAGGCTGATGGACCCCTGGGGTTGGCCGCCCCGCCCTTTCATGTAACGCATCGCCGCCGCCACGAAGCAGGCGATGGCGCCCTTCATGTCCACGGCACCGCGGCCGAAGAGCACGCCGTCGCGGATCTCGCCGGAAAACGGCGGCACCGACCACTTCGCCAAATCCCCCGGCGGCACGACATCCGTGTGGCCCGCAAAACAAAGGTTCGGCCCTGCGGCGCCGATCCGCGCGTAAAGGTTCTCGACGTCCGGGGTTCCGGGCTCGGAGAACGTCATCCGGTGCACGGTGAACCCTGCCGGCGCGAGCACGTCTTCGAGAACTGATAGCGCGCCAGCCTCCTCCGGTGTGACGCTCGGGCAGCGGATCAGCGCCTGCGCCAGCGCGACGGGGTCTGTGCCAACCAGGGCCATGCCGGCAAATCAGTCCCTGAGAAGATCGTTGATCGAGGTCTTTGACCGGGTCTGCGCGTCCACCGTCTTGACGATCACGGCGCAGTAGAGCGACGGCCCGGGCGAGCCATCCGGAAGCGGCTTGCCGGGCATCGCGCCAGGCACCACGACGGAATAGGGCGGCACGCGGCCGGTATGGACCTGACCCGTCGATCGGTCGATGATCTTGGTCGATGCGCCGATGAACACGCCCATCGAAAGCACCGAGCCCTCGCCGACGATGACGCCCTCGACGACCTCTGAGCGGGCGCCGATGAAGCAATTGTCCTCGATGATGACCGGGTTGGCCTGCAGCGGCTCCAGTACGCCGCCGATACCGACACCGCCCGACAGGTGCACGTTCTTGCCAATCTGCGCGCACGAGCCGACGGTCGCCCAGGTGTCGACCATCGTGCCAGAATCGACATAAGCTCCCAGATTGACGAACGACGGCATCAGCACCACCCCCGGCGCGATATAGGCCGAGTGGCGCACGATCGCGCCAGGAACGGCGCGGAAGCCGGCGGCGCGGAACGCTGCCTCGTCCATGCCGGCGAACTTGGAGGGGACCTTGTCCCACCAGCTCGCCCCGCCGGGCGCACCGGCAATCGTCGTCATGTCGTTCAGACGGAATGACAGCAGCACCGCCTTCTTGAGCCACTGATGCACGACCCACTCGCCGTCGATCTTCTCGGCAACCCGCGCCTTGCCGCTGTCCAGCAAGTTGAGCGCGCTTTCGACGGCCTCGCGCACGGCACCGGTCGTGGCCGAATTCACGCCGTCACGGCTCTCCCAGGCAGCGTCGATGGTGCGTTGCAGGTCTGCAGTGGTCATGAACGGGCCTCCGCGCGCGCTTTCGTTGGCGATGCTGGACGGCCCGCGTTGTGGCCCGGACCCCGTGCGGCGTCAAGCGGATCGGTGACCGGGTAATCGAGATCGAGAAACCGCTCGAGGCGCTGGTGTACCCTCGGCGAATGCTAAGGCGTCGCGGCCTTCGCGGCGGGATAGGTAATCGATCCGTCTTGGTGGACGACCGCACCTGGCGTGAGTCGGGCTGGCTCGATACGGTCTGTGCCCATGAGGTGAAACACCGTCTCGCCGCGCGCGATCAGATAATCGGCGATGATGCGCCGGTGGCAGCGCCACCACACGGCTTCCGAGCACATCACGGCACAGCGCCGGACCCGACCCCTCTCGATGAGTTGGTCGAGGCCCGCGCGGAATTCTGGCGACAGCGCGTAATCGGCAAAGTTGTGGAAGCTCTGGTTCTGCCAGAACGCGTTCAGACTTTCCCTGCAGCTTTTGCATTTTCCGCGTAGCCCGCCCAGAGCAGGCATGTGCTCGTAAGCGATCTGGAACTCGGAAAGGGCATCAGGAAGGGTGGTCTTGTTGAACTGCGGGTTGGTGCGCGACTTCGGCACCGTCCTCACATCGACCACCAGGCCGACCTTGGCCAGTTGAAGCAACCCGACGAACTCCTCGATGGTCCGCGTCGAATGGCCGATGGTGAAGAACGGCAGTTTCAACTCGGTCCCCGCCGGCGACATCGATTGCTCGTGTTTCGGCCGGAATTCATGTAGCCGCCCTCGGTTCCCCTCCCTATCGCTTAGTGAATTCTCTCCAGGTTCTACTAGCGGACAGGGGCGTCGATGACTTTCAAGTCAGGCGCGATTTCGAGCGGCCCGTCCGTGGCAGCCTGCACCGTCTCGACGTGAACCCCTGGCGCGACCTCACGCATAATGAAGCGCCCATCGGCCACATCGAACACGCCATAGTTGGTGAAGACGCGAGAGACGACGCCTGCCCCTGTTAGCGGATAGGTGCAGCGCGTGAGCAGCTTCGGCTCGCCCTTGCGGGTCGTGTGCTCCGTAATGATGAAGACCTGCTTGACCCCAGCCACAAGGTCCATGGCACCGCCGACGGCCGGAACACCGCCCTCGCCTGTCGACCAGTTCGCCAGATCGCCGTTGGCCGCCACCTGCATCGCACCCAGAATGCAGATGTCGATGTGCCCGCCGCGGATCATGGCGAAGCTGTCGGCGTGGTGGAAAAACGACGTGCCCGGCTGAAGTGTGATCGGCTTCTTGCCGGCATTGATCAGCTCCGGGTCCTCCTGCCCCGGCTCGGGCGGCGGGCCAAATCCCAGAATGCCGTTTTCCGAATGATAGACGACTTCGCGCCCCGCCGGTACGAACCGCGCCACCATCTCCGGAATCCCGATGCCGAGGTTGACATACGCGCCATCCGGAATGTCCTGGGCGGCACGCCAGGCCATGGCTTCGCGGCTGAGGCCGATCGCAACGGGTTTGCTGTTCATGGGTAGCGCACTCCCTCGGCCACCAGTTTCGATTCCTGGGCCGGATTGGGAACATGAACGACCCGGTCGACGAAGATGCCGGGCGTGACCACGACCTCGGGATCGATCTCGCCGGCGGCAACCATTTGGCGGACCTGGACGATGGTGGTTCTCGCCGCCATGCACATGATGGGCGCGAAATTCCTCGCCGTCTTGTTGTAGACGAGATTGCCGAACCGGTCTGCCCGCTCGGCCTTGACGAGCGAGAAATCGGCCGTCAGGGCATATTCGAGCACGTGGGGCCGCCCGCCGAAATCGCGCACCTCCTTGCCTTCGGCCAAGGGCGTGCCGGCAGATGTTGGCGTATAGAACGCGGGTATGCCGGCGCCGCCCGCGCGAATCCGTTCGGCCAGTGTCCCTTGCGGCACGAGCTCCAGCTCGATGCGGCCCTCGCGGTAGAGGTTCTGGAACACCTCCGAATTGGTAGAGCGCGGATAAGAGCAGATCACCTTGCGGACTTGCCCTGAGGCGATGAGTGCCGCCAGCCCCACATGGCCGTTGCCTGCGTTGTTGTTGATGACGACGAGATCGCGCGTGCCCTGATCGATGAGGGCATGGATCAGCTCGATGGGGCTCCCAGCCTCACCGAAGCCACTGATCATCACAGTCGCCCCGTCCCGGATATCCGCGACGGCTTCAGCGGCGCTCTGCACCTGCTTGTTGATCATGACAGGCCGTTCCCAATCACCTGAAGCCCCACATCACCCGATAACCGACAGAGCCATCTCGTGCAACGCGGCCAACGAGAAGATTACTTGCGCAGCGACCGGCCGCCCTCTTCTCATCCAGCGGTCAGTCAACTGCCTCTGTTCCCGGCCGATCCGCATAGTAACCGCGTCGCCTATCCCGCTCGATGAGTGCCGGGTCCCGCTCCGCGGGATCGCCGTAGCCACCGCCGCCTGGGGTCTGTACCTCGATCCAGTCGCCCGGCTTCAGGACGAAACCTTCGCCCTTGGAGATGTGCTCCGGCTCGATGATGTTGCCGCTCCGGCAGACCCTGATGACGTTCGGCGCACCGGGTTTGCCACCCAGAATCCCCGGAGGCCCGAAACGGCCGTGCTCCATGAGGAATGAGGCCTTGCCCTCGCCCCGCAGCAGCCGCGCGCGGTAACGTACTCCGAAACCGCCACGGTACTTCCCGGCGCCGCCAGAGCCTTCCCGCAGCGCGAACTCGTCGAAAATGATTGGATACCGTTGCTCCAGGATCTCAACCGGCTGCGATTTCGAAATGCCGATCGTGGAGCAGCCGTTGCTGATGCCATCACCTCTCCACCAGCCGCCGTAACCGCCGCCGGAAAAGTAGTACATAATGTAGTGCCGCTTCTCTTCGGGATCATAACCGCCGAGGCTGATGTTTCCGCTTGTCCCGGCGGGCGCCGCGAATAGCCGGTCAGGAATAGCCTGGGCGAGTGCCAGGAACACCGCCTCCATGACGCGCTGGGACACCTCTGCTGCGCAACCTGCAACAGGGCGCGGGTATTCCGCGTAAAGAAAAGTGCCCCGCGGCTCCAGGACGTGAATGGGCGCGAAACATCCCGAGTTCATCGGCACATTCGGAAAAATGTGCTTCATCGCGCCATAGACCGCCGAAACCGTCGTCGCCCAAACGGAATTGAGCGGACCCGCGCAAGGCGGACTCGATCTCGAAAGATCGAAGGTGATGTCCGACCCCTTGACCGTGACCTCAAGCCTTACCTCCAGGGGCTCGTTCACGACGCCGTCGCTATCGAGATAAGCGACACTGGAGTAAGTCCCGTCGGGAATGGTTTCGATGTGCGCGCGCATCATCTGCTCGGAACGGCGGCGCAGCTCGGCGATGGCCTCCTCGACAGTTTCGCGACCATAGCGGTCGAGCAGTGCGGTCAGCCGCCGTGCGCCGGCTTCCAGCGCTCCGAGGTGCGCTTTGATGTCACCGATGCGCTCATCCGAAACGCGGATATTCGCCAGCACGAGGCTCAAGATCTCCTGGTCGATCTCCCCGCGCCGGCACAGCTTGATCGGCGGAATGCGCAGACCTTCCTGATGGATTTCCGTGGCGGTGCTATTGAAGCCGCCGGGCACCATGCCGCCGGTGTCGGGCCAATGCCCCGTGTTGGAGAGATAGCACCAGCGTTCGCCGCGATAATAGAATGGCCGCACCATTTTCACGTCCATGAGGTGCGTCCCGCCGAAATAGGGGTCGTTCACGAGAATGACATCGCCATCCTCGAGATCGTCCCTGGCCTTGATAACCGAGCGCGTCGTTTCCTGCATGACGCCGATGAAGATCGGCAGGGCGATTTCTCCCTGCGCGATCATCGATCCGTCTTCGAGTGCATAAATGCCGTTCGACCGATCAAAGGCTTCGGAGATGACCGGGGAAAAAGCCGTTTTCTCGTGGACAATGTCCATTTCCGTGCAGACCTGCTGCAGGCCCTTTTCGATGACGGTCAGCAAGACGGGATCTGTGGTCATAAATCACCCTATCCTTCAGCCAGCAGCCGGGCCTTAGCCCACGTCGATGAGAATATTGCCGATGTCGTCGACCCTGCAGCGCGCGCCGGGGTCCACCACCAGAGTCGAATCCATCTGCTCGACAATGGCAGGCCCTTCGAATTGCGCTCCGGCCGGCAGCAGGTCACGGCGATAAATGTCGGACTCCATCCACTTTCCGTCGAAAAAGACCTTGCGCTTACCCGTGCGGGCATCTTCCACGCTGCCTTGGACTTGCGGCCGGAACAGCGAAAGATCGAGGCTTTCGCGCTCCCCGATGACCGTCGTGCGCACGTTGACCAACATCGGCACCATCTCCGCGAGGGAGATGCCAAACCTGTCGCGATAATGCTGCGCCAATTTCTCGATCAACTTTTCGGGGTCGAACCCGGGGCTCTCGACAGACAGGCGGATCACATGCGATTGCCCTCGGTACAGCAGATCCGCTTCATGTCGGACGATGACCTTTTCGACCTCCACCTTTTCGCGGGCGAGAAGGGCATGGCCCTCCTCGACCTGCTGGGCAAAAATCCGATCGATTTCGGCTCTATCAACAGAGGCGAGAGGCAGATTGACCGTCTGCACAAAGTCGTGCCGGACATCGGCGAGAATACACCCGAGCGCCGAAGTCAGACCAGGGAAGCGTGGTACGAGAACGTGCGGGATACCGAGCTCGCGCGCGATCGCCACCGCGTGGAGCGGCCCTGCTCCGCCAAACGGCATCATCGCAAAGTCTCGCGGATCGTGCCCCTTCTCGATCGAAATGAGGCGAATGGCGCCGGCCAGCTCGTTGACGGCGATATCGACAATGGCGGCCGCGCTGGAAACCGCATCGAGGCCAAGACGACGGCCGATCTTCTCCTCCAGAATGCGCGCGATTTCATCGAGCGGAGCAGGCGAGTCTGAGCCCGTGATGGCAACGGGGTTGATTCGGCCCAAGAGAAGATCGGCGTCGGTAATGGTCGGATCCTTGCCCCCGCGGCCATAGCCGATCGGACCGGGGAATGAGCCAGCGCTTTCCGGACCAACTCGCAGCATGCCCGCTGCATCGATCTGCGCGATACTGCCCCCGCCCGCTCCAATCGTATTTATATCGATCATCGGGATACGGATGGGGACGCCGTAGGCAAGATCCTTTTCAGCCGTAATGACCGGCTCACCATCGACGACGACCGCCACGTCATAGCTGGTGCCGCCCATATCGCCAGTAATGATGTTCCTGAATCCGGAAGCTTTGGCGATGGCAGCGGCCGCAAGCACGCCGCCGGCAGGGCCCGACATCACCGTATGGACGGCATGCTCGCCCACCACAGAGGCAGCCATCATGCCGCCATTTGCCTGCATGACGAGCAGTTCCTTCCGGAAGCCCATGTCAGAGAGCTGGCTCGCAACGCTTTCGATGTAGCGCGCCACAATTGGCCTGATCGATCCGTGGATTGCCGCGGTAGATCCCCGCTCGAATTCGCGCATTTCGCGGATGATCTCATGCCCAGCTATGACGTTTGCGTTCGGCCACAGGCTTCGGACGATTTGGGCACAGCGCTTTTCATGCGCATCGTTGGCATAGGAATGCAGGAAATGGATCACGACGGATTCGATATCCATTTCCAGGAGCTTCTGCACAGCCGCGCGTACGTCATCCTCGTTGAGAGGCTCGATGACCCGACCGGCCGCGTCCAAACGCTCACGCACCTCGAGGCGCGCCTCCCGAGGAATGAGCGGTTCGAATGTCCCCGACAGACCGTAGGCATAGGGCCTCGTGCGACGCCCCAGCTCAAGCGCATCCCGGAATCCGCGTGTCGTAATCAGCCCGCAGCGGGCTCCTTTCCGTTCGAGGATGGCGTTCGTGCCGACAGTCGTGCCATGAACGAGCCAGCCGATGGCCTTCGGGTCGGCATCAAGCTCCGTCAGTCCCTGAAGGAAACCGCGGGCGCGATCATCGACGGTGGTCGGGACCTTGGCGACCCGGTATTCGCGGCGCGCCGTGTCGATCATGAGGAAGTCAGTAAACGTCCCTCCGACATCGACGCCGATGCTGATGGTACTCACGCTCGCCTCCGAATCCCGCAGTATCCGCTCGATCCCAGGTAAGTCTTGAGTTTCGAAAAACGAAACTATATTCTATTTTTCGATAATACACGCGGAGCCCGGGCCGTTGTCAACCAGCTTCGGCCAACAGCATCATGAGCACGAGGGAGAGATGGACCACCCCAACGAGGTCTGGCGTGATGACGACCGGAAGGGTCCGTTCGAACGCTATTTGAGCATTCTCGAAATCGTCGCCGCGGCCCATGACGGCCTGACGATGACGGACATTGCCAAAATCATCGACTTGCCCAAGCCCACGGTCCATCGGCTGACACGTGTGCTGCTCGATTCAGGCGCCCTCGTCGCCGAGGACCACCGGCAGAGGCGGTTTCGCATTGGACCGCGACTCTGGCGGATTCTCTACCTCGGTTTTGATCGGGATGCATTGACCGCCTACGCGCAAATGGTGTGCGATTCCGCCGCCGGTCGCCTCAAGGAGACCTGCTATGTCGTGCGCCTCGGGCGGACCGATGTGCGGACGGTAGCCCGTGCCACGCCAGATCAGGGCTATCGGCTACACGTCTACCCAGGCTCCGACCTTCCAGCGCATGCGGCTGCTTCGGCGAAGGCGATCCTTGCGCATCAGCCGCAGAAGGCCGTCACGCGCTATATCCGCGAGCCGCTAGCTCGGCTGACACCATTCACCAAAACTGACATTTCGGCCTACCTCGCCGAACTGGAAGAAACACGCACGCGTGGGTATGCCATTTGCGACCGGGAGATCGATGAGAACGTCATGGCTTATGCCGTGCCAGTCCGGTTGCCCGATGCGGGCGTTCTGTTCAGCGTCGGGGTAACCGGCCCCTGCAGCCGCCTGCTCCAGAACCCTGTTGAGTTCTATATTTCAGGCCTCAAAGAGGCCGCTGACCAGTTTGCGCGCGCGCTACAGGCACTGGAGAAGTAGTCCGGCTGTCAGAACAACGCATTCGGCAGCACCAGCACAATCTGCGGGAAAAGCATGCATATTCCAACGGCAGCAATCATCAACAGGATGAACGGCGTAACCGACCGGTAGATATCACCAAGTGTTATGCTCGGAGGCACCACGCCTTTCAAATAAAACAGGTTGTAGCCAAATGGGGGTGTCAGGAACCCGATCTCCATATTGATGATGAAGAGAATCCCAAACCAAACGGGATCAAATCCGAGCTTCAGGGCAATGGGCACAAATACCGGAACGGTGATCATGATGATCCCCACCGTATCCAGGACCATCCCGAGCAGCAGCAAAATGAGCTGCATGCCCGCGAGTATGATGTACCGATTTACTTCTAGCCCGAGAATCATACTCTCAATGAGCCGGGTCGCGCCCATGGCCGTGTAGAAGGTCGACAGCGCCGAAGCCCCGATAATGATCCAAAAAATAAGGCAGCTTAGGAGAATCGTTTCCTCGCAGGCCTCACGCACCGTGGTCCAGTTGAGTTGACGACGTACGGCAGCGGCAATGAGCGAACCGAACGAGCCAACTGCCGCCGCCTCCGAGACGCTTGCGTACCCACCGAGCATCGAGCCCAAAACGGTAACGACGAGCAAGATCGGGAGAACAAGCCCTTTGACAGCAGCGAGTTTCTCTCGCCACGTAAATCGCTCGAGCGTGCTGCCCACCACCTCCGGCTGAATAACGCCGCGGACATAGATGTAAACGCAGAACAAAAGCGCGATCAAAAGGCCGGGGAGAACTCCGCCGGCGTAGAGCTTGCCAACGGAAGTATTGGCGATGAGGCCGTAGATGATCATTGTCACGCTGGGTGGGATGAGGATGCCGAGCGAGCCTCCAGCCGCAACGCAGCCCAGCGCAATGCCCTTCTGATAGTTCCGCGCCAGCATGGCCGGAATTGCCAGCAAGCCCATGGAAATCGTCGCAGCACCCGAGATCCCGGCCATCGCCGCGAACAACGTGCAAATCGCGACAGTTCCTATGGCAAGTCCTCCACGCACTCCGCCAAAAAACCGGTACATGGAGTCATAGAGGTCATCGGCGATTTTCGAGCGCTGCAGCATCGCTGCCATGAAAATGAAAAGCGGAATGCCGAGAAATTCAAAGCTCGACGCGCTGGAGAAGGCCTTTATCGGCAGCATGGTGAGCGCGTTCGGACTCCAAAAGCCGTAGATCATCGCTACGGTCAGTCCACCGAGCGCTATCGCAATCGGCACGCCGATCGCCAGGCACAGGAACATGCTACCGAAGAGGAGCGCCGTGATGAGAACGGGATCCATGGCTACTCGGGGCTCCGCAGGCCATTTCGCCAAAGCTTCAGGATGTGCGACAGCCAGGCCAGGCAAAGCAGGACAACGCCGATCGGCAGGAGCGCCTTGGCTACGTAGACCGGTGCATCCCATGCACCCGTCGCGGAAACCTCGTTCATCAGGAACGACTGCCATGCGAAGCGAGTCCCCAGCCACAGCAGCGCACCAGCGAACAGGACAAACAGTGCCGTACCAGCCACAAGGTCAACGAGAGCCCTCGTGCGAGGCGAAAAACGTGTGAACAGAATATCGACCCGAACGAACTGGCCTCGCTGAAGAGTCCAGGCACCGCCCAAAAAAATATACGCGGCGAGGAGCCAGCCGCTGAGATCGTAAACCCATCCCCAGGACGTGCCGAAAAAGCTCCTCGAAACCATCTCAAGGACGATCAGCGCAGTCATGAGGAGCGTGAGAAAGGAGGCGCCTTTGCCGATTGCCGCAACTGCAGTGTCGATCCAGCCAATGAGTCGCTCTAGCATCGTGACCTTCATTGCGGAAAAGAGCCACCGCTCATGCGCGGCTGCGCGGCGGCTCGTGGTGAGCTTCATCAGGAAAGCAGATCATCTCAGCGGAGCGGCTCCGGCGCGTCCCGCCGGAGCCTGTGCAGGCATTAGCGTCCCAGCTCAGCCAGGAACTTCTTCAGCAGATCGACGCCCTTCGCGGCGAACTCGTCCTGGTCGGCATAAGCTTCCCAAAGCTCACGCGCGGCGCTTTCCATCTTGGCCCATTCGTCTTCTGGAATGACAGAAATCTGAACGCCGGCGGCCTGCATGTCTCGCATCGCCTTGGCATCAGTCATGGCGCTGCGAGCGATGTAGTCAAAAGAGGATGCAACGGCTGCCTCGTTCAGGATTGCCTTGATGTCGTTGGGCAACTGATTCCAGGCAGCCATATTAACCGCGAAGAAGTTGTTCGGAACCGGCATCGGCGAAGGCTGCACGTAATACTTCGCAACCTCATGGTAGGAGTTGTTCTTGTTCCCTGACGGGCTAGCCCAGCGTGCGGCGTCGATCGCGCCAGTAGCCAGGCCGGTGTAGATGTCACCACCCCCCATGAAGACCGGCGTTGCGCCCATCTTCTCGTACCACTTCGCTTCCAACCCGAAGGACCGAATTTTCAGCCCTTTGAAGTCTTCAGCTGATGTAATTGGCTTCTTTGAGACAATGTCCCACGGCGGGGAGAGCTGCGGCCCGAGATAAAATATGCCGTGCTTGCCGTATGCTTCGCGGACCAAATCAAGGAAGCCGTACTTGTAGAAAAAGTTATAGCGCTCGATTGGGGTCCGCAGAGATCCTGGGACACCGTTCTCGAGGTTCGCTATCGGCCCGATCTTGCCAGCGAAATAGCCGCCGGTGAGAATGCCCATCTCCACTATGCCGGAGCCGACGGCCTCCAGCCCTTCCTGTACCGGAAAAAGAGCCCCCACTGGGAAAACCTGGAAAGCGATGCGCCCACCCGACATCTCCTCCGCGAGCTTGGCGAATTTCTCTTCGACCGCCACGTAGCCCGGCTCTCCAGGGTTGAGATTGCTCTGAATACGCCAGTTGAATTCGGCCGCGTTTGCAGCAACGCCAGCCGCAGCAAGAATCACGCCCGACGCAACGAAACGCGCCAGTTTACGTACCAGTCTCATAAGCACACCTCTCCCTGCTTCAGACACGCTAAGCTCCCGGCCCCCACCCACCGTTAGCAGCGGGCTAGCTCAATCATCCGCGAATGCCCGCGAAGAGCTCCGGACGACGCACTTTTCCAGTTTCGATTTTCGATACTCGATTTCTTTTCTCGAAACTGTGTCATGCCCCAACAATAGTGTCAACGGGCCCCCCGGGCAGCAGATTCCTTGCTGAAGCAGGGGCAAACAGGACGATCCCGGCACATGCAGCCACACTAACCCCCGCCTGGCGCTGCTGGTCAGGCGAAGCAGCGATCGATGAGGCGAGCTGATCGGGGAATGACCGGAGAGATAGTCGAAAAAGGGGTCAGGAGGAGCCTAGGACTGCTTGGATCAGGCGCTTGGCATCCTCGCTGTCCCATTCCGCGGGGCCCGTGAGGCGGCCGATTTCGCGGCCTTGGGCGTCGATCAGCAGGGTTGTCGGCAGGCCGACGGCCTTGAGTTGAGAGGTTGCGCGGCCAGTGGGATCGACGAAGAGGTCCAGCGCTTCGACGCTGATCTGATCAAAAAACTTTTTCGATGCTTCGGCGCCGCCGCGATCGACGCTCAGCGCTAACACCTGGAATTTGTCTGACCCGAGGGCCTGCTCCAGGCGTTCGAGAGTAGGCATCTCCTTGCGGCAGGGTGCGCACCATGTCGCCCAGAGGTTCAGGAGAACCACTCTGCCCTGCCAATCCTTCAGAGTACGCTCGGCGCCCGAGCCGTCCATAAAGGTGAACTCGGGCAGCGGCTCGGGTGCCTTCTTGAACACGAAGGCAGCCATATGGCCCTTGCTCAGCTCATTGGTGCCAGGGCCCGCCGGCAGCTTCTGCGGGACAGCCGCCGGGGCTTGAGACGCAGGCGTCGTCGTCTCGACGTTGTCATTCCGCCCGAGGGTGACGTATACCGCGCCGAATCCGACCAGCGCGGCCGCGAGCACCACTAGCCCGGATCTGGCGGATGTCGAGTTCAACATAGCTTGCTCGGCCCTTTCTCTATGAGCGAACGCGTTGCAACCTGAACCGGGAGCCCCGATCCATGGACGACAACTCGGCCAACGGTCCGGCCAACAAAATGTGGGGAGGCCGGTTCGCCATGTCACCGGCCGAGATCATGGAGGAGATTAACGCCTCCATCGGCTTCGACAAAGCTCTCGCCCCCCAGGATATCCGTGGCTCAAAGGCGCATGCGGCGATGCTCGCCGCCCAGGGCATCATCTCGAAGGAGGATGAGGCCAGCATCCAGGCCGGTCTCGA
>DASVDU010000320.1:0-15151 GCA_036380915.1 Hyphomicrobiaceae bacterium | reverse complement strand
TAATCGCTCACACACCTCGGCCGTGCCCGGGTCATTGCCGAAGAGGATAACCTCGGCGCGAGGATACAGCCTCGTCCAGCTGAGCATAGCATTGCGCTGGATGATGCCGGCATGACCGATGAACGGTTTCGGAGAGCTGAAGAGTGTAAGCATCTGCTGAGGTCGAGTGGGGGGCGTTAGCGCGGCACGTCTGCACGAACGGCGCTGCGGAGCCTGAGTGGAAGGTGGGCGCGGAGCCAGTTCCGCAAGGCGCCATCGCCGCATAGAAACCCGGTTTTCTGTGCCAGGATGACCATTGGAAATCCGAGGACGCGGGCGAAACGCACTTGTAGCGCCCGACGCAGAGTCGCGAGCTCATCGTCGCCGATGCATTCGGTGGCTGCCAGGCGGTCCAGCAGCTCGAAGAATATCGCGACATCACGAAGGTCTCGCCAGGAGAGATCGTCCGGCAGCCGCTGGAACCACAGTCGCAGCCGGCGGATATCCAATGTTCCCACGCGGTCTTCGCCGAGCAGGCGCGCGAGCTGCCGCCGGGCGATCTCGTCCGCCACGGCCTGCTGCTCGGCGAAGCGGGTCGAGGTGATCGCGTCACCGTGGACGCGATGCTCCACCAGCGGGTCGGGCAGGTTGGCGCCGCGGCCTGACTGAAGAAGCCTCTGCCAGAACTCGTAGTCCTGCGCGAACGGCAGGGTTTCGTCGTAGCTCGATCCGTGTCGCCCCGTTGCCTCGGCCCGGAACATCACCGAGCTATGGCAGAAGGCATTGTGAAACAGCATGTGCCATCGGATGGCGCCATCGGTCGCAGGCAGGCGGTGGATTGCGTCGATGCCGCGAGCCTCATCGAAGGCGCGGTAGGCGGTTCCGACGAGCGCCACCTCCGGATGTTCACCAAGCCATCGGACTTGTTTCTCGAGGCGCTGTGGCAGAGAGCGGTCATCGGCATCCTGGCGGGCGACGTACGCGCCCCGGCAAACGGCGAGGCCCCGGTTGAGCGAGGCGGTAAGCCCAACATTGCGGTCGTTGGTCAGGATACGAATGCGCGGGTCACCGCAGGACGCAAGGATGGCCGGTGTCGCATCCGTCGAGCCGTCATCGACGATGATGAATTCGAAGTCGGTGAAGGTCTGTCCGAGAATGCTCTCCACGGCATCATGCAGATGCGCTTCCGCATTGTAGGCGCTCATCAGCACGGAGACCTGGGGTGAAATCTGGGGCTCAGCCATTCGGCACAGCCTCGGCCCAGATCTCGCCCCATCGGATCTCGTGATAGGTTAGCCGCAAACCGGCCTCCCGCAGTTCCCCCACGAACGCCTCATATGTGTACTCGACCTTGTGGTCCTGGTCGAGTCGCCACTCCAAGCCCAGCTCTTTCTTCAACGGAACCCGCCAGTCCCGCTCGAACAGCGGCACCCTGATCAGGAAGCGGTCGGGGAGGGCGACCGCGCGGACGCGGCGCAGGAAGTCGGGCCGCTCATGCAGATGCTCCAGCACATTGGAGAGCACCACCACGTTGAAGGGACCTTCCTCCATTTCCTGGGTCGCATCGGCGACCTTGTAAGTCACTTGAGGGTGGGCGAAGCGCTGCGTCGCAGTTTCGATGTTGCGGGGAACGAGGTCGACGGCCGTGACGATTGCGCCGGACCGCTCGGCGATCTCGTAGGCGAGCTTGCCGAGACCGCAGCCAATATCGAGCACGCGCTCGCCGGAGGCGATACGGTCGACGAAGAAATCGTGATAGCGCATGTGGCGGTGTTTCGTGTGAAGCCCACCGCCATAAGCCACGGATAACCGCCCTTCAAGCGGGTAGAGCGCCGCCTCCAGCCCCAGGACGAAGCGGAGCGCCTCGTCGGGCGGCAGGCGTGCCACGCGGGTCTGCACGATGCCAAGCAGGACCTCTTGCAGGCGATTGCCCGCCATCCGCTCGATCCAGCGCGGCAACGCGGTCAAAACCCGTCGCGTTAACCGGCCGAACATTCTTTGCCTCTTCCTGCCTCGAGCAATTCCTCATAGAGATCTCTTTCGCGACTCACGATGCGGTCGAGCGCGTAATGAGTCAGCACATCCTGCCGTGCCTGATGACCGAGCCGGTCTCGTAGCGGGACGTCATTCAGCAGACGCGTCACGGCAGCCCGCACGCTGTCGGGATCAGTGGGACACAGCAGACCGTTCTCCTCGTGGCGGATCACGTCGCGAATGCCGGGCACGTCGGTGCCGACGACCGCCCGTCCGCATGCCATGGCCTCGATCAGCGCCTTGGGATGGCCTTCGTAATGTGATGGCAAGACGAAAATCGCGCCGCTGTTGATCACCTCCGGGAGGGCCTTGTGGGATACCGACCCTAAAAGGGTTAACGGCACATTCAGCTCGGCCGCTGCCCGGGTGATCTCCTCCTTCTGACTGCCAGCACCGGCAATTGCCAGTTCGATGCCAGGAAGCCCGGCCAAAGCGGTAACGAGCGCGAGGAGGTTCTTCTGTGCGTCAAGCCGCCCCACATAGATGATCCGCCGTTCGTCGGTTCCATCGCTGGGGCCGGGTGAGAACTGCATGGTGTCGACATAATTGGGAATGACTTCGACTTTGGCCGGATCGAGCCGGTAGCGCTCGATCACCATCGCGCGGATCTGCTGGGTCGTTACCACTGCCCGGTCGGCGCCGGTAAAGGCCGCCTGTTCTTCTTCACGCGCTCGTTTTGCGATGGCCGATTCCGGCTTGTTCGTCTGCTCGACGAAAAAGGAATGCAGGTAACCGCATCTCGCCACGAAACGGGCGCCGGCGGTGCGGGCCACGTCCAGCGCCAAGCGGGCGCCGGGCATCTGGTTCGTTTTGACGATCGTCGGCCGGCGCAAGGTACGGGCCCAGCCATGCACCAGAAAGCGCTCGTACCAACCGTTTGCCAGGCCGAAGCGGTTGCAGACGATCTTGATGTCGTCCAGGCGCTTGCGGCAGTCGAGGTCGCGACGATCGCCGTAGGTGACCAGCGTCAATCGCCCGACCTGCGGTCGCAGCGCACGGTAGAGTTGCACCTCCCGCTCGAAGGAGCCGTTGGCGTCCCACGCGGCCAGGGACATTCCGCGGGTCATGAACAGGACGAGGTGGGCGGAGCGGAGCGAGGACATGGAGCTGTGCAGGTTGAGTAGGCGGAGCCGGATCAGGGACGGCGCATGACGTAGTACGCCATGTGATAGGTCGGCGCCAAGACGCGGTTCAGGAGCCGCTTCACCCGTGCCGCCCCTGCCCCCGGCGTATCGTAGAGACGCTGCAGCGGTCCCTTAAGGAACGAAATCTCGTCCTTGAGGCCCTTGATGCCGTCCATTCCGCTCCTGTGGACGAGCTTGAAGCCCCGCTTCTCGAAGCGGGCGATGACGCGCGCCGGGTCGAGCGCGAACTGGTAGAAGCCGTCGATCCGCTCCGGCGTCTCCTCGTAGCGCGCATACAGGCCGAGCCGCGCTTTCAGATGCCGCAGCGGCGACATGGCCGGGACCGTCATGAACAGATAGCCGTCCGGCCGCAGCACGCGCCACATCTCCTCGAGAATGGGGTCGAAGCCGTCATAGAAATGCTCGATGACGCCGAGCGACCAATATCCGTCGAAGGATGCGTCCGGGAAGGAGAGGCGCCGCACGTCCTCAACCTGGACATCGAGTTCCGGCGCAGCATTGTTGACCGCTGCCACCGTCCGCTCGGCAAAATCGACGCCGACGGCCTGAAAGCCGGCCTTGTGCAGTCCCCAGACCGTATTGGCCCGCCCGCAGCCGCCCTCCAGCACCCGCGCCCCGGCGGGAAGATATCGCTTCGTCTCGCGCACGACGAAACCGTTCCCCCGCTCGATGAGCTGGCGCAGTTTCTCGCTCTGCCAATGGTCGTCCCAGAAGGCGGAGGAGGCGGCCCGCGCGACGAAGACCAGGCGATTCTCGGTCTTGTCGTAAAACCTTGTCATGAGGCTCGGATACCTGGACGGAGTCGACGCCATAAAGCTGCCGTCAAGCCTGCGCGCGGATCCGCTGGCGGGTCGGCACTGTCGAAGAGCGCGTCGGCGCCATCAAGTGCGGCGGGGGCTTCACGTGCTGGCGGCAAGGTGCGGCAGAAGTCGACGAATCGATGGTTCAAGGCTGCGATCGTGTAGCGCTCCAGGTAGGTGGCGTACAACGTCCGGCCTATTTCCCGACGCCTCGGTGGATCTTCGCAGAGGGTTCGAAGAGCCTGATACCAACTGAACGCATCATGGGCGAGATAGCCGTTTTCACCGTTTCGGATGATCTGTGCTGCTGATGGAAACATATCGGCGATCACGGGTATGCCATGCTGCGCGAAAGCCAGGATACGGCCCGCATTGCTGGTTGCCTTGTAGCGGACCAGGTACTCGCTCGGATGCGCGCCGAAGGCGTCATCGTTTGGTGCCGTGCTCTGCAGTGCCTCGCGTCGACGGTGCATCGGCGTGAGGTTCGGCACGATACCGATATCGGCTTGTGCAAGCTCTTGTTCGTATACGCGATCATGCCAATTGATGGTGCGCACCTGGACGGCTCGCCCGGGGAGGAATTTCTCGGGTATCGGGGATAGGGCCTGGACATTGTAGATGACGTGAAGCTCCAGCGGCACGTCCTGCGCCAGCTCTTCGAGCGCCCGGGTCACATGAGGGAACATCGATGTCGCGTGCGCGCGGTTGCCGTGATAAGTGACGATCACCGGTTTCTCATTCGCAGGCGCCCGTTCCTGCTTTTTGGCCTCGTGGAAAATCGGGTACTCGAAGACGTTCGAGAAGTAACGCGCGGCCATGGCACTCATCTCGGGGCCATTGGAGACGAGAAAGTCGGCACCGCGGGCCGCTTCGAGCGTCCCCGGGCGAATATCGACCACGCCGATCTTTGCCGCCGGGTTGACGGTACGAGCCTCCGATACCCGCGGGTCGTAGCCCATGAACAAGATTACGTCGAAGTTCTTATAATCCTGGCGGAAGGCGGTGAAGGTGACGCCGTCGATCTCGTTGAGGCGGCGGAGGTTCTCCAGATTGATAAGTGTTGAAATGGCCTGTGTTTGCTCGGTCGTGAGCAGAATACGCATCACGGCCTCTTCGGAAAGTCGCGCGAGGTCGCAGTGGCAACCTTGGCGGAAAGGTTGGTCATGAGCTTACGATAGACGTTCAGCACGGCCCTAACGTTCGCACTGCTGTCGAAACGGCCGAGAGCCTTGATGCGACCCCGCTCTCCGAACTCGCGGGCGCGGGTGGCGTTCTGTGCGATGAACGTGAAAGCTGCGGCCAGCGCTTCCGGCGCGTCACGCGGAACGAGAAGACCATCCTCGCCGTTCGCAATCTCGGATCGCATGACCGGCGTGTCGAATGCCACGACCGGCTTCTTCATGGCCCAGGCCTCATAGATGGGGCGGGCGAAATGGGGGATGGTTCCAGCGAAGACGAGAACGTCGCAGGCCGCGATTAGAGGTGCAACATCGTCGAGATGACCAACTTGATGGAGCCGGCTTTCGACACTGGCGGATTCGGCTTTCACGCGCTCGGGATAGCGCCAGGTCTGCGTCGCCCGCCAGCCGATCCGAACCGCCAAGTCCTCAAGCCGCCATCGGAGCGTCATGAGCGTCGTCTGGCGTACTGGCTGTCTCGGCAGGTGGTCGCCCGCAACCACGAGGTGGAAGCGGTCGGGCAGTATCTTCAGCGCCCTGATGAGCTGCCACGCGCCCTTGCGATAGGAGAAGCCGCCGAGGCTCAGGATCACGAAGGCATCCTCGGGGATGCCGTGGGACTTGCGCGCAGCCCGCCCATCGTGGCGTTCCGGCATGAAGTGATCCAAACTGACCGCGTTGTATATGACGTTGACCTTACCCTCGCGGTCGCTGCCGAGGCTCGCCGCATCCTGTGGGCTGATGGCGATGACGGCATCGGCGGTACGACGCAGGAAGGCCCCATAAAGGCGCTTGCGGGCATTCCAAGGTCCGCCACGCAAGGTCTCGCGAACATGCCAAACGAGCGGGATGCCGGCGCGCCGTGCCGCGATGGCCGATGTCCACAGAGTAGCGGAGTTCAAATGCACGATGTCCGGTCGATTGCGACGCAACCAGGCCACCTCGCGGGCAATCGTTGTCCGGGTGGCCATCAGCTGGCGCAGTAGCAGACCAAGCGTCTTGGTTTGGAAAAACGGGCTCCAGCCGATGAACTTCTTGCCGGTCAGGACTGGGGTTTCGATGTATTTGTCGACTTGCGCTCCGTCGATCTGCGCGAAGTAAGGCATCATGGGCGGAAAGACACACCAGATCTGCCGCTTGGTTCGCGGCGCCTGGCGTCCGACTTCCTCGACCAGAATGCGCAAGCTCGTCGGCGCGCCGCCCGGAACCTGCCCGTGGTGGATGTAAGCTACCGTTGCCGGGAGCGGGCCGGCTTCTTGCCGTTCAAGGGACACCGTCGTCGCGACGGCTTGAGTCTCGATCATCGATGGACCGGCGCGCATCATGCGATGCCGGGTTTCGCCACGAGAAAATCGCCGATCGCCAGATATTCCAGACCGGTATCGAAGAAGCACTTGATCGCGTCGCTCGGCGTACAGACGATCGGTTCACCCTTCACATTGAAGGATGTGTTGAGGACCACATACTCGTTCGTGAGGTTGCCGAACGCGTTGATCAGGGCATAAAAGCGCGGGTTTACCTCGCTCCGTACGGTCTGCGGCCGCAACGATCCGTCGACATGGACCACCGCCGGAATATTGTCGCGCCGACCGGGAGCCGCATCGAAACCGGTGATCATGAAGGGCTCGGAGCGCGGTTGCACGAGATAGTCATCCTTCTTCTCATCCAACAGGGCCGGGCAGAACGGCCGAAAGGCCTCGCGGTACTTCACCGATGCGTTGATGATGTCCTTGTTCTCGGCGCGTAGCGGACTCATCAGGATCGATCGGCCTCCGAGGGCCCGGGGCCCGGACTCCATGCGGCCCTGGAACCAGCCGAGAATTCTGTTTTCAGCCAGGAGTCGGGCCGCTGTTCCGGGAAGATCCGCCGGGCGGGTGTATGGAATATGGCGGGCCTCCAATGCTGCCCGGATCTCCTCGTTGGAGAACTCGGGGCCGTGGTAGAGATGCTCCAAGCGCTCCATCTCGGCTTCGGGATGCGCTTCGTAGTACACAGCCAGGGCGGCTCCTGCCGGCAGGCCTGAGTCACCCGGGTTGGGATAGACCCAGTGATGATCGATCCGTCCCGACTGCCAAAGCTTTCCGTTGAGCTTCACGTTCAGGAAGAAGCCGCCGGCGCAGCAGAGCGTGCGCGTGTCTTCACGGTCCAGCCAAGGCAGAATAAGGGCCTGGGCCTGCTCTTCCGCGACGCGCTGTGCCTCTGCGGCGAAATCCTCCCGGGTCACGTCGTGCAACAGGTTCCGGAGCGCCACCGCCTCATCCATGTGATAGTGAAAAGTGCCGTGATCGGGGAAGCGATGGACTTTGGCGTAGTGCCGCGCCTCGATCAGCTCACCGTTCCCGTAGACAGGATAGAAGCGATCGAACAAGCCTGGCCGGGCCGTGCCGTAAGGTGCGAGCCCCATCAGTTTCCACTCGTCGCTTCCGTGGCGCCATCCGAGGGCTTCGGTGGCGGCCGAGTAGAATCGGCCGATGGATCCTCCAACGTCCCAAGAGGCCAGCGGCTCGAGCCGATTGTGGTGCCCTCGCCAAATGCTCACAGAAGAGCGGTCGCCCATGCCGTCCAACACGGCGACCAATGCTCGCTCCGTTCGGCCGAGGCCGGCCGTGTAATAGGCGCTCGCGGCGTGGGCGCGGTGGTGCTCGACGGGCACCAGCCGACATTCGGGGGCGACTGGAAAACGATCCATGTAGATCGGGAGTGGGTCCTGTGACACGGGCGCAGTGGTCTGCAGTGGAATCAGGCCCGGGAAGAAATGGGCGAACTCCGGCGCCACATACTCTGAGGCAACGGCCACGGCATCGAGATCGGACGACTTGATCCCGGCGGACTCCAGGCAGAAGCGAATGGCATGGACCGGAAAGGAGCCGTCGTTCTTCTTGCGGGTAAAGCGCTCTTCCGCGACATCTGCAATGATGCGCCCCTCATAGACCAGACATGCCGCTGCGTCGTGGCCAAACCGGACACCAAGAATTTTCTTCATCGCCAAGGCTTCATTTTTCTATTTTCTACAACACATCGCCGCGTATTGCTTAGACGAACGAGCCCGCATTTTCGTTAACGGGGCGGTCTTTTCGAGAGATAGATTCGGCTTCCGCTGCTGCCACTATGTATGCGAGTCGGTCGGCGAAATGGTCAAGCCGATACCGTTCGAGCGCTCGCGCCCGACCGTTCAATCCAATCCGGCGGGCCGAGTCCGGATTGCGGGTCAAGCTCGACAGAATTCTGATGAACGTCTCCGGCGTGTTCGGCTGGACGAAGAGAATATCCTCGCCATTGCTGAAAACGCCGCTTTCCCAAAAGCCTTCGAACCCCGAGATCACGACCGGGCAGCCGCACGCCATCGCCTGAAGCGCGACGCTCTGTCCCGACGGCTGAAGGGTTTCCCTGATGGGAAGGAGAACGGCCGCGGCGTTCCGGTAGTAGGCGCGAACCTCCGCGTCTGTCAGAACGGCCTTCTTCCAATGACTGGCTATGACCTCCAGGTTGGGCGGAACGGCCCTGTCCCCGAGCAGTGACGACAGCGCCACGAACCGCTGCTCCGGCATCGCCCGCGCGATCTGAAGCAGCATGTCGATGTCCCGGTTCGCGTCATTGCCGATGAAGAGGACATATCGCGCGCTTGCGTTCGGCGCCTCCTGACCCGGTGTCCAGAAATCCGTATCGACCCCGAAGGGGACGAAGTGCAACCGCAGATGCAGCTCGGGGAAGAGATTCAGCGCTGCGCGATACTCACCCTCGCCGAGAAACAGAGCGCCCCGCGACACCTGCAACAGATTCCGATACCTGTTCAGTGCCCGCTGCCGTTGTCGGCTGCCGTCGGGGAAGCGGCGTAACGGCTTGCTGAGCATACCCATGACGAAGAACAGCATGGGCACGCGCGCCCGCCCACGCCAGCCTCGCAAATGATCGGCAAGGCCGAGGGCGACATATTCGGTACCGGCGAGTAGGAGATCGTAGGCCCGTAGGCGATGCCTCTCTTCGACGAATAGGCGCTCGCAGTGCTCCATTCCCAATTCACCGCTCCGCCGACGGTCCTTGCGGGCGGCCCACCGATAGCGCCAGGTTTCCGGATCGGGTGCGAGTTCCGTCGTTTCGAGGAGGCCGACCTCCAATCCCCGCTTTCGCAGTTGGGGCAGGCCGTAGAAAAACTCCTGCGCCATTGGAACGCCCTGCTCTAGCTGCGCAAGCCGTTCCCTACGCCCACCGGCATGGACGAACAGGACACGCGGCCGACTCTCCATCAACCTTTCTCGGCTATCAGGTTGAGGCTGGTTCGTACGCCGTCGAGCTCGTCGAAACTGGAATCGCGGCACAGACCGGTGGTCTTCGGATCCCATTCCTGCACGTTCACGAATCCTGTTTCGGTCAGGCACTGCTCGAGAAAGGAGCGGTCAAACAGGCATTTGTGGAGGTTTTCCCGGTAGTCTTGCTCGCCGCACAGTCGCCCGAGGAGGCGCGGGTAGAGCGGGAGGCGGCCTTCCACATAAAGCCTTGCAATCGCCCCGAAGTCAGGAACCGCGACCCGTATGACACCGCCCGGTTTGAGAAGCATGTGGACAGTCTTCAAGAAGCCGAGGACCGTCTCGTCGTGATCGCGCTTCGCCTTGCCCGGGCTGGCGAAATGCTCAAGGACATGGGAGATATAGATCTCGTCACAGCGGCCGGAAAAATACCGAACGCAATTCTTCGGCCCTGCGACAAGGTCGACGCTCGGCAGCGGTCGGACGTCGACATTGACATATCCATCCTGCCGGTTGCTGCCGCAGCCGAGGTTGAGTTTGACGGTCGGGGCCGCAACCACCCGCTTGATCAGGCGCCGGTTCCGAACCACCCGCGCCAGCGTCTTCACCGCTCCTATTCGTCTACTCATGTCGGCTGCTGCGCTTTTTCCAGCCGACGAAAGACCAGGTCGTAATAGCTGCCGACGCCCGGCATGCTCGAGAAGCATTGGCGCCGTTCTTCGACGAAGCCTGCCTCGCCGAAGAAGGCGCTCAGGTCCTCGGCCGTACATCCGCCTTCGTAGGATTCGAAATCCGCTGCCTCTACCTTGACGTAAGTGATCCCCTGCAAGGTAGAACGGGCGCCCATAAGGACGCGGAGCTCCGATCCCTGCGTGTCCATGACGATCGTGTCATAGCTCCGCCCGTCGATGCCCTCTCTTTGGATCAGAGTATCGAGAGTGATGCTACGCATGGAAAGCTGCCCGTCATAATGCACATGAGGCCACATCCGCTTGTGATCTTTCATCGGCAGGACGGATGACGACTTTCCCGAGTTGCTCGCGATATGTAACGCGACTTCGACATCGTCCTGATCGAGGAGCAGGGCTTGAAGCGCTCGTTGTTCCGCATAGCTCCTTATGTTCTCGGTCAGTTGGTCGAAAACGTCCGGGATAGGCTCAAGCCACAAGACTTTCAGATCGTGCTCTGCGTAGAGGTCGCGTTCCTGGCCGCTGCTTGCGCCGATGTGGATCACGCCGCGCGAGCGCTTGAGAAAAAAATTGATCCGTCGGGATGCTCTCGCCTTCTTAATGTCTCGCATCCACGTTTTTATTCTTTTTCGTTTTGCAGAAATCTTGTTGAGGAACGGCACGGACCTGTCTCTAAATTATTCGGCGCCTAACGGACATTCTCGACCGTTCTGTCTATGGCAGAGCAGCCGGTAAAAACGCTGTCAATAATCCTTGGGAGCACGTTTGCGATTCCGCATCCTGTTCGGGTGGAACAGCTGCAACCACTTCGTCCTGATGAAGGGAAAGCGCGTCCAGTACGGCCCTCTACAGAAAGACGGCATCACCTGCAGATCTCGGCTGCCGAAGGGCACCTTGCTCCAGTTGAGGGTCCGGTTGCCCTCGACAACGAGCGTGCCATCGAAGAGCTGGAAAAGATCGAAGAGAAGCTCCCGGGATCGAAAGAACGGTTCGGGATCATCTGTTTCCACACCGAAGGGCTTCGCGTAATCGGTTCGGACGAATATCGCATTCGCGAAGGTGTTGCAGACCAGTGTATAGCCCAACTCCTTGCCGAGCTCCCACATTGCGCGGAGGGAGCTGCCTTCGCGCAACCGGAGGTCCGGCGCCTGGACGAAGGTGATGTGGGGGGGGATGGCCGGGTTGAACTCGATAACGACGATCTTCGGCCTGTAGTTCTTCAATGACTGCCAGACGTGATAATCACATCCGTCAATATCGATCGACAAGAGGTCGAAGTCCTTCGGAATTGGGAATTTCGCAAGAATTTCGTCGAGGGTACTTCCTTTTTTCAACCCGATAAACTGGTTAAGGCAATGGACGTTCTCCCTGCCCGCATGAGTCTGCTGGAGCCTTTTGTGATAGGATGACTCACCCTCGATCTGGATGGATGACCAGCCACGGTTCACGATCAAATTGTACGTATTGCTGTAGAGTTCTCCATTCAGTGCGCCAAACTCGACGCACCATTCCGTTTGATCGGGGATGAACTCAAGAATCTTCTCGATAACACCGTCTTCGCCTGATTGCGAGGTAACATCCCGACGGTGATTCAGGAGCCATTGATTCTTCCGCCTGTTCAACTCGAGCAAGTCCGTCAGGCAACGGCGCTGCATCAGAACTTCCATGAGCATCGCTCCTCGTTCCGACGCCAGCAAGTCCTGAAGCGCTCCAATGTCCTCCCGATTCAGGGCCTTTCGGGCGTGGTTCAGGACGATATTCCGAAAATCGGACTCTTCCGTCTGTATGATCTCCGAGGCTCGCTCGTGGCCGACGTCATCAGGCGCCGGGTCTTGTCTCGTCGTCACCGTTGAACGCTGCACCGTTATTACCTTCTCAACTCGCCCAGTCGCGACTCGAAGCCTGTCTAGCTTCGAACGGCAATATAGTTTGTCGTAAGGAAAGATTCCTGCCGTTCATGATATTTCTCGATAGCATGTATGCCCGACAGCGGATTGATGATGTAAATTGCAAATCCGAGATCATTCAAGAAGAACCAGAAATCGCGCAAGTAAGTTCTGGAATCGATATTGCATCCGCCGAATTCAAACGATAAGGCTCTAATTTTCCCTGAAGCTAGGCCCTTCTGAGCTCCCTCCAGCACCTTCATCTCGTGCCCTTCGACGTCCAGCTTGAGAAAGTCTACCCTTGCGACATCCCTCTCCGAGAGAAACGCATCGACGGTGGTGCATTCAACGGAGCGTTCTTTATCGAACTCTATGCCGTAATGATCCAGTTTCCGGCGATAGACCGAGGATATGCTGGCGCCTGGAACGTGGCTGTAAAGAACGAGCTGTTCCGGGCGGTCGCTGACGGCGAGCGGAACGAGTTCGAGGCGCGGGTCGGCAATTTTCCTGATGAAATCGTGATTCTCGGGTGCTGGCTCAAAGGCATAGATGCTTGCCAGTTGCGGGCCGGCTATGTCGAGGAGCGCCCGGCTCCATTCACCGCGGTGTGCGCCGACATCAAGTATGATAGCGCCGGAAGAGGGTAGAAAGCGTCGTGCGGCGGCAGCTTCCGCGCGGAGCGTGCGGCGCCCTCCGAAGCCTTGTCCAAGCCAATAACCGAGCTGCTTGTGGAGCGCTAGAGCTCCGTCGTAAAGGCGCTCACGCATTGACCATATCTCTCATTCGTTCATGGCGCCCTGCGGTAGGAAGGTGCTTGCCTGTCATTGTTTGCGTTCAATTTGGCGCTCGCGAGCGCTGCCTTCCGAGGCAGACATGTGCACGACATTGTTTGCTTGACGTGGTTCCATATCATGCTTCCGTTGACTTGGATCGGGGTGCCGCGAGTCGGCACGACCCTGAATCTCCACGGGCAGGAGATTCGCACCCAAGGAGTTGTCGATCATTCGCCGATGGTGGATTTGCCCAGCTTCCCAGCCACCCTGAAGAACCTCTCTGGGCTCCACGGTGAAACGAAGAATTGCATAGGCTCCGAATGATACGACCGAAACGTCACGTTCCGGCAGAATCAGAAGCCCAAATTGGTAATAGCCGGGATTGAACCGGGAAAGATCGATTCTGAATCGGCGCTTGAAGCGCTCACCAGACCTGACGCGTATTCTGTCCTGGATATAACAGTAAGCCTGCCAATCCGTGTCGTTCCGCCCGACAAAAGGCCCGTAATAGAATTCATCTTCCTCGGCATCATCTTGGGCGGAGAACTCCAGATCGAGATCATAGATCCGGTCTGTCTCGGATGACGGAATTACGAAGTCCCTCGGAAGCGGCTGGCCTCCGTGAGACAGCTGAATGCCTTCGAGGCGGAAGGTATCGATACTCCTGTTGATCAGAACCGGCTGATCGCCCGACTGATCCACAGCCGCTTTCTGCTGATGCGTCAGGTATCGGGAGCACACCTCCCTCGACGGACCAACCTCCTTCATCTTGCCACGGTCAAGCCACAGCACGCGGTCGGTGATGCTCAGGACCTGACCCATGTTGTGGGAAATGAAGATAAGGGCGACATCACGCCGCAGCAGCGCCGACATGGCCTCGCGCGCCTTGGCGCGGAAGCGCTGGTCGCCGACCGCAAGAACCTCGTCGAGGATCAGAACATCCGGATCGACATTGATGGCGATCGAGAAACCCAGCTTGACGCGCATGCCGCTGCTGTAATTCTGCACCGGCATGTCGATGTCGTCCTCCAACTCGGCAAAGCACACAATGTCGTCGAAGCGTTCTTTGATCAACGACTTCGGCATGCCAAGCAGCGTGGCGCGGATATAGATGTTCTCACGCCCTGTGAGCGTGGGATTCATGCCGCTGCTGAGTTCGATCAAGGCCTGAACACGTCCGCGGGTCCGGACGAACCCGGTGGTCGGCTTTATGATGCCGGTGATTATCTTGAGCAGGGTCGACTTCCCGGCGCCGTTGGGGCCGATGATGCCGAGCGCTTCGCCGCGACGCAAAGTGAATGACAGCCCTTGCAGCGCCCAGAATTCGTCTGGTCGAAGAACGGGACTTACCGACCGACCGGTCACCTCGCTGCCGAGATCCCGGACGGCATAGAACAACGTCTTGCGTAGGCTGCGCGCGAACTTCTTCGAAACCCCCTCGACCTCGACCAGCGTCTCGCCGTCGGTTCCGGAGTCGGCGGCCGGCGGTGCCTCGACGCCGATAAGCTCGGACGTCATGCGCTCTGCCTCTCGACGACGATCGGAAGCGCAATAAGATAAAAGGCCAACGCGATGAACAAAAGAATGCAAGAACTGCCGGTCGTCAGCCCCCAGCTTGCGAGGGCCGGCATTGGCAATGCCGTCATACTTGCCCGGGCTGCCTCGATCAGCCCCGACATTGGGTTGAGGGTCACCAGGACGCGCAACCATCCCTCAGCAGGTGTGACGTAACCGATGGGTGTCGCCAGAATCATGAACGACAGGATCAACTGCACGGCCATCTTGGTGTCCTGGAAAATCAGGTTGATCGGCACCAGCAGAATGCCGATCGCCATGCCAGCCACGACAATGGCCGCCGATATGACGGGCATCAGAAAGATGTCCCAGGAGGGCCAGGCGCCGAACACTAGGAATACCACTGGCAGCAGAGTTAGCTTGATCAGAAAGTCGACCAAAACCAGAAGGACGGCGGTAACCAGGAGAGCCTCACGCGGGAACTGCATCTTGGTGAGGATCGACTTCGAAGACTGAACGATGCTCATCGGCTGTAAGAGCGCGTTCGTAAACAATTGCCAGAACATCGCGCCGAGAAGCACGTACAACGGATAGGGGATCTGCGTATCGCCGGTATTGAGGAGGTTTGCACTGCGCATGAACGTGAATGCCAGCGTCGTCGCAACAGTGGGCAGCAGGGCCCAGACATAGCCGAGAAGGGTCTGGCGGTACTTGGCTTGCATGTCCCGCTTTGCCAGTTGATATCCGAGAGGGACCGACATACGCGCTTCGCTCCACCAGCTTCGCAAGGCGGGGCCGGGGTGGCGCAGGACGCTTTCCGCGGAGTTGATTCTTTCTTCCATAGGCTGAAGCTGCTGATGGGTTCGCCGAAACGGTGCCGCGGTTTTCAACATGCGGGATCAGGCGCC
>DASVDU010000319.1:0-26231 GCA_036380915.1 Hyphomicrobiaceae bacterium | reverse complement strand
ACGCTCAAGCAGTTTCACGATCTCGCCGCCGCCATTCGCGGTCCGCGCGACGATCGCGTCGATCTTTTCCTGGGTGGTCCAGCCCATCTTGATGAGGTCTGGCACAGGAATGCCGGCGACTGTGGAATAGCGGGTCAGCGGCACCATCGAATCGCCATGACCGCCCAGCACGAAGGCCGTCACGTCCTCGACCGAGACGCCGAATTCCTGCGCCAGGAACAGGCGGAAGCGGGAGCTGTCGAGCACACCCGCCATCCCCACCACCTTGTTGGCGGGCAGGCCAGACTTCTGCTGCATCACCCAGACCATCGCGTCCAGCGGGTTGGTGATGACGATCACGAAAGCATCGGGCGCGTACTGCTTGATGCCCTCGCCGACCTGCTGCATGACCTTGAGATTGATCTCGAGCAGGTCGTCGCGGCTCATGCCCGGCTTGCGCGGTACGCCCGCGGTGACAATGCAGACCTGGGCGCCAACGATATCGGCATAGCTGTTGGTGCCCTTGAGCACACAATCGAAGTCCTCGACACCGCCAGCCTGGGCAATGTCCAGAGCCTTGCCCTGCGGAATGCCCTCCATGATGTCGAACAGGACGACATCCCCCAGCTCCTTGAGGCCGATGAGATGGGCCAGCGTGCCGCCGATCATGCCTGCGCCGATCAGCGCGATCTTGTTACGCGCCATGGGTCTTGTCTCCCTGAACCTGCGATGTCGCCTGAGCCTGCCGACTCGAAAACACGGGCCGCCCCCAAGCAGTCAGGCATCCAAGTCGGTCAGCATCCTGTTTCGAGGTGGTTAGCCGGAAACCGCGGGCTGTTCAAGGTAGACCGCAGATCAGCAGCGGAGCTGCAGGCCAGCAGCCGGCGCTCAGCTGCCGAACGAGACCTGCTCGCGCGCCCGGCGACTGTTGCGATCCATGAGATAGGCTTCAGAGCGCATCTCCATCAGTCGAGATGCCGTTCGCTCGAACAGGTCGGCACCATCGCCGCTGACGTAGAGCTGATCGGGCTCGGCTTCGGCACTTGCCACCAGGCACACGCGGTTGTCGTAGAGCGTGTCGATGAGGTTGATGAAACGGCGCGCCTCGTTGCGCCGCTGCGGTCCAAGGATGGGGATTCGCTCGATGAGAAGCGTGTGAAAGGTGCGCGCGAGATGCAAATAGTCGAGCGACCCGAGCGGTTTTTCGCAAAGGTCCGAGAAGCTGAAGCGCGCGACGCCCATGGCCGCCTGCGGCACCCGCAGCGTGCGGCCCTTGATGACCAGGTCCTTGCGTTCACCCCTGGCGTTCCCCGTCAGTGATAGCCAGATCGCATCGAGCTGAGCCCGGGCTGCATCATCGGCAGGGGTGAAATAAAGCTGCTGCCCATTGAGCTTTTCGAGCCGGAAATCCTTGGCAGCAGCCAGCTCCAGCACGTCCATGTGGTCCTCTATGAGGTCCACGAACGGCAGGAAGAGCTGCCGATTGAGGCCGTTCCGGTAGAGCTCCTGTGGCGGCGAATTCGAGGTTGCGACCACCACGACTCCGCTCTCGAATAGCACTTTGAACAGGCGCCCGAGAATCATCGCATCCGCGATGTCGGTGACGTGCAGCTCGTCGAAGCAGAGAAGCTTCGCCTCGTCCGCTATCCGGCGCGCGACGGCCGGGATCGGATCGCCGGGCTCGCTCTTGCGCGCTTGCGCGATCCGTTCGTGAACGTCGGCCATGAAATCATGAAAGTGCACCCGGCGTTTCGGCTCGAATGCGACGCTGGCATGGAACAGGTCCATGAGCATGGTCTTGCCGCGGCCGACGGCGCCGTGGATGTAGAGCCCGCGCGGAGGCGGAGATGAAGCGCCGGCGAAGAGTGAGAAGAGACTGCGCTTCGGCCGCCAGCGGGCGAGCGCTTGCGCCAGTGCATTGAGACGCTCGGCAGCATGGCGCTGTGCCGCGTCCGGCTCGATGCCGCCCGCAGTGATCAGAGCACCGTAACTCTCCAGAGGTCCTTTCAACATCGGCGCTCGGGCTAGCCTGCTTGGATGCAGCGGTCAAGCAGACGAAGGCTCATGCAAGCCCATGCTTTGCAATCGCTGCAGGGAAGGTCAGCGGAAGCCTGACTTGTCGTTTTGCCATCATTCATCCATTTGATTTGTGCACCGCAACAGACCCGGCGAAAGACCGGGCGGTCGCGGGTCACTGCCAGATGGAGGTGCGATCATGAGCGATCACCAGATCTGGGGAGGGGCGATCAGGAAGCTCTGGCCGACGGAGGGGGACAAGTTTCGGGATCATCTCCTGCGGCTCGATGCGGAGAGCCGGCGGATGCGCTTCGCACACGCAGTCTCGGACGCGTTCATCGTGGATTACGCGAGCCGGGTGCATCATATGGGAAGCATCATCTATTGCTTCCTCGATGGGGGAGACGTTCGCGCAGCGGCGGAATTGAGAAAGCTCAGCGCCGTTTGGGGCGAAGAGGCAGAAGCGGCATTTTCCGTTGAGCGGCCATGGCAAGACAAAGGCATTGGCACCGAGCTCATGGGCCGCGTGATCCGCGCAGCCCGCAACCGCGGCATCAAGCGCCTCTACCTGAGCTGTCTCGCCGAAAACGGAAAGATGCAGGCGATTGCGCGCAAGTATGATGCAGCGCTTCGCTTCGAGTACGGCGACGTCATCGGCGAGATCGTGCCGAATGGACCGGACTACTTCTCGATCCTCGCCGAGGAAATGGATGATCGCATGGGCCTGATGATGGCCGTGCTCGATCTTCAGAACTGGCGCGTCAAGGCGGCCTGAACGGATGCGGCTGCAGAAATCAGCTGCGGCCGCACACATCATTCGTCAGGCTGGCTCGAAGTATTTCGACCATCCCTGAGGTGAAATACGGCCGGCGACGATCTCGCATGCGCTCTGCTCCGGTATGAAGTGCTTACACGCCTCGCACTTCTCGCCGGCGCGCGGTTCATCCTGGTAGAGCGCCTCTTCCTTGGACACCTTCGTCTTCAGCTCTGCCATCGATCTCTCCAAAGGTGGCGTTTGCTTCGAAAAGTGAAACGCGGCAGTGGCCGCGAGGTTCTATGCCCATCGCTACGGGGCAGCTAATGGCGCGAGCTGATGAAACAGTACCGGGAAAATCGGGAAGAGGCTGGAACCATTCCGAACGCAGACCGGGGCATCAGCGTTTAGCAACCGCCGGGTCGCCCTGGCAATTGATCGAGTTAGCCGATCATGCTCGCAGGAACTCTCCTCGACCGCCGATAACCCGTTCATGCTTCGAAAAATTGATGATTCTGCGCAACACTGCCGAAGAAATACTATGAATAGCGCCGTATAACTTATGATCGATGTCAACAAATTAAAATCGATTGCACATGCTCGCAGAGTTCGAATCGATTCGAATCAATCTGAGGGAGAAAGGATTATGGCAAGGACACCATCAACTTCATCCAAGGCGCCGGCCAAAACTGCGGGGAGGCCCGCAAGCAAGGCTCGCGCGAAGGCCCCGACCAAGAAAACCGCAAAGGCACCAGCTGCGAAGGCTCCTTCCAAGAAGACGGCCGTGAAAGCGCCTGCGAAGCGCCGGGCTCCTGCGAAAAAGCCTGCCGCGAAGAAAGCGACTGCCAAGAAGACCGCTACGAAAAAGAAGAAAGCAGCCTGACCCGGTCTGCTTCTCGTCCTGACCGGGCATCAGGATGACGAACGGACTGGTTTTCCTGCGGCACATGATGTGCTGCACGCATCGGCCGGAGGTCGCTGGAGCGTCTCCGGTCCATTTTTTGTGGAGGGTTCGCGGCGCTAAGTGTCTGCGTGCGAGGACGCGCTCGTTAGCCTATCAGACGCGCCGCTCCACCATCAGCTTCTTCAGCTCCGCAATCGCCTTCGCCGGATTGAGGCCCTTCGGGCACGTCTTGGCGCAGTTGAGGATTGTGTGGCAACGGTAGAGCCGGAACGGATCCTCGAGATTGTCGAGGCGCTCGCCGGTTGCCTCATCGCGTGAATCGATGACCCAGCGGTAGGCTTGCAGCAAGATGGCGGGGCCGAGGTAGCGATCGGAATTCCACCAGTAGCTCGGACACGCTGCCGAACAGCAAGCGCACAGAATGCACTCGTACAGTCCATCGAGCTTCGCCCGATCCTCACGGGACTGTCTCCATTCCTCGCCCGGTGTCGGACTCGACGTCTTAAGCCATGGCTCGATCGAACGGTGCTGCGCATAAAAGTTCGTCAAGTCGGGGACGAGGTCTTTCACCACCCGCATGTGCGGCAGCGGGTAAATGGAGACCGCGCCTTTCACATCGTCGAGAGCCTTGGTGCACGCGAGTGTATTGATGCCATCGATGTTCATGGCACACGAGCCGCACACACCTTCGCGGCAGGAACGGCGGAATGTCAGGGTGGCGTCGATCTCGTTCTTGATCTTGATGAGGGCATCGAGCACCATCGGCCCGCACGTCTCGCGATCGATCCAGTAGGTGTCCATCCGCGGATTATGGGAGTCGTCCGGGTTCCAGCGGTAGACCTTGATCTCTTTCCAGTCGCCTTTTCCGCTCGGCCTGTTCCAGGTCTTCCCCTGCTCGATCGTCGAGTTTTTTGGCAGTCTAAGCTGGACCATTGCCCCTAGTCCTTTTGCTCGGCGAGACATCGGGCCTCGCACCCGGCGCCTGACATGCGAGACTTGAAGGGCGCCTGTCAACAGGTCTATTCGCTGCACGCCGATCGCTCGTCGATACGGAGCTTGTCGTCATTCCACCCTATGCCGGCGCAGGCCGCGAACAAGCGCGGTGAGTTGTTCGGCGACAGACAAACCGGTCTCGACGCACGTCTTCAGGGTGGCGCGCTGCGTGAGCAATCCGTTGAGGCGTTCTTGCTGCTCGCCGAAACCAAAGAACAGCTCCTCGGGCGCATCGATCTCGCCGTCCTCGATGGCCGACATGACGTCGAAGCTGTTTTGCGTGGCGAGCACCAGCATGGACGCGATGTCGTCCATCGATTTTTGATAGAGCCTTGCCTCATCGGGAGTGATGCGCAGGCCATGGACGCCGAACTTGAGCGGCGATGCCGCCGCCTTGCCTTCGCCAGCGAACAGCTTCGGATGGCGCTCGAATCTCCTGAAGATCTCCTGCAGGCCCACACAGCAGCTCTCGAGATCACGCAGCACGGCGTTTGCCTTGCGTCTCACCCCGGTGCGCTCGGAGGTTCGCTCCTGGGCCACCCAGTTCACGGTCGCGATTGACGTGAGGGCTCCCAAGGCGGCCAAGGCCGGCAGCACGGCGGAAAACGGGTCGGGGGTGAGGCGGGTGTCGTCGCCGGGCTTCGAAGCTGCCTTCATGCGTTCCTGCGCCGGTATCATGGTTCAGATCAGCCGAGGGATTCACATTTCTGCTGAATGCACAGCACGAAAAGTAAAAACCGGGTGGTGATGGAGGCGCGCGGAAAGCGTGCTGATCGGCTGAAGCGCCCACGACGGCCGCGCGGTGACACCATCACGGCAAGTACAGGCGCTTGAAAAATGGCGGCGTCCTGACAGGAAGCCGCCATTCTGTTCGAAACGTGCCGGGTCGCCCTCAGTACACGCGAGCCTTCGGTTCGATGTAGCTCACCTCGTTCGTGAGCGTGTAGTTGTGGACCGGCCGGTAATCGATCCGTACCGTCTTGGTATCGTAGTCCGCCCAGACCAGCGTGTGCTTCATCCAGTTTACATCGTCCCGGTTCGGGTAATCCTCCCGCGCATGAGCGCCGCGGCTTTCCTTTCGGTTTTCGGCCGCGACGACCGTAACGGCGGCCTGGGCAATCAGGTTGTCGTACTCGAGCGTCTCGATGAGGTCGGAGTTCCAGATCAGCGATCGATCGCTGACCTTGATGTCTTCCGACAGCTTCCAGACTTCGGTGATCTTCTCGACCCCTTCGGCGAGCACCGGCCCGTCGCGGAAAACGGCGCAGTAATTCTGCATCGTCTTCTGCATCTGGAGCCGCAGGTTTGCCGTCGGCGTGGAGCCCGATGCATGACGGAAGCGATCGAGCCGTGACAACGCCAGATCTGCTGCGTCTGCTGGCAGATCCGGCAGGGCTCCGCCCGGCTCGACCGTCTCGGCACAACGCAGGCCGGCGGCACGTCCGAACACAACGAGATCGATCAGCGAGTTCGATCCGAGGCGATTGGCGCCGTGGACCGACACGCAGGCCGCTTCGCCGATGGCCATCAATCCAGGCACCACGTAATCCGGATTGCCGTCCTTCAGGGTCAGGACCTCGCCGTGATAGTTCGTGGGGATGCCGCCCATGTTGTAATGCACCGTCGGCAACACCGGGATCGGTTGCCGGCGAAGATCCACGCCGGCGAAGATCTTCGCGCTTTCGGTGATGCCGGGCAGGCGCTCCGCCAGGATCTTCGGGTCGAGATGATCGAGGTGGAGATAGATGTGATCCTTGTTCGGCCCGACACCGCGGCCCTCACGGATTTCGATCGTCATCGAGCGGGAGACGACATCACGCGAGGCCAGGTCCTTGGCATGCGGCGCGTACCGCTCCATGAAGCGCTCGCCTTCGGAGTTCGTCAGGTACCCGCCCTCGCCGCGCGCGCCTTCGGTGATCAGAACACCGGCGCCGTAGACGCCTGTCGGGTGGAACTGCACGAATTCCATGTCCTGCAGCGGCAGGCCGGCACGCAGCACCATCGCGTTGCCGTCGCCGGTGCAGGTGTGCGCCGAAGTGCAAGAGAAGTAGGCACGGCCATAACCGCCGGTCGCCAGAATGGTCTTTTTGGCGCGGAAGCGATGGACGGTCCCGTCTTCGAGGGACAGCGCGACGACACCGCAGCACGCCCCTTCCTGGTTCATCAGCAAATCGATGGCGAAGTACTCGACGAAAAACTCGGCCGAGTAGCGCAGCGACTGACCGTAGAGCGTGTGCAGCATCGCGTGCCCGGTACGGTCGGCGGCTGCGCACGTGCGCTGGGCCGGCGGTCCCTCGCCGAACTCGGTCGTCATGCCACCGAACGGGCGCTGATAGATGCGGCCGTCCTCCGTCCGGCTGAAGGGCACGCCGAAATGCTCGAGCTCGTATACCGCTTCCGGGGCATTCCGGCAGAGATATTCGATGGCGTCCTGGTCGCCGAGCCAGTCGCTGCCCTTCACGGTGTCGTACATGTGCCAGCGCCAGTCGTCCGGCCCCATGTTGCCGAGAGCCGCCGCGACGCCGCCCTGGGCGGCAACCGTGTGGGAGCGGGTTGGAAACACCTTCGTCACGCAGGC
Organism: Hyphomicrobiaceae bacterium; assembly: GCA_036380915.1. Lineage (GTDB taxonomy): Bacteria > Pseudomonadota > Alphaproteobacteria > Rhizobiales > Hyphomicrobiaceae > ZC4RG25. The sequence goes on along the minus strand of DASVDU010000319.1, from coordinate 19,007 downwards.
CGTCTTCAACCCGGCTTGCGCCGCTCCGAGCGTGGCCCTTAAGCCTGCGCCGCCCGCGCCGACCACCACGACGTCGAACGTGTGGTCTGTAAGGGGGTAGGCCCGTCCGGTCACTGCGGGTTTGGCAACCCCGGATTCACCTCTCTTGCCGCTCGCATCAGCCATCACATTGCTACCCCAAAGCTCATCTTGAGCACCGCATACGTGCCCGCAAGTCCAATCAGAACCGCAAAAAACGTGTTCAGCATCAGCAGGGCGATCTTGGTGCCGTCCGTATGCACGTAGTCCTCGATGATCACCTGCATGCCGAGCCGCATATGTACGGCGCTCGTCACGATGAAGACCACGAGCAGAATCGCCACGATCGGGCTCGCCAGCGTTTGCCTGACTGTTTGGTAGTCGGCGCCGAAAAGCGTGATCGCGAACCACAGCATGAAGGGCAGGAGCAGCAGGGCTCCGACAGCTGTGAGGCGCTGGCGCCAGAAATGGTCTGTGCCGTCCTTAGCCGATCCGAGCCGGCGGACATTCTTCAATGGTGTACGCATCGTGTCATGCCCCTCCGCCCAGCAGCACCACAGCCCAGATCAACACAGTGAGTGTCACCGAGCCGATGATGGTGCCCCAACACAGGATATCCACGGACTTCAGATCGAACGCGAGGCCGGTGTCCCAGATGAGGTGCCGGATGCCGCCAAGTGCGTGATGAATGAGGGCCCACGTATAGCCGAACAAGATGATCTTGCCGATGAAGGTGCCGAAGAACCAGTTCACCGTCGCGAACTGCTCCGGTCCGCTCGCCGCAGCGAGCAGCCACCAGACGAGCAAAAGGCTCCCAAAGTAGAGCGCCGCCCCGGTGATACGGTGGACGATCGACATCACCATGTTGATGAGCGGCGAAAAGACTTGCAGGTGCGGCGAGAGCGGTCGCTCGATCCGCGGCAGCTCCCGTGCCTTCGCTTCGGCCATGGGGCTCTCCTCGTGGCGCAGATAACGTCGGGGGGTCTTGTAGCGCGCGTTCGCCACCGCAGCAATTACTCGAACGGACGCATGCCAGCTCCGCGGCACGGGAATACCTGATCTGGTGTGATGATCTGGAACTTCGCCAGCGCCCGCGGGTCCGACGTCAAGCGAATTTCTCGGCGTGAGAGGGGCGATCAAGGCTGGCGACCGAGTGTCCTTTGCTCGCAGAACCGCGCCGCAAGTCCTGGTTCCGAGCCGAGTTGCTAGCGCGGAATGAGCAGCCAGGCGTCGAGATCGAGCACCACACCCTCCTCGTAGTCCCCCAAATCGGTTTTGTAGGGGAAATCGCTTGCGGCGCGGTTCTTGAGGGCGACCAGTCGGACGCGCAGGGCGCCGAGATCGCTGCGATGGGGCAGCTCCTCCTTTTCCAGAACTTCCGTCCAGGCGTAGATCGTGTCGCCCGCGAAGCATGGGGCCACGTGCCGGCCGCCGTTGATCGCTGCGATGTGATAGGCGTTGGCAAGACCGTTGAACGACAGCGCACGGGCCATCGAAATCACCACGCCGCCGTAGATCAGGCGCCGCCCGAAGCGACCCGCGCTCTCCGTGTGCTGGTTGAAGTGCACCCTGGCGGTGTTCTGGTAGAGGCGCGTCGCGAGCTGGTGCTCCGCCTCTTCGATGGTGATCCCGTCGGAGTGGTCGATGCGCTCCCCTGGTTCATAGTCCCCCCACAGGAACGGCGAGCCCGCCATCTGCATGTCGTAGTCGGCTCGCGCCAGCAGCGGCAGTGCGTGGCCTAGCGCATCGGGCGCGACGCGCTCGGGCAGATCAGGCACGTGCGCTTGCGGCGCCGGTGAAGATTTGTCCCGCTTGCGCACCATGACCCAGCGGACGTATTCGAGGACCGTCTCGCCATCCTGATTGAGCCCTTTTGAACGGACGTATACGACACCCGTCTCGCGGCTCGAGTTCTCCTTCAGCCCGATCACCTCGGATTGGGCGCTCAGAGTATCCCCCGGATAGACCGGCGCCAGAAAGCGGCAGTCTGCATACCCAAGATTGGCGACGGCATTGAGCGAGATGTCCGGCACCGTCTTGCCGAATACGGTGTGGAACACGAGCAGGTCGTCGATGGGTGCGCGCGGATAGCCGATCGCCCGGGCGAACATGTCGGACGATTGCACGGCGAAACGCGGGCCGTAGAGACTGGCGTAAACGGCAACATCCCCTTCGGTCAGCGTGCGCGGGGTCGCGTGATGGATCTCCTGGCCGAGCCGGAAGTCCTCGAAGAAGTTGCCGGGGTTCGTCTTGCTTGATGTCATGAGAGCTTCCCAGATGGCGGTGTCAGCCGTTTTCGCGGGCGGCGATCGCCTCCGCGATCTCGACCGTCCGCCGCGCGATTTCAGCATGCAGCAGCTCGACCATGCGGCCATCGACGGTGATGACGCCCTTGCCCTGGTTTTGCGGCTCTGCGAATGCCGCGATGACCTTCCGAGCCCACTCCACCTCGGCGGCCGCCGGGGAAAAGATTTCGTTGGCCGGCGCAATCTGATCGGGGTGGATCAGCGTCTTGCCGTCCATGCCGAGCCGGCGGCCCTGGATGCATTCCCGGCGGAAGCCCTCGATGTCCTTGAAGGAATTGTAGACGCCGTCGAGGACGTCGATTCCATGAGCGCGCGCCGCGGTGACTGCGGCGGACAGCCAGTAGAGCGCAGCGGTCCGGTTCTCGTCGAGCTCCGCCCGGGTCTCCTTGACCAGGTCATTGGTGCCCAGGACGAAGCAGGTCAAGCGTGTCGCCGGATCGCGGGCGGCGCCGGCGATCTCCCGCAGATTGAGAATGCCGAGCGTCGTCTCGATCATCGCCCATACGCTGACCCTCTCGGGTGCCGAGGCGAGAGCCCTCCCGACCTCCGCGAGCTGCGCCGCGGACGAAACCTTCGGCACCAGAATGGCATCCGGTGCGGCCGCTGCAGCCCTGGCAAGGTCCTCACGACCCCACGGCGTATCGAGGCCATTGATCCGCACCACCAGCTCACGTTGGCCGTAGCCCCCGCCCGTGACGGCAGCCATGACCTGCTCGCGCGCAGATGCCTTCGCTTCGGGCGCGACGGCATCCTCCAGGTCGAAGATGACCACATCGGCGGCGAGCGTCTTTGCTTTCTCCAGTGCGCGGGCATTTGAGCCCGGCATATAGAGCGCACTACGGCGGGGGCGAACGGGCATCGCTTCTACTCGCGTGATGTCTATTCCAAGCCGTAAGCTAGTGCAGCGGCGTCAGATTTTGAAAGCCAGAATTTCCTTTTGCGCGGGCAAGTCCGCTTGGCACCCGGAGCACGCTCCGGCACAATGCGAGTTCGGCTGGATGTGTGGAGAAGGTATGGCGGACCTATCAACAGACATCGTGATCGTCGGCGGCAGCGTCATCGGCTGTGCGGCAGCCTACTACTTGGCGCAGACGGGCGTCTTGGACGAGCGCCGGGTCGTTATCGTCGAGAGGGATCCAAGTTTCGCCACCTGCAGCACCGCACGGTCTGCCGGCGGGCTGCGCCAACAGTTCTCTACTCCGGAAAACATCGCCATGTCCCAGGTCATGCTCGACCTGGTTCGCAATTTGAAGGAGCGCTTCGGTCCGGAGGCCGATGTCAGCTTTCACGAGCAGGGCTATCTCCTTCTCGCTTCCGAAGAGGGCGCGGATGTTCTCGCGGCGAATGTCGAGACCCAGCGCGCCCACGGCGCCGACATTCACCTGCTCGATGCAAACGGCTTGAAGGCGCGCTTTCCTTGGCTCGCCACTGAAGGGGTGGCCTGCGGCAGCTTCGGCGCATCCGGCGAAGGCTGGCTTGATCCGGTGAGCCTCACGACGCTTTTCCGGACGGCCGCGCGCGCAGCAGGGGTGGAGTACCTCCATGACACAGTCACCGCAATGGAGGTGAACGGTCAGGCGGTCGAGACGGTTCAGCTGGCAAGCGGCCGGCGCATCGCGTGCGGTGCTGTCGTCAATGCTGCCGGCCCTTCCGGCGGCATCGTGGCCGCTCTGGCGGGCATTCACCTGCCGGTCGAGCCTCGCAAGCGGTACGTGTATGTCGTTGATTGCCGGGACGCGCCGGAGGAGCTTCGGCGAGGCCCTCTCACGGCGGATGCCAGCGGGGTCTGGTTCCGCCCAGAAGGCCGGCTGTTCCTCACGGGAGTCTCGCCGGATGAGGAGAACGAGCCACCAGCGGAGGACCTCGACGCGATCGATTACAGCCTGTTCCAAGAGGAGGTCTGGCCGCGTCTTGCAACCCGGGTACCGGTATTCGAGTCGCTCAAGGTCGTGAATGCCTGGGCGGGATTTTACGATTACAACACGCTCGACCAGAACGCGATCATCGGGCCCCATCCGGAAATTCGTAACTTCTACTTTGCGAATGGCTTCTCCGGACATGGTCTCCAGCAGTCGGCGGCTGCCGGCCGGGCGATCGCGGAGTTGATCGCCTATGGCGAGTTCCGCACATTGGATCTGACCCGCTTCGGCTACGAGCGAATTGCTGAACGCCGGCCGATACGGGAACTCAATGTAATCTGAATGAGGCTCGAATGGCCCGCGTGCTCGCCTTCTCGTCGCAGGTGGTTCGCGGGCATGTTGGCCTTTCCGCAATCGTGCCGGCGCTGCAGCGGCTCGGGCACGAGGTGTGGCCGCTGCCGAGCATTATTCTTTCGAACCATCCCGGCCACCCGCACGCCGCAGGGATGCGCGTCGAGACCGCTGTTCTGGAAGAAGTGGTCGATGCGCTCGACCGGAACGGCTGGCTCGGTGAAATCGACGCTGCCATCACCGGCTATCTGCCGAGCGCCGAACATGCCTGTCTGGCGGCAAGCGTGATTCGGCGGCTCAGGGCTAACGGCAAGCTAACGTACCTTTGCGATCCGGTCCTCGGAGACGAGCCGAAGGGCCTCTACATAGAGGCTGCCGCCGCAGCGGCCATTCGTGACGAACTGGTTCCCTTAGCAGACATCATCACTCCAAACCGGTTCGAGCTGAGCTGGCTGTCGGATATCCCGATAAAGACGGATGACGTTCTACCCAATGCCGCGCGGGGACTGGCGCCCGCGACAGTGCTGGTGACCTCCGCGAGGCGCAGGGGCCCAATGCTCGAGAACCTGCTGATCGACGAGGATGGGGTGAAAGCCTGCGAGGTGCCTTACCGCGAATCCGTCCCCCATGGGACGGGTGATCTCTTTTCAGCCCTCGTCCTGGGGCATCACCTGAATGGGGCGACCGAGACATCAGCGATGGCCTTTGCTGCGGCGGGCGTGGAGCAGGCCATTCTGGCGAGCGCCGGCCGCGACGAACTGGCGCTGGTGGCTTCTCAGGAGGCCTGGGTTGCCGCCAAACCGCTTGAAGTCTCGCAATGGCATGCAGGATGAAGCTCCGGCGGCAGTTGAACGCTGAAGCCGGCGCTCATACTGATTATCGCCGCACAAGCCTGATCAACCTTGAAGGGGCGGATCGTCATGAGCCAATTTCCCGAGCACTTGGCAGACCGGTTCCGTCGCTTCAAGTTTCGGCATTTCGCGCCCAATTTCGACCGCTACGAAGAGCTGGCCCAATATGGTCAGCATCCGGATGTGATGGTGGTGAGCTGCTGCGACAGCCGCGTGGATCCAGAGACGCTGTTCAGCGCGATGCCGGGCGAGCTGTTCGTGGTGCGCAATGTCGCCAACCTCGTGCCGCCGTTCGAGACCTCGGGCACATATCATGGTGTCAGTGCGGCGCTCGAGTTTGCCGCTCTCAATCTGCGCGTGAAGCACATCGTCGTGCTCGGGCATTCGGGCTGCGGCGGCATCAGCGCCTGTCTTGAGGAGTCTGCGGCCCGTCAGTCGGAAGCGCAGTTCATTTCGAATTGGATGGCTATTCTGGAGGACGCGCGCCGCAAAGTGCTCGCAGCGCGTGGAGATCAAAGCATTCCGGAGTTGCGCTCCCGTCTCGAGCGCCTTGGCATCAAGACATCACTGCAGAACCTGCGCAGCTTTCCGTGCATCAAGAGCCTGGAAAGCAAGGGCCGTCTTCATCTGCATGGTGCGCATTTCGAGATCGCGACAGGGCAGCTTGCGGTGTTGAACCAGGGTACGGGCGAGTTCGTCTCGATCTGACATGTTCCGGCGGGGGAGATCGGTCGGGAGGTGCAATATGTCGCAGCTCCCTGATGATGACCAGATTTGCGTTAAGGCATGTTCAGTTCGACCCAGGTCACGTTAAGATTAGTTCATGCCGAGCGGTCGATCGCGGTCAGATGCGGTATAGCATATCGCCACAGCGGTCGTGTTTTTGCCTAAGTATTCGAGCAGGGGAGCTGAGTAAGGGGCATAATCTTGTCACCTATCGAGATGAAGATTTTCGCCTGATCTCATCGATGTCAGCGCCAGTATCCATACGCAGTGGCCTGCTGGCCTGCGCTTGATCAGTGGCGGACTGGAGGATCCCTTCTGCGAGCGCGGAAAGTGAAAATGTTCGGTAAGCCTGGGAGAAGCGAAGCCGAGCCGATGTGCACCTGTGATCCCGATATGAGGCATACCGGCGATCGGACGCTGGAGCTGGAACGAGCCGTGCACGTGCTGCGCCAGCAGCTGGCCAAAGCCGAGTCGGCGCTCGCAAGCTACAAGAAGGGCACCGGTGGGCAGGCGCCATGGCCAACCGATGCTCTCCCGGCAGATCACCAGTCTTCGCTCGAGGCATTTCGGCTCCTTGTCGAGCACATGAGCGACGGCGTACTGATGCTGACGGCCGACGGTGCGATCCGTTACTGCAATGAGGCAGTGGCCCGGCTCCTAGGCTTACCGAAGAACCGTATTCTGGGCCGTAGTTTCGGCGAGTTCGTCTTGGGTGAGCCGAGCCATTTCCTGCAGCGGCTCGTGCTTTCGGACAGCGACAGCATGCAAACGAGCTTGCGTACGCTTTCCGGCACATCCGTTCCCGTCCAGATCTCGCGGACCAGATCGCTGACGATCGATGGTCAGACCCTCTACGGCCTGGTCGTCACCGACCTCAGCCGCCATGTGCTGCGTCTGCGCCACGAGGCCGTCGTCCAGGCCTCGAAGGATGCGATCTATGTGCTCTCGCCGAGCCTGCAGATCGAGACCTGGAATCGCGGCGCGGAGACGATCTTCGGCTATTCACCGTCTGAGATCATCGGAAAGTCTGAGCGCGACCTGTGCCCGCGCTCGGAGCTTCCAGCGCTGGATGACCTTGTCCGCCGCGTTCAGGAGAGCGGTGCCGCGGTGACGGTGGACGCGACCCGTCGGCGAAAGGACGGCTCCAAGATCCGCGTCATTCTTTCATTGACGCCCATTCGGGAGCTCGTCGGCCGGACGATCGGCTATGCTGTCGTCGCGCATGACGTGACCGAGCGGGACAGGGCGGCGCGGCAGCTCAGGGAAGCCATGGCAAGAACGTCCCTGGCGCTCGCCGCGGGACGCATGGGCACGTACGAATTGGATTTCGCCACCAACCGCTGCAGTTGGTCGGACCATGTCTACGCGATCTACGGCCTCGACAAGGCGACGTTCGAGCCGACAATCGAAAACACCTCGGCCCTCATCCACCCAGATGACCGCGAGCTCATTTGGCAGAACCTCGAAGCGGCGAAGTTGAGCGGCTCATTGGAGCTCGAGGCGCGTGTCCGTCATCAGGATGGGAGGTACATCTGGATTCATAGCCGCGGCCTCGTGCGCTACGATGCCCAGGGAAATCCGCAGGCCATCTTCGGAGTCATCGCAGACATCACGGAGCGCAAGGAGGCCGAGCGGAGGCAACAGCTCCTCGTCGGCGAGCTCAATCACCGGGTGAGGAATACGCTCGCCACTGTGCAGGCCATCGCCAGCCAAACGCTGAGGCGGGCCAAAAGCCCCGACGACTTCGTCCCAAGCTTCAGCGAGCGCATTCAGGCGCTGTCCCGCGCCCATACGCTACTGACCCGAACGGCCTGGCAGGGGACCGAGCTCGATGCTCTCATCCGCGAGCAATTGATGCTGGGCAGTGCAGACCGCATCTCCTGCGAAGGCCCGCAGGTCGCGCTCGATCCGCAGACGGCGCTTCAACTCGCGCTGGTTCTGCACGAGCTCGGCACCAACGCGCGGAAATACGGCTCGCTGTCCGTGCCGCAGGGCACGGTGGACGTGCACTGGACATTGGAGCAGGCGGGCGGATCGTCCGTTCTCCATCTCACCTGGAGGGAACGGGGCGGACCACCCGTCACCCCACCGGCGTCGACCGGCTTCGGTACTCTGCTGATCGAGCGCTCGTTGCAGCAGGCCCAAGGCGGCTCGTCGCGGATCTCCTACGACCCCGAAGGCGTGACGTGCGCGATCCGCCTGCCGCTGTCCCCATCGGATGCCGCCGCGAGCGCTCATCACCCTTCGGCTTGACGGAATCAGGCGATTCCCGAGCCGGGTTTTCGCGTCGGCTTTACATTCCCTGATAGTTGGGCCCGCCGCCGCCTTCGGGAGGCACCCAGTTGATGTTCTGGCTGGGGTCCTTGATATCGCAGGTCTTGCAGTGCACGCAGTTCTGCGCGTTGATCTGGAACCGCGGCCTGCCGTCCTCGTCCATGACCACCTCGTAAACCGCGGCCGGGCAGTAGCGCTGGGCCGGCTCGTCGTATTCCGGCAGGTTCACGGAAATCGGAATGCTCGGGTCCTGCAGGACCAGGTGCACCGGTTGATCCTCTTCGTGATTGGTCCCCGAGAAAGCAACATTGGTGAGCCTGTCGAATGTGAGCACGCCATCCGGCTTGGGGTAATCGATGGGCTTCGCTTTCGCAGCCTTGTTCAGGGTCGCGTAGTCCGGCTTGCCATGGCGGAGCGTGTAGCCGAGGCCGACGCCCGGCAGGATCGTATTCAGCCACATGTCTATGCCGCCGAGCGCGATGCCGGCAAACGATCCGAACCGCGACCACATCGGCTTGACGTTGCGCACCGGCCGCAGGTCGCGCGCGATCGGTCCCGTACGGACCAGACGCTCGTAGGCGTCCAGCGTGTCGTGGGAGCGGCCATGCTTCAACGCATCCGAGACGGCGTCCGCCGCATGCATGCCGGACAGGGTCGCATTGTGGCTGCCCTTGATGCGCGGCACGTTCACCATGCCGGCGGAGCACCCCAGCAGCGCGCCGCCAGGGAAGACGAGCTTCGGCAGGGATTGCCAGCCGCCTTCCGTGATGGCTCGCGCTCCGTAACCGATCCGCTTGCCGCCTTCGAGGTGCGGGCGGATGACGGGGTGAGTTTTGAAGCGCTGGAACTCGTGGTAGGGCGACAGATATGGATTCTCGTAGTTCAGGTGAACGACGAAGCCAACCGCGACCAGATTCTCCCCGTAGTGGTAGAGAAACGATCCGCCGCCCGTGCGATTGTCGAGCGGCCAGCCGAAGGTGTGCTGCACGAGGCCGGGCCGATGCCGCTCCGGGCTGACCTCCCAAAGCTCCTTGATGCCGATGCCGTATTTCTGCGGCTCCCGGCCTTCCCGCAAATTGAAGTCCTTGATGAGCTGCTTGGCGAGAGAGCCGTGTGCGCCTTCGGCAATGAGCGTGTACTTGCCCCTTAGCTCCATGCCGCGGGTGAAGTTGTCCTTGGGCTTGCCGTCCCGGCCGACGCCCATGTCCCCCGTGGCCACACCGATTACCGCGCCGCTCTCGTCCCGCAGTACTTCGGTTGCAGCGAAACCCGGATAGACTTCGACGCCCAGCTCGACAGCCTGCTCACCAAGCCAGCGCACGAGATTGCCGAGGCTGACGATGTAATTGCCGTGGTTGTTCATCAGCGGCGGCATGAGGAAGTTGGGCAGCTTCAACTCGCCCGCAGGGCCGAGATAAAGGAAGCGGTCCTCGGTCACCGGCGTGTCGACCGGCGCACCGCGCTCCTTCCAGTCAGGGATCAAGGCGTCGAGGCCGACCGGATCGATCACCGCGCCAGAGAGGATATGGGCGCCGACCTCCGAGCCCTTTTCCAGCACGACGACCGAAATCTCGTTGCCGTCGGCGAGCGCGAGTTGCTTCAGACGGATAGCCGCCGCCAAACCGGCCGGCCCGGCCCCCACGATCACGACATCGAAGTCCATCGCCTCGCGCGGCGGTAGCTGCTCTGGCTCGCGTGCCATGCTTCAAGGTATCCCAGCAAATGCCTCGACGGGCGCGATTACGGCCCTTGTTTATTCGCTACGTCAAGGGTTTGGCGGTAAATTCGATCGCTGCGCGACAAGAACCCTCGAATTCGTGCCGGTTTGGGCTAGATTGCAGCCATGGAGCATTCCCCAGATCCCCGCCTGATCGCGCTCCTCGCGTGGTATCGCGAGGCGGGCGTGACAGACGCGCTCAGCGACGAGCCGCTGAACTGGTTCGCGCGAGGGGATGCTGCCGTGCTCACGCCCGAACCGGCAGAGCCGGCTGCTGCCAGGTCAGTGAGCCAGTTGCCAGCACCCGAAACCACCTTTTCGGAGAGCTTCCAGATCCCCTCGCGAGGCCCCTCACGTGGGCCGACGGCAGTTCCTGCCCGCAGCTTTGCGACGGTGCCCGCGACCGAGGCTGAAGACTCGGCCAAAGCCGCAGCGGGATCTGCCAGGTCACTCGACGAGCTGCGGGCGGCGCTCGAGACGTTCGAAGGGTGCGCGCTGCGGCAGACGGCCAAGAACTTGTGCTTCTACCGCGGCGCGCCCCAGGCCCGCGTGATGATCATCGGCGAAGCGCCGGGCCGGGAGGAGGACCTCGAAGGCAAGCCATTCGTCGGCCGCGCCGGGCAGCTCCTCGATCGTATGCTCAACGCGATCGGCCTTAGCGAGGCCGACACGCACATCACCAACATCGTCTATTGGCGGCCGCCCGGTAACCGCACCCCCACTCCTCAGGAGGCGATCGTGTGTCGCCCATTTCTGGTGCGGCAGATCGAGCTGGTCCGGCCGGACTTCCTTTTGCTGCTGGGAGCAGCCGCGACGAGGCACATCCTCGGCGGCACGGAAGGCATTCTCCGCATCCGGGGCAAGTGGCGTGAGGTGGAGATCGGCAGCCGGAGAATCCCAGTGATGGCGACGCTGCACCCGGCCTACCTGCTTCGTACGCCAGCCTCGAAACGACTTGCCTGGCGCGACCTGCTCGCTTTGCGTGCACGGCTGGGCGAGGGCAATTCGCCCGATGCAGCGGACGAGGGATCGGCGTAGACTGGCTCTGCAAAGGAGCTGTTCGAGCCATGGCCAGAATCGACGAGACGCGCCCGTTCATCCCGGTCTCCATCGCCGTCCTCACGATGTCCGACACCCGCGCGCTCGAGGACGATAAGTCCGGGGCGACCTTGGCCGAGCTGATCGAGAAGGCTGGTCACAAGCTCGCGGCCCGCGCGCTCGTCAGGGACGACATTCCACAGATCCGCGCCCAGGTGCTGCGGTGGGTCGCCGATCCGGACATCGACGTGGTGATTACGACGGGCGGGACCGGCTTCACCGGGCGCGACGTCACTCCGGACGCTCTAAAGCCGCTCTTCGAGAAGGAGATCGACGGCTTTTCGACCGTCTTTCATTTGATCTCATACGAGAAGGTCGGCACGTCGACCATCCAGTCCCGAGCATGCGCCGGTCTGATCGGGGAGACCTACGTCTTCTGCCTTCCGGGCTCGCCCGGCGCCTGCCGCGATGCGTGGAACGGGATTTTGCAGTACCAGCTCGACAACCGGCACCGTCCTTGCAACCTCGTCGAGATCATGCCGCGCCTCGGTGAGCACCGGAAGAAAGCTGGCGCCTGACCTTAGCGGGCCTCCGCGATGGCGTGCTCCAGCTTGGCCCGCTCGATAGCTGCGATGTCCCGGCTCGCAATGGCGAGGTCGAAGAGGGCGCGGCCAACCTGTCCCGAGAACACGAGAACAAGGCCAAGCATCGCGGCGCCTGTCCCGGTGAGTGGATGAAACACCGGCATCCATGCGGGGATGCGGGCAGCGACTTCAGCCGGCATTAGAGCAACCGCGATGGCCAGTAGTAATCCTGCCAGGAAGAGCAGCCCACCAACTCCGGCGAAGGCGTACGCAATCAGCCGTCCAGTGAAGTAGTCCGCTGGCGGCACGGGCAGCTCCATTCTCACCGGCGCCTGCCCGGCCCCGACCGGCGCAATGCGGATCGGACCGCGCCCGACCTTGGGGCCAACTCGCTTCATTTCATCGGCGCCGCGATGATCGCTGCGCAGCGGCGGAGGATTTGCGGGCCGCATTCGTGATACTTGATCGGAAAGATTGCCCTGCCGCTTGAGCCGGGAAAGCGCCTCCCGAGCCGCGGCGGCTTCCGGCGCACCAGAGTGATGATCGGTCAAATGGCGATAGAACTGGACGGCGTACTCTACGCGTCCATCCGCTTCGGCGCGCCGGCCCGCATCGAGGACCTGCGCCGCGGTCACCTGCGGCGATGCTTGTACCATCCTACAACCCCTTACTCCGCCCGTGACCATAATAAGACACGTCAACAGAGAATCTGCAATGATTCAGAGGTTTTTCGGAGAGGTGAGCTCGTCAGCAAGTGCGGGGAGGACTCGGCGACCAAAACAAGTGGTGACACGGCGCAGGTCGGCTGCGTCGTCTACGTCGCTTTTTTCGGCAACAAAGCCAATGCGATAGCAGCGCAGGTTGCGCAATGTATCCTGGAGGGCATGGGGGCTCGACCAGCGCACGTCCTTGAACATGGCGATCTCGCGTGGCCGGCGCCTCAGCCCGACGAGCCAATAGCCGCCGTCGGATGCCGGGCCAAAGACGGCGTCATGGCTGCCAAGTGACTTGAAAGCCGCGGCGACGTCCGAGGGGCGAATGCCCGGAACGTCAGTACCGATGATGACGACGGGGCCGGGCGGCTGCAGACGGATCGCCCGTTGCATGCGCCGCCCCAGATCTCCTCTACCCTGCCCCATTCGCGTCAGACCGCGCGGCCAAGTCGGATGAGCGACTGAGGAATCAGGCGTTATGGCCAGTACGGTTTCCCAGATCCTCGATCGCGCCATCCGTGCGATCACGGCTGCTGCAGCGTGCCGGTAGAACCACGTTGCACGCACCGTACCAATTTCGCGCGCCAGCCTCGTCTTCACGCTACCGGCCACCGGCAGTTTCGCCATGATCACCAACCGGCAGCGAAAAGGCGCCGCTGGTCTTCGCGGCGCCTCTGCAGGCAACATTCTCGAGCGGCGCATGCGGGGTCAGGCCGGCCCGAAGTCAGGCGGAAATTGGCTTGTAGGCGTAGCCGCTACCGTCCTTTTCGATGGTGCCGGCGCCCGGCATGCCATAGTGGTAGCCGGTGATGGTGATTTTGTCGGCGATCACCCGGTCGAACATCTTCCGCCGCGTGCTCTCCGCCATCTCAGGGTCCTGGTCAAACGAGGCATGCCAGCCGGGGTTGCGGACGAACAGGGCGGGGAGGTTGGTCACATCTCCCAGAACCATGAGCTGATCGCTTCCGGAGCTCACCAGATAGCTCGTGTGGCCGGGTGTATGGCCATTGCTCGCGACGGAGCGGACCCCTGGTACGACTTCGGCATCGTTTTCGACCTGCCTGACGTTCTTCCATTTGGGGAAGGTGGCCTGAATGCGCTGCGCCAGACCCTGCCGGGCTTCGGGCAGAGTTGCAATCACGCCTTCATCCGTCCAGTACTTGTACTCGCTCGCAGGCACCACGAGCTCCGCATCGGGGAAGACCTGCGCGTTCGTACCCTTCTCCATCAGGCCGAAAATGTGGTCGGGATGGAAGTGCGTCATGATGATGGTCGAGATGCTCTTCGGGTCGATGCCGGCGGCCTGCATGCTTTCCTTCATCAGCAGGCCGGCCGTAGGCGCCATCTGTCCGCCAGTCCCGGAGTCGAACATCACCAGCTTGTCGCCCATCCGGAGCACGGTGATCGTGAAGGTGATCGGCACGTGCGCATCAGTCAGGTTTGCATCCCGTAGCGCCTTCTTGGTTTCCTCCACGCTGACACCCGCGATGAAGTTCGGGTCGTGCGCCTTATGCCAAACGCCGTCATAGAGCTGCGTTACCTCGATATCGCCGATTGCGAACCGCGCGAACCTCGGGAGATCGGTGCTCTGGGCTTGGACCGGATTTATGAAGGCAAGCCGGCCTTTGAGGCCGAAGGCTGCTGAAGCGGTCGCGGCCGAGACGACGAAACTGCGGCGAGACAACAGGGTCATGGCTGCTCCTTAAACGAACTGACCGCGCATTTACTTGGATCACGATAATAGGAGCGTACGCACCTATGCAGGCGAGGAGAAGTCGTCGATGCCGTCTCACGCAGTTTTGAAGGCGCGTGATCTATCGGTATAGCCGGGCAATGGTGTCCGGCGGGACCCTCAGCGCGTAAAGAGCAAGGCAGCTGAGGTTGCGCGCTGTTCGTCGGCCATATCCGTCCCGGCGGTAGCGTGACGCGCTCGTAACAGCGCGCGAGCTGAGCATTGTCAAACGTCTCCAACCAAGCCGCCGGACGATGTCGACATCCTCCATGATGGGCATGGGACGAAAGCCGCCGATCTCCCGATAAAGCCGAGCCGGGAGGAGCAATCCCTGGTCGCCGTAAGGAAGTCTGGCCAGCGCGCAACGCAGCCACACGGCGGCTTCAATGAGCCGAGGTGCCATTCCTGCATCATCGAGCGTGAAGCGGAATGCTGCAGCCGAAACAGGGCGATGATCCGTTTCGATGCCGTCCATGAACGCTGCTGCTTCCGTGTGCCAGCCGGGCTCGAGCACCGTGTCTGCGTGCAGGAAGAGCAGCCATGCCGAGCGCGCTGCTTTTGCTCCCCGCGCCAGCTGGCGACCACGCCCCGCTTCCCCTTGCACGATGTCTGCGCCCGCTGCATCGGCGATTTCGAGGGTCCGATCGGTCGATCCTCCATCGGCAACGATGACCTGCCGAACCACCCCGTCCACCGCCGCCGGCACGAGGGACGCCAATGTGGACGCAAGCGTGGCCTCTGCATTCAGCGTCGGGATGATGACCGAAATCATGGGAGTTCTTTGATAGCCCGGGAGCCCGCTGCCGCCAAAGCACGGCTTTGTTCTTGCTTTGTTCGATTGGTTGGATATAGTCGCGTTCCAAGACACCGTTCCGTTGGACGATGCGTAAATGTCGGCTGCTCCCAACAACCCCGCTCATCCGGCTGCAGCTCAGCTCGTTGACGCCGATCGGCGCCGAGGGCGTGGTGCGCGCTCCAATCGCGTGGGCCGATACGAAACCGAGCTTCGCGAGGAATTCGACGACGGCTGGGAAAGCCTGGCCGAGCTGGAGCCCTTCAAGACCCAGGTGCGGATCGAGGTTGCCCGCAGCATCATTGCCAGCAACGACAGTCCCGACATCGGTTTCGACCGCTCCATAAACCCTTATCGTGGGTGCGAGCACGGCTGCATTTACTGCTACGCCCGACCGACCCACTGCTATCTCGGGCATTCGGCGGGGCTCGACTTCGAAACGAAGCTCTACGCCAAAACGAATGCCGCCGAGCTGCTCGAAAAGGAGCTGTCGCGTCCCGGCTACCGGCCGAGCACGATCGCGCTGGGCGCCGTGACGGATCCCTACCAGCCCATCGAGCGCGAGTACTGCATTACGCGGTCCATCCTGGAGGTCCTCGACAGGACCAACCACCCGGTCGGCATCGTCACCAAGTCGGCTCTCGTGACGCGGGATATCGATATCCTGGCTCCTATGGCCGAGCGCGGGCTCGTCAAGGTCGCATTGTCGGTCACGACGCTCGACCGCTACGTCGCGCGCAAGATGGAGCCGCGGGCCAGCACTCCAGCGAGGCGGCTGGAGGCTATACGGCAGCTCAGCAGCGCAGGCATTCCGACCCAGGTGATGGTCGCCCCCATCGTGCCGGCCCTCAATGACAGCGAAATCGAGCGCATCCTGCAAGCCGCCCATGAGGCCGGCGCGCGGGATGCCGGCTACGTGCTGTTGCGGCTGCCCTTGGAGCTCAAGGAGCTTTTCCGCGAATGGCTGGCAACGGAGGTCCCCGACCGCGCAAAGCGGGTGATCGGGGTCTTGCAGTCGATGCATGGTGGCCGGGATTACACATCGCAATTCGGCATCCGCCAGCGGGGCAGCGGGCCCTATGCCGATCAGATCGCCACCCGTTTTCGGCTTGCTCTCAGACGGCTTGGCATGAATGAGCGCGGACTGAAGCTTCGCACGGACCTGTTCCGAAAACCCACAGGCAGTTACAAAGGGCAGCTGCAACTCCTTTGACACCGCCGCGTTGAGCCGTAGAAGCTTGGCTCATGGCGGGGGACGATTCAAAGCCGAGGGCGACGTTCGAGGTGGAAGCCGTGTCGATACGGCTGACCGGAGGGCCCGTGGCAGGCATTGATGAGGCCGGGCGCGGTCCGCTTGCCGGTCCCGTCGTCGCTGCCGCAGTGATCCTCGATCCCGAACGCATTCCTTCCGGCATTGCCGATTCCAAGACATTGGAACCAGAGGTTCGCGAAGAGCTGTTCGCTCAGATCATGGCAACGTCGAGAGTAGGTATTGGCGTTGCCAGCGTTGCCCGCATCGACAGATACAACATCCTCAACGCGACGCTCTGGGCGATGCGGCAAGCCTTCCGGCAGCTTGATCCGAAGCCGCGCGTTGCGCTCGTCGATGGCAACCGGCCGCCCAAGCTCTCCTGCGATACGCAATGCATCGTAGAGGGTGACGCCAAATGCCTTTCGATCGCCGCGGCGTCCATCATCGCGAAGGTGACTCGTGATCGCATGATGGTCGAGTTGGGCCGGGCATTTCCCGGCTACGGCTTCGAGCGCCACAAGGGCTATTCGACCCCGGAGCACTTCGCGGCGATCAACCGCCTCGGCGTAACGAAGCACCACCGCCGCTCGTTTCGCCCCGTCCAGGTCGCGCTCGGCCTCGTTCCGCCGGACGAGCTGGAGGTCGCGCAGCTGCTACCCGGGTTTGATCCGATCTCGGATCAGCCGTGAACTCGCCTTAACCGCCTGTTAACCTTGTCTCCTGAGGATGTCTCCGCGGGCTTTAAGTTGGCTTTGCCTGCGTGCGGTGTTGTTTTGTGCGAGTTGAGTCATGGTGTTGCGTCACCGGGCACGCCCCGGCTTCGATCTTGATTGCATCATCGTCGGAGATTGCCTGGAGGAACTGTCCAAGCTGCCGACGGCCAGCGTCGATCTCGTTTTCGCCGATCCGCCCTATAACCTTCAGCTCGATGGCGATCTGCTGCGTCCCAACAACACGCGGGTCGACGGCGTCGATGACGACTGGGACAAGTTTTCCGATTTCGCCGAGTACGACCGGTTTTCGCGCGCCTGGCTGGCCGAGTGCCGGCGGGTGCTGAAACGCGACGGCGCCATCTGGGTCATCGGCTCCTATCACAACATTTTCCGGCTCGGCGCGGCCCTGCAGGATCTCGGCTTCTGGATCCAGAACGACATCATCTGGCGCAAGACGAACCCGATGCCGAACTTCCGCGGCAAGCGGTTCACCAACGCGCACGAGACATTGATCTGGGCCGGGAGGGATCAGAAATCCCGGGTGACGTTCAACTACGAGGCCATGAAGGCCGGCAACGACGACCTGCAGATGCGCTCCGACTGGCTGTTCCCGATCTGCGCGGGGCCGGAGCGGCTGAAGGACGCCAGTGGGCGAAAGGCCCATCCGACGCAAAAGCCCGAGGCGCTGCTGCATCGCATTCTGCTCGCCACGACCAATCCCGGTGACGTGGTGCTCGATCCGTTCTTCGGTACCGGTACGACGGGTGCCGTGGCCAAGCGGCTCGGCCGCCGGTGGATCGGTATCGAGCGCGACCCTGAGTACGCGCGAGCCGCCAGCGAGCGCATCGAGCGGGTCCGCCCCGTCAGTCCCACCGCACTCGAGACGGCGCGCTCGAAGAGAACGGAACCGCGCGTGCCGTTCGGCACCATCGTCGAGCTTGGAATTCTCGAGCCCGGCTCGCTACTCTTTGACGAACGTCGGAGAGTGAGGGCCGAGGTCAGGGCCGACGGCACCCTGGCTTGGCAGGGTGAGCAGGGCTCGATCCATCGCCTCGGCGCTGCCGTGCAGGGGAAAAGTGCCTGCAACGGCTGGACCTTCTGGCATTTTGAAGCAGAGGGTCAGCTGAAGCCGATCGACGCACTTCGTGAGATGGCGAAGCGACAACTGGGACTTTCCGGCAGGCCGGTAGTGATCGCGGCAGAGTGATCGCCGGAACCGATTAAATATGAAGAAGGCCGCCTCGAGCGAGGCGGCCTTTGTGTTCTCGGGGACTGAGAGGGTTACTTCAGGGGCTCGTAGGGCGGCGGAGCGCGATACCCGAACTTGTAGTTCAGGCCGACCCGCACGACGACCATGTCGTCATCGTGATCAAAACGCTTCCTGTCGTGCCAGGTCACCAAAGTGCCTTTGTGGTTGGCGTGGAACTTGATATCCCGGTCGTTGTCTCCGTCCTCGAAGTCGATCCAAAGCGCCTCTGCCTTGAAGCTGAGATTGGGTGACCACAGCCACTCGACACCGCCACCAGCTGTCCAGCCCCAATTTACATCGTCTGAGTCGTCGTGGTGATCGTTCCAACCCCAGATGCTGAGGTCACTATTCCAATCGCGCCCCGGACCCCGGTGCCCGCGGTCCAGCTCCGTATATGCCGCGCCGGCAGTCGCATAGACCATGATTCGGTCGCTCGCCCAACCAAGCCGGCCCCGGATGGTGCCGAACCAGTCCATTGACCTGTCGCGCTTGAACCGCTCGCGCTTAAGCTTGCCATCTCTGAAGTGGCCGAAATGATCGTTGTCATCGTCGAAGCCGGCCCAGTTGATGTCGCCCTCGACACCGAAAACGACGTTCCCGCACTGCAGGTTGTAGCCGGTCTGCACGCCAGCGGTGAACGCGTCCTCGTCATCATCGAACCACCTGCGGTCCGAGAAGAAGTGGTCGTGATCGTTGAACTCGCCATCCAGGTGGGCCCAGCCCAGATTGCCGCCGACATAGAAGCCCGTCCACGGACCTGGCGCGCAGCGGTCGACAACAGGAGGCGGCGGAGGCGGCGCAGGTGCGCGGACCACCATTCCGTCGGCCAGC
>DASVDU010000318.1:0-4936 GCA_036380915.1 Hyphomicrobiaceae bacterium | reverse complement strand
CGAGCACCACCATCAGCGGCCCGGGAGAGATCGCCTCGGGGTTGGCGGCCAGCAGCATCTTGAAGCGCAACACGGCGTAGAGCGCCACGTTCAGCAGCAGGCCTGACAAGACTGCCGAGATCGGCGTCGGACCTTCCGCATGCGCGTCTGGCAGCCACGCGTGCAGTGGCGCGAGGCCAACCTTGGTGCCGTAGCCGAGCATCAGGAAGATGAATGCGAGGTTCAGCAGGTCCGGGCTGAACTCGGCCGCCTTCGTGATCAGCGATGTCCAAACCATCGCGTCCTGACCTGCGCCCATGACGGGCTGCGCCGCCATGTAGACGAGGATGGTGCCAAAGAGCGCGAGCGCAATGCCGACGCTGCCGAGGATGAAATACTTCCAGGCCGCCTCGAGCGCCTCGTGCGTGCGATAGATGCCGACCATCAGCACCGTCGTGAGTGTCGCCAGCTCCACGGCCACCCACATGAGGCCGATGTTGTTGGCCAGCAGCGCGAGGTTCATGGCGAACATCAGCGCCTGATACATCGCGTGGTAGAAGCGCAAGTTCGCCGGAGTCAGTCGTCCGATGTTCAGCTCGTGGCCGATGTAGCTGGCGCTGAACACGCTCGTCGTGAAGCCGACGAATGTTCCGAGCACGACGAAAACAACGTTGAGATCGTCAACCAGCAGATAATCGCCGGTGTCTGGGCGCACCACCAGCAACCACAGCGAGGCGAGGAATGTCAGCCCGGCCGCGAGCACGTTGAGGCGTGCCGTCAACTTATATCCCGGCAGCAGCGCCAGGATGATCGCGGAAATACCGGGAATCAACAGCAGCGCCGTCACCGGTTCGAACGCGAGATCGGGCATGAGAAACTCGCTCATCTGCGCTCACCCCGGAACTGATCGAGCGCCCGGATATCGACCGTGTCGAAGCGCTCGCGAATACGGAATAGGAAGATGCCGATCACGATGAAGGCGATCAGGATCGAGAAGGCGACGCTGATCTCGACGACCAGCGGCATGCCCTTTGCACCCGTGGCGGCCAGCACGAGGCCATTCTCGAGCGACATGAACCCCACCACCTGGCCTACCGCATTGCGCCGTGTCACCATGACGAGGAGCCCGAGGAGCACCACGGACAGGGCGAAGGCGAGGTCCTGGCGTGCCAGGGGGGCGGCATTCTCCGTCACCCGCAGCATCACGACGATCGAAAGCGCGACGAGCCCGATCCCGACGAGCATCGTCAGCCCAATGCCGATCACCGGCTCGATTTCGCGGTGGATGCCGAGGCGCTGGATGATGCGATGCAGGGCCACGGGGATGACGATCGCCTTGAACAAGAGGGCGATCGCCGCCGTGACATAAAGGTGGGGCGCATCTTGGATGAAGGCTTGCCAGGCGACCGAGAGCGCCAGCACCAGTGCGTGTAGCGCGTAGACGTTGAGGAGCGCGTTGAGACGGTCCTGGTAGAGCATCGTCAGGCTGACGAG
Organism: Hyphomicrobiaceae bacterium; assembly: GCA_036380915.1. Classification (GTDB taxonomy): domain Bacteria; phylum Pseudomonadota; class Alphaproteobacteria; order Rhizobiales; family Hyphomicrobiaceae; genus ZC4RG25. The sequence continues at coordinate 3,463 of DASVDU010000318.1, read as the reverse complement.
CACGAGTCCGCCGGCGAGGAGATGCGCGATGTCGAAGGCGAGACGGTCCATCAGAGACTCCGCGAGACGAACAGCAGAAGCGTGCCAAGGAGGCCCAGCATCAGCGCAGCACCGAGGAATTCGGGCACGCGAAACACCCGCATCTTGGCGATGGCTGTCTCGAACACAGCGAGCAGGAATCCGCCCGCCGCTAGCTTCGCCACATAGGTGACCACGCCCACAGCGTAGGCGGTGGGACCCGCGCCCGGTGACGCCATTCCCCAAGGCACGAACAGGCAGGCAATCAGCGAGACGTAGAGCAGGAGCTTGAGGAAGGCCGCGAACTCGATCATCGCCAGGTGGCGGCCGGAGTATTCCAGCACCATCGCCTCGTGCACCATGGTCAGTTCGAGATGGGTCGCCGGATTGTCGACCGGGATCCGGGCATTCTCGGCGATCGCCACCATGATGAGACCGAACAGTGCCAGCGCCAGCGAGACGCGCAGGCCGACCTCGGGCAAGGTCATGTAGGCGGCCACCGTCGACAGCTGGGTCGAGCCGGCAACCAGCGCCAGGGTAAAGACGATGAGCAGCATCGCGGGCTCGGCGAGCGATGCGATCATGACCTCGCGGCTCGAACCGATGCCGCCGAAGCTGGTGCCGACGTCCATGCCGGCCAGCGCCAGGAAGAATCGCGCGCTGGCGAGGAGTGCGATGATCGCGATCAGGTCCGCTGTCCAGTTGAATACGAGGCCCGTCGCGAAGGTCGGCACCAGCGCAGCCGCGACCCAGGTTGCCGCGAAGATCATGTACGGCGCGACGCGGAAGAGCCAGGAGGCATTCTCCGCCAGCACCACCTCCTTGCGCAGGAGACGCAGGAGATCGCGGTAGGGCTGTAGCAGCGGCGGGCCCCGGCGCCGCAGCAAACGTGCCTTCACCTTGCGCACGAAGCCGGTGAGCAGCGGCGCCAGCGCGAGCACCAGCGCCATCTGCACGCCTTGGATGAAAAGCTCGAGGAGGATCATAGCGCCAGCACCAGGAGCAGCGCGACGAGCGCGAGGAAGACGAGGCTGAGATAGCGCCGGATGGTGAGGAACTGCAGGACGTTGAGGCGGTCCGCAGCCAAGCTGACGGCGTCGGCGATCGGCACGTAGGTGCCGTCCCAAACGAGATCGCGCAATTTGACGGTGAGGCGCGCCGGCTCAGGACTGCCCGGCGGCGGCATCTCGACCTGCTCGCGGGCGCGGAAGACGAGCGTGCCGAAGACGCGGCGGATGGGTTGGGCGAAGCTGCTGGCCGTGTACTGCGTCGCCGGACGGAAGTCGGGAAAGCCGCAGTCCCAGGCGGGCCCTCGCCGCAGCGCGTGGGAGGCGTAGCGGTGGATCACCAGCACTGCCGCCCAGGCTGAAAAGGCGATGAAGAGGAACACCAGTAGTCCGTTATACGAGCTCCGGCTTTCGGCAATAGGTACGATTGAGAGCCATGCCACGCTCAACTGCGCGGGCATCCGCCCGCCGGTCAGGGACAGCGTAACCGGCGCCAGCGCGTCGATGACAAGGCCGGGCAGAATGCCGAGGACGAGGCAGAGCACCGCGAGGCCGAGCATGGTGCTGAGCGAGAACTGGTCGACCTCCGCCGCCTTCACCGCCGCCTCTGAGCGTGGCCGGCCGAGAAAGGTCACGCCGAAAGCCTTGACGAAGCAGGCGGCGGCCAGAGCTGCGGAGAGCGCGAGCAGCCCGCCCACCGCGGGCACCAGTATCTTGAGGCCCCACTGCGGCAAGTCGGGGCTCTGCAGAATAGCCTGGAATGTCAGCCACTCCGAGACGAAGCCGTTGAGCGGCGGCAGCGCCGAGATCGCGACGCAGCCCGCCAGGAAAGCGAAGCTCGTCAGCGGCATGCGGTGAATAAGGCCCCCAAGGTGCTCCATGTCGCGCTCGCCCGTGGCCGTCAGCACGGCGCCTGCGCCGAAGAACAGCAGGCTCTTGAACAGCGAGTGATTGAGGACGTGGAAGAGCGCCGCGGTGAGCGCCAATGCCGCCGCCCCTTGCATGCCGTTGGCGCCGAAGGCAAGCGCAAGCCCCAGCCCGATGAAGATGATCCCGATATTCTCGACGGTGTGATAGGCGAGCAGGCGCTTGAGGTCGTGCTGCATGAGGGCGTAGAGCACACCCATCACGGCGGTGATGCCTCCGAGAGCAAGCACGATCATGCCCGACCACCAGCCCGGGCCCCCGAGCAGGTCGAAGACGATGCGCACGAAGCCGTAGACTGCCACCTTCGTCATAACGCCGCTCATCAATGCCGAGACGTGGCTTGGAGCGGCGGGGTGGGCGAGGGGCAGCCAGACGTGCAGCGGCACGAGACCCGCCTTCGATCCAGCGCCGATCAGCGCCAGCGCGAGGACAAACCCCGGCAACCAGGAGGCGTGCTGAGCCGCGCGGATGTCGTCAAACCCGTAGCCGCCCGCAGGACCGGCGAGCAGGCCGAAGGTGAGGAGCAGCGTCAGCGTGCCGAAGCTCGCCATCAAGAGATAGATGTAACCAGCCCGCGTGTTCTCCGCCTCCTGATGGTGTGCCACGACGAGCGCCCAGGACGCGACGGACATGAACTCCCATGCGACGAGGAAGCTGAAGGCATCGTCCGCGAGGACGACGATGTTCATGCCGGCGAGGAATGCCGGATAGAACGGCAGCACCCGTCCGGGTTGCTTCTCATGCTCACCGTATCCCAGCGCATAAAGGCTCGCGGCTGCGGCGCCGAGATTAACGACGATGAGAAAGAAAGCTGACAGCGCATCGATGCGGAAACGCGCACCGATCCAGGGCAGGCCAATGGGCAGAGTGATCGCGGGATCCGGGCCGGACCACGTCAAAAGCCGGACGATCGCAACGATCAGAATGACCGAGGAGAGAGCGAGAGAAGCGGAGTAAATCACGCGAGTGGCGATGGGCCTGTTGTGTGTGACCACACCGACCGCCGCGAGCGCAAGCAGTGCCGCCATGCACGTGAGCACCGCACCGATCGCCATTTGCACTTATCTCCGCATCTTTCAGGCTGTGGCCGGCAGGAGGGCGTTACGCCTGGCCATCGTCCCCCGTATGACACTTATTCCATGAGGCGAACGCCTCGACCCTTGCCCACGCTCGGAGCGTTCTCACCGATCAGCTCGATGCCCGCGGCATTCAGTGCAGAGACGAGCTTGGTGAGGGAATCCACGTTGCCGCGGATCACGCCTTCGCTCGCTTCCATGCGCTGAATTGTCGGCAGTGACAGACCCGCCATCTCGGCCAGCGTGCGCTGGTCGATCCCGAGCAGAGCCCGCGCCGCACGAAGCTGCGCGGCAGAAATCATGTTTGAGACATCAGAAATTGCCCTCGGAACGTGAGTTCAGGGTTATCAGCCTTCACTACTGAAACGTCAAGCCCCTCGTGCGCAGGCGTGCCGGTTTACCGCGGACGCGTTGCCGTCTGACAATGCTCGATGA
>DASVDU010000317.1:0-10081 GCA_036380915.1 Hyphomicrobiaceae bacterium | reverse complement strand
CGGATCGGCGAGGGTCGGCAGAATGACCATGTCGCAATTGCCGAAGGTCTCCGTCAGCACCTTGGCGAGAATGGTGCCGCGGGCGCGCAGCGCCGTCGCGTAATCCGCGCCAGGGATGAAGTGGCCGAACTCCATGCGCGCACGCACCTGCGGGCCGTAATCGGCGCCGCGCTTGCGCAGAAATGGTCCGTGCGCCGAGGCGACCTCGGGTAGCTGCAGGAGCTGGCCCAGGTGGTCGAGGGTCTTCCAGTCCTGGAAGCGCACGGCAATGCGCTTCGCACCAGCCTTCTCCAGGATCTTGAGGGTTCCTTCGAACCGCTGCTGCACCTCGGGATGCGTCTCGCCGATCAGCCGCTCATCGACGCCGATGCGGATGCCGTCCACCGGCTGGTCGATGAGGCCGAGATAGTCCGGCACCGGACGGTGCGAGCTGAAGCCATCCCGCGGATCATGTCCTGCGATCAGCCCCAGCAGCAGCGCGAGATCGCGGACATCGCGCGCAATCGGGCCGATGCAGTCGAGCGAGGGCGACAGCGGCATGGCGCCGGCGCGCGACACGCGGCTCCAGGTCGGCTTCATGGAAGCGACGTTGCAGGCGGCCGCCGGGATGCGCAGCGAGCCCGCCGTGTCGGAGCCGAGCGCGGCCGGCACGACGCCCGTCGCCACACAGATCGCTGAGCCGCTGGACGAGCCGCCCGGAATGCGGGAGGTGTCCCACGGATTGCGCGCGTGGCCGATGACGTAGTTGTGCCCCGTCGGCCCGAAAGCGAACTCGGTCATGTGCAGCGCCGCGATCTGGATGCTGCCCGCGGCCTTGAGCCGGGCAATCAGCGTGCTGTCCTCGTTGCACGGCTTATCGCGGCGGATGCGGGCCCCCCAGCTCGGGATCTTGCCGACGCGATCGAACATATCCTTGTGCGCGAGCGGCACGCCCGCCAGCGGCCCCGTCGGCTCGCCGGCAGCGATGGCGGCATCGGTCTTCTCGGCGGCGGCGAGCGCCTCCTCGGCATCGGTGGAGACGACGGCATTGCAGGCTTCATTGACGGCTTTCAGCCGGTCCAGCGCGCTGCTGACGACCTCGGCGCTCGAGATTTTCCTGGTGCGGATGGCTTCGGCGAGCTCGACGGCGGAGAGAGACTTGAGATCCATGGTGCCTACCTCCCCTCGCTTTCGAGCACGCGGATGAAATCGGCGGGATCGGCCTCGAGCGGCAGCGTATCGCCCACCTTCAGCGCCGTTTCGGACAGCGCCTCGACGAACGGCAGGATGACCTCCAGCCGCTCCTGCGGCAGCGTGTGACCCTCCAGGCTCTTTGGCAGCTTGAGCGCCCGGGTCCCGTTCTCGGCCATGGCGATGTCCTCCGTCCCGCAATCAGTCATTCCCGTTCGGAGCCAGCATGCCCGAGAAGGCCGATAACGTGCAACTGGCCTGGGTCAGAACGACCGGTTAACTTGGGAAGGCTAGGGTCTGGCCGGGGGCGCTGCGCGCATGGTGTTGCCGCGCCCGGAAAAAGCAGTTGACGCCCGCCCATTCGAGCGTGCTCAAATCGGCCAACCAAAGAAGGCAATTGAGATCGGGAGGAAATCGGAAATGCTCGGACGCTCAATGCTCGCGGCGGTCCTGCTCGCCTCTACGGCGGTGATGCCCGCGAGCGCCGCGAAGAAGGACAACTCGATCCGCTTCGCCTACGACCAGGTGCTCGAGAACATCGATCCCTACTTCAACAACGTCCGGCTCGGCGTGATCATGAGCCATGCGGTCTGGGACACGCTCATCTACCGCAATCCCAATACCAACCAGTACGAGCCGGGATTGGCCACATCCTGGAAATGGATCGATGACCGCACCCTCGAGCTCGAGCTGAGGCAGGGCGTCAAGTTCCATAACGGCGAGCCGTTCGACGCCGACGACGTCGTCTACACGCTGAACTTCGCCTCCGATCCCGCCAACAAAGCGACAGCGCAGCAGAACATCAGCTGGGTGGAGAAGGCGGAGAAGGTCGACCAGTACAGAGTGCGGATCAAGACCAAGCGGCCATTCCCGGCGGCCATCGAGTACCTCGCCGGGCCCATCCCGATGCATCCGAACGAGTACTACGCCAAGGTCGGCCCTAAGGGCATGAACGAGAAGCCGGTCGGCACGGGCCCGTACAAGGTCGTGGAGCACGACATCGGCAAGTTGATCCGGCTCGAAGCGAACAAGGATTACTGGGAAGGCGCGCCGAAGCCGAAGCCGACGATCGAGAAGATCGAGGTGCGCATGATCCCGGACCGGCAGACCCAGGTCGCCGAAATGCTTTCCGGCGGGCTTGACCTGATCATGAACGTGCCCGTCGAGCAGGCCGAGCAGCTCAAGGCGGCGCCCCATCTGGCGGTCACGTCAGGCCTGACGATGCGCATCGTCTTCATCCTGTTCAATGCCGGCGAGAATGCGCCCAACAAGGCGATCAAGGACGTGCGTGTGCGCCAGGCGATTGCGCATGCCATCGACAAGGAGACCATGGCCAAGCAGCTCGTCGGCGAAGGCGCGCGGGTGATCGAAACGATCTGCTTCCCGAGCCAGTTCGGCTGCACGGACGAGGGCGCGAAGCGCTATCCTTATGATCCGGAGAAAGCCAAGGCTCTCCTGGCGGAGGCCGGCTACAAGGATGGTTTCGACCTGGAGCTGCTCGGCTACCGTGAGCGGGCACAGACCGAGGCGATGGTGAACTATCTGCGCGCCGTCGGCATTCGGGCGAACCTCAAGTTCATGCAGTACGCCGCCATGCGCGAGCAGCATCGCGCCAACAAGGCCGCAGTCACGCACCAGACCTGGGGCTCGTTCAGCATCAACGACGTCTCCGCCGGCCCGTCCGCCTACTTCAAGGGCATCGACGATGACATGACCAAGGACCCGGAGGTGATCGCGCTCTTCGAGAAGGGCGACACCAGCGTAGATCCGGAGGTGCGCAAGGAGGCCTACAAGCGCGGCCTGCAGCTCGTGAACGAGCGGGCTTACGCCGTGCCGCTCTATGCGCTCACCACCTACTACGTTTCCGACAAGGATTTGGAGTTCAAGCCATACCCCGACGAGCTCCCCCGGTTCTGGGAGATGAAGTGGAAGTGAGGTCGATCGCGGTTGGCCTCCAGGGCGGGCCACCGCGAAGCATTTTCCGTCATCCCGGAAACGAAAAGTCGAGAAGGCGGGCAGATCCGGGATTTGCGGTGAGAGTCGCGCGGACGGCTTTCACAGTGGGTTGCCAAAGTGCAGGCTGAAGCGCTGCACGGGAGGGTTTGATGCTGCTCTACACGCTCAAGCGGCTCGGCCTCGCCCTACTCGTTGCCACCTTCGTCTCGATCGTGGCATTCATGCTGCTGCGCTTGTCGGGCGACGCGGCGATCGCCATTGCCGGCGAAGGCGCACGGGATGAAGACATCGAGCTCGTTCGCCAGACCTACGGCCTCGACCGGCCGCTCATCGTGCAATACGCGGACTGGTTGCTGACGACCCTTTCCGGCGATTTCGGACAGTCGCTCTACTTCAAGACGGACGTCACAGGGCTGATTGCGGATAAGCTCCCAGTCACCTTCTACATCGGCAGCTTCTCCCTCCTCTTCGCGCTGGCACTCTCCGTGCCGCTCGGAGTCCTGGCGGCGGTCTATGCCGGAAGCTGGATCGACCGCGCTGCACTCGCCATCGCGGTGGCCGGACAGGCGTTGCCGAACTTCTTCTTTGCCCTCGTGCTGATCATGCTGTTCTCGATCACGCTCAGATGGCTGCCGGTCTCGGGGAGCGATACGTGGGCCCATTTCGTGATGCCCACAATCGCGCTCGGCTACTACGTGACGCCACCGATGATGCGCCTCGTGCGCGCCGGCATGATCGAGGTGCTGAGCTCGGACTACATCCGCACCGCGCGCGCCAAGGGCCTGTCGCCGGCAAGCGTCATCTTCAAGCATGGCCTGCGCAACGCGGTCGTCCCGGTGGTGGCGCTTGCTGCTGTCCAGCTCGGCTACCTGCTCGGCGGCTCCATCGTCATCGAAACGATCTTTGCGCTCGACGGGTTGGGCTACCTCGCTTACCAGTCGATCACGCACAAGGACTTTCCGGTGACGCAGGCGGTCCTCCTGCTGCTGTCGCTGATCTATGTGCTGCTGACACTCGTTTCCGACCTGCTCAACGCATTCCTCGATCCCAGGATGAGGGTGGCCTGATGAGCGACACAGTCATCCTCCCTGTCGAGACCGTCGTGCCGAAGGCCGGCTCGGCGGCGGCCCGCATGGCCGGCAACCCTTCGGTCGTGACTGGGCTGATCCTCGTTGGCGCTGTCGTGGCGATCGCCCTGCTGGCACCGCTGCTCGCGCCGCACGATCCCTATGCACAGGATCTGATGCGCAGGCTCGTTCCGCCGATCTGGCACGACAAAGGCATCTGGTCGAACCCGCTGGGTACCGACAATCTGGGACGTGACTACCTTTCGCGCATCCTGTACGGCGCCCGCATCTCGCTGCTGATCGGCCTGTCGGTGATGGTCATCTCAGGGCTGATCGGAACGGCGCTCGGGCTTGCGGCGGGCTATTTCGGCGGCAGGACGGACCTCGTCATCAGCTTCTTCATCACCGCGCGGCTCGCCATGCCGGTGGTGCTGGTGGCGCTCGCCGTCGTCGCCATGATCGGCGGCTCGCTTCCCGTGGTGATCCTGACACTCGGCCTGCTCAAATGGGACCGCTTCGCCGTCGTCATGCGCAGCGCGACCCAGCAGGTCCGCTCCCTCGACTATGTCACGGCTGCCGAAGCGGCAGGGGCTTCGCGGCTCAGAATCCTGCTCGGCGAGGTCCTGCCCAATGTTTTTCCGCACCTGATCGTCGTAGCGACCGTCGAAGCGGGCAGCGCGATCCTGCTCGAGGCGGCGCTCTCGTTCCTGGGCCTCGGAGTGCAGCCGCCACTTCCGTCCTGGGGGCTGATGATCGCAGAAGCGAAGAACTTCATGTTCTTCTCGTTCTGGCTCATTGCCATCCCTGGCACGGCCCTCGCGTTGCTCGTCCTCGGCATCAACCTGCTGGGCGACGGCCTCCGAGACGTGTTTGCGCCGGATGAAAGGGCATGATGACAGGCGTGTCACCCGAACCCGTGCTCGACGTCCAGGATCTTTCCGTGACGATCCGCACGCCTGCGGGGCCGCTCCATGCCGTGCGGGGCGTGAGCTTCGACGTGCGCCGCGGCGAGACCGTCTGTCTCGTGGGCGAGTCCGGCTGCGGCAAGTCCATGACATCCCTCGCCATCATGGACCTGCTGCCGGCAAACGCGACCCGGCGCGCCGGCCGCCTTGTGTTCGCCGGCACCGATCTCACCCGCGCTTCCCGCGCCGAGATCAATGCGCTGCGCGGCAATCGGATGGCGATGATCTTCCAGGAGCCGATGACGGCATTGAACCCGGCTTGGACCATCGGCGACCAGCTGATCGAGGTTTACCGGCGGCATAAGCGCTCCGGGTTTGCGGAGGCACGCGATCGCGCCATCGATCTGCTCGCCAAGGTCGGCATCGCCTCGCCGGCGGAACGGCTAGGCCAATATCCGCACCAGCTCTCCGGCGGCCTGCGCCAGCGCGTGATGATCGCCATGGCGCTGATGTGCGGCCCGGATCTCCTTATCGCAGACGAGCCGACCACGGCTCTCGACGTCACCATTCAAGCGCAGATCCTTCGCCTGCTCGCCGGGCTGCAGCGCGAGCTCGGGATCGCGCTCCTGCTCATCACGCACGACCTTGGCATCGTGGCGCGCATCGCCGACCGCGTGCACGTGATGTACGCCGGCGCCATCGTGGAAAGCGCAACGACCCAGGAGCTGTTCGCAAGGCCCTGCCACCCCTACACGCGGGGGCTGCTCTCGTGCCTGCCTCGCTCCGGCATCACAGAGGCCGGCACGCGCCTCGGCACCATCCCAGGGGTCGTCCCGAGTCTGATCGGCGGCATCGAAGGCTGCGCCTTCCGTTCGCGCTGCAGCTACGCGCGTGCCGCGTGTGCGGTGGCAATTCCAATCCGCTCGCCATCCGCGACGCATCGATACGTCTGCGTCGAGGAATTCGGGGCCACGTCCGAGCTCGGGGAGGCCATCGCATGAGCGCGCTGATCGAGGTCCTCGGGCTGTCCAAGACATTCAGCGTCAGCCGAGGCATGTTCGCCCGGCGCGCGACCCTCAATGCGGTGACCGGAGTCGATCTCGATGTGCAGAAGGGCGAGGTGCTCGGGATCGTCGGCGAGTCCGGCTGCGGGAAAAGCACGCTCGCCCGCATGATCCTCGGCCTGCTGCCGCCAACGACAGGAAGCGTTCGCCTCGGCGGGAAGGACATTCGGACGATCCCCCGCCGCGAGGTTGCCCGGCGGATGCAGCCTGTCTTCCAGGACCCCTACTCGTCCCTCAATCCACGCCGACGCATCGCCTCCATCGTGGCGCTGCCGCTCGAGGTGCAGGGCATCGGATCGGCCGAGGAGCGCCGTGCCAAGGCGATCGCCGCGCTCGACAAGGTCGGCCTGCCTTCCCGCTACGCCGACAACTACCCGAGCCAGCTTTCGGGCGGCCAGCGCCAGCGCGTCGCCATCGCCCGCGCCCTCGTGACCCAACCCGAGATCGTCATCTGCGACGAGCCGACGTCGGCGCTCGACGTCTCGGTGCAGTCGCAGATTCTCAACCTGCTGATGGACCTCAAGCAGAACCTGGGGCTGACGTACGTCTTCATCAGCCACAATCTCGCGGTGGTCGAGCATCTCGCGACGCGCGTGGCCGTCATGTACCTCGGCCGGGTCGTCGAGCTGGCGCCGACGGCAGAGCTGTTCCGCAACCCGCGCCATCCCTACACACAAGCGCTGCTCGCCTCGGTGCTGACGCCGGAACCCGGGCTCGGCATCCCCGAGGCGCTGCTTGGGACGGCCTCGCCCGACCCGCTGAACATTCCCTCGGGTTGCCCATTCCACCCGCGCTGCCCGCAGGCGATGGAGATGTGCCGGAGCATCGTCCCGAAGCCAGTCACGACCGCCTCCGGCTTCGCGGCCTGTCATCTCGTGGACAATGCGGCGAGCAGGGCTGCCTGACCGTCGCCCGCGAAGTCTCGCCTCGCCCCCTATTCGCGTGCGGCCGTCCGTGTTATCGTTTCTTGCGAATTAGGTGGAAACGGCAGCAGCGGGTACCCCCTTCACCTCTCCCATGGGGAGAGGTCGGCCCGAAGGGCCGGGTGAGGGGTTGCAAGAGTTGCCACTGGCGGAACCCCCTCACCCCGACTCTCTCCCCGCCGGGGAGAGGGAGGTTGGGCTTGGCTTGTTTCCATCTGCATCGGAAGCCAAGCAAGGCGCGCATGACTGCCGAGATCCCGTTCAACAAGACGATGGAGTTCGCCTACGGCGTGCCGCGAGAGCTGGCGCCCGGCATCGTGCGGCTCGTCGCCAACAATCCGAGTCCGTTCACCTTCCACGGCACCAACACCTATCTGATCGGCTCCCGGGAGCTGGCGCTGATCGACCCCGGTCCGGAGGACGAGGCGCACTTCGAGGCGATCATGCGCACCGCCGCCGGGCGCCCGATCACGCACATCTTCATCACCCATACGCATCGCGACCATACGGATGGGCTGGACCGCATCCGGGAGGCGACCGGCGCCAAGATCTGCGCCCGCGGACGGTCGCTGCGCGGTCCGGGCAGCCTGAAGACGAGCCCGTCCGGTGCCGAGTTCATCGACATCGACTTCAAGCCCGACATCGTCATGGGGGATGGCGACGTGGTCGCGGGGCCGGACTGGCGCCTCGAGGCACTGTTCACGCCGGGACACGCCCCCGATCACCTCTGCTTCGCGGAGGCCAGCAGTAACGTGCTCTTCTGCGGCGATCACGTGATGGGCTGGAACACGAGCGTCGTTGCCCCGCCAGAGGGCAACATGACGGATTACATGCGCTCGCTCGAAAAGCTGCTCGAGCGGAGCGAGCCGGTGTTTCTGCCCGGGCATGGCGGGCGCATCGAGCAGCCGAGCCGGATGGTGAAGGCCTACATCGTCCACCGGCGCTGGCGCGAGCAGGCCATCCTGGATGCCGTCCGGCAAGGGCACATCACGATCGACCGCATCGTGGCCGCGGTGTACCAGGGGCTTGATCCCCGGCTCGTCAGGGCTGCCTCGCTCTCCGTGCTCGCCCACATCGAGAGCCTCGTCGACCGCGGGCTCGTCAATTGCGACGGCCCGCCCGACCTCGACCGCCCCGTTTCTGCTGCGTAGCCTTCTGCTTGCTGCGCGCGTTCCTGGGGTTCGCCTCTGCCGGTACGGTGCTATCCATCACCTTCCGAAGCTCGGCGAGGATCGTGCGGATTCGGCTCGCGTTCTGTCCGAGATCATGCGTGCCGTATCGAGAGGCTGAGCGGATGTCGATCTGCGACGCCTCCGAGTCGCCCATGACGCGGATCACTATGTCGTCGTAGAAGCCCATGACGAAGGTCCGCTCCACCGCCTCGATGTAGCCCGGCTCCTCGAAGCTCTCGCCGGGAGGCGTTTCCGAAACGACCTTGTATCTCAATTGCCTCACCGCCTCGGCTGCGATCTCGAACGCCTCGTCGGCAGGCCGGGGGATCAGGAACGGCTTCAAGTCCGGATAGGCGGCGGCCTGCAATTCTGCGAAGCGCTCACCAGGGTAGGCCACCGGATTGGCGCCAGGACCACGGAGCTTCGCCAGCGCCATCATCGGCGGCGGTGCGTCCGGATCCGTGGTGACGTCGTTGATCGCCGGCAAATCCCGCATGGCAGGATAATAGTACGCGGGCCATGCGAACAGCAGGAGGCTGGCTAGCAGACCGACGGTCGCGGCCCCTGCGCCGGTCCTGCCGGTGAACCAGACCTGCACAGCGCCCATCAGGCCGAGCACCAGGGCCAGAGCGGCGCCCGCGAACGCCACCTTCAGCACGTTGAGCAAGATCGGCGTCGGCAGGCCCAGCAGCCGATGAAGGAGGATGCCCACGATCGCCAGGCCGCCGCTGAACAGCGCCAGGCGAGCGCTCCAGACGGCGGCAAACACAGGGCGCCGCCGGGTTGCGTCTATCATCCGGTGGACAGCGTGCCAGGAAAGGTCCAGGCTGGTCATGCTCATAAAACCTGCATAGATGCCCGGCGAACCAGGACGCCCACGAACTCTTTATCAGACACTTGCGCCGTGGTTAATGACGGCGGGCTCCATACCAACACAGGAAAGGCACGATGACGACCCTCTCCAACTATGCCATGCGAGACGTTGAGACGATCTTGCACCCGGCAACGAACCTTGCGCTGCATCGCACGACAGGCCCTCTGGTGCTCGAGCGTGCTGAGGGGGTCTATGTCTGGGACAAGGAAGGAAAGCGCTACATCGAAGGGCTTGCCGGCCTGTGGTGCACCGGTCTTGGCTACGGCAACCAGGAGCTCGTCGAAGCCGCGCGCGAGCAGATGAGCAAGCTGTCGTTCACGCACTTGTTCGGCGGCCGCAGCCACGAGCCGGCGATCGCCCTGGCCGAGAAGCTCAAGGAGCTGGTGCCCGCGCCAGCCTCCAAGATCTTCTTCACCAGCTCGGGCTCGGAGGCGAACGACACGCAGATCAAGCTCGCCTGGTACTACAACAACGCGCGCGGGCTGACGAAAAAGAAGAAGATCATCAGCCGTATGAAAGCCTACCACGGCGTGACCATCGCCTCGGGCAGTCTCACCGGCCTGCCCGTTTTCCACGCCGACTTCGACCTGCCGATGCAGCGTGTGCTGCACACCGATTGCCCGCACTACTGGCGGTATGCTGAGGAAGGCGAGAGCGAGGAAGAGTATGCAACCCGCCTCGCCAGCAATCTGGAGGAGCTGATCCAGCGCGAGGATCCCGAGACGATCGCCGCCTTCATTGCCGAGCCGGTGATGGGCGCCGGCGGCGTGATCGTCCCGCCCCGCACGTACTTCGAGAAGATCCAGGCTGTCCTGCGGCGCTACGACATCCTGATGATCGCCGACGAGGTGATCTGCGGGTTCGCGCGCACGGGCAACTGGTTCGGCTCGCAGACGTTCGGGATCCAGCCGGACACGATCACGATGGCCAAGGCCATCACCTCCGCCTAC
>DASVDU010000316.1:0-3874 GCA_036380915.1 Hyphomicrobiaceae bacterium | reverse complement strand
CCGCTCACCAGCCAATATCTCAACCTCACGAAGAACTCGTCCCTCGCCGTGGTGATCGGCTATCCCGACCTGGTCAGCGTGTTCGCGGGGACCGTCCTCAACCAGACCGGCCAGGCCGTCGAGGTCATCGCCATCACCATGGCGGTCTACATGACGATCAGCCTGATCATCTCGCTGTTCATGAACTGGTACAACCGGCGCGTCCGGCTGGTGGAGCGGTGACATGACGGACGAGACGCTTACCACGCCGGAACGCTACGAGCCCGGACGCCATCCGGACCTGCCGCCGCCGGCCAGCACGGTCGGCGTGCTCGGATGGCTGCGGACCAATCTGTTCTCCTCGCCGTTGAACACCGCGCTCACCATAGGGTCCCTCTATCTGATCGTGCCCCCGGTGCTGGACTGGGCGATCTTCTCGGCGAACTGGAACGACGGCACGTCGCGCGCCGACTGCGTGAAGGACGGCGCCTGCTGGACCATGGTGCGCGCGCGCTTCGGGCAGTTCATGTACGGCCGGTTCCCGATCGACGAGCGCTGGCGCGTCGATCTGGCCTTCATCTTGTTCCTGGTGACGGCCGTGCCGCTTCTGTTCGACCGTACGCCGGGAAAGAAGTATCTCGCCGGGTTCGTGTTCTTCGTCCTGCCCGTGATCGCATATTTCCTGTTCTATGGCGGCCTCGGCCTCCGGATCGTCGACACCTCGCTCTGGGGCGGGCTGATGCTGACGCTCATCCTCGGCATCGTCGGCATCGTGTTCTCGCTGCCGCTCGGGATCATGCTGGCGATCGGCCGACGATCCGATCTGCCGATCATCCGTACGCTCTGCATCGCATTCATCGAGTTCGTCCGGGCGGTTCCGCTCATCACCGTGCTGTTCATGGCCTCGGTGATGCTGCCGCTGTTCCTTCCCGCCGGCGTGAACTTCGACAAGCTGCTGCGCGCGATGATCGGCATCGCGCTGTTCGGCGCCGCCTATATGGCCGAAGTGGTGCGCGGCGGCCTGCAGGCGATTCCCCGGGGGCAGTACGAAGGCGCCATGGCGCTCGGCCTCGGCTACTGGCAGATGATGGGGCTTATCATCCTGCCTCAGGCGCTGCGGATCTCAATTCCCGGGATCGTCAACACCTTCATCGGCCTGTTCAAGGACACCACGCTGGTGATCGTGATCGGGTTGTTCGAGCTGCTGGGCACGGTGCAGCAGGCCACGCGCGATGCGAACTGGGCGGGGCTGTCGAACGAAGGATTCGTGTTCGCGGCGGTGATCTATTTCATCTTCTGCTTCAGCATGTCGCGCTACAGCGTGCGGCTGGAGCGCAAGCTGCATACCGGCCACAAGAGGACCTGAGGAGAAAGACACATGGCGCAGTCAGCCGCACAGCCCGGCATGCAGGTTTCCGACGAAGTCATGATCGAGGTGAGCGGCCTCCACAAGTGGTATGGCCAGTTCCACGTTCTGAAGAACATCGACCTGACGGTCTACAAGGGCGAACGCATCGTAATCTGCGGCCCGTCCGGCTCGGGCAAATCGACGCTGATTCGCTGCATCAACCGGCTGGAGGAGCATCAGCGGGGCCGCATCGTCGTCGACGGGACCGAGCTTTCGAACGATCTCAAGCATATCGAGCAGATCCGGCGCGAGGTCGGGATGGTGTTCCAGCACTTCAACCTGTTCCCGCATCTGACCGTGCTGCAGAACCTGACCCTGGCCCCGATCTGGGTGCGCAAGATGCCGAAGGCGGAGGCCGAGCGCACCGCCATGCACTACCTGGAGCGGGTGAAGATCCCGGAACAGGCCGGAAAATATCCTGGCCAGCTGTCCGGCGGCCAGCAGCAGCGTGTGGCCATCGCCCGCTCGCTCTGCATGAACCCGAAGGTCATGCTGTTCGACGAGCCGACCTCGGCGCTCGACCCGGAGATGATCAAGGAGGTGCTCGACGTGATGATCGAGCTGGCCGAGAGCGGCATGACCATGCTCTGCGTCACGCACGAGATGGGCTTCGCCCGGACGGTCGCCAACCGGGTGATCTTCATGGACGGCGGCGAGATCATCGAGCAGAACGACCCGCAGGGGTTCTTCAACAATCCGAAGTCGGAGCGGACCAAGCTCTTCCTGAGCCAGATCCTGCACCACTAGAGCGTTTCATGTTTTGACGGAAGCGTAGCCGGCGTTGGTGAAGTAGCTGGCGCACTCGGCCGGCTCGATTGTTGGGACGAGGCGTCCGAGGTGGCGGCAGGTGTCGTCGATGGTCCGCTCCTGGGCCAGCCGCATCCAGTGCTTGATCTTGGCAAAGGTCTGCTCGATCGGATTGAGGTCGGGGGAGTAAGGCGGCAGGTACCAGAGCCTGGCGCCGGCGGCCTGGATCATCTGTCGGACGGCGGCTGCCTTGTGGGAGCCGAGATTATCCATGACAACGATGTCGCCCGGCTCCAGCACCGGCACGAGCTGCTGCTCGACATAGGCTCGGAAGCATTGCCCATTGATCGGCCCGTCGAAGACACAAGGGGCGGTGAGCCGGTCGCAGCGCAGCGCGGCGAGGAAGGTCAGCGTGCGCCAGTGGCCATGCGGGGTAAAGCCGCGCAGGCGCTTGCCCTTCGGCC
Source organism: Hyphomicrobiaceae bacterium (assembly GCA_036380915.1). Taxonomy (GTDB): domain Bacteria; phylum Pseudomonadota; class Alphaproteobacteria; order Rhizobiales; family Hyphomicrobiaceae; genus ZC4RG25. Next base: position 1,276 of record DASVDU010000316.1, on the reverse strand, counting down.
CCCATCCGCGCAGCGGCGCCATGTTGGTCTTGATCCAGGTCTCGTCGATGAACACCAGCCGCCGCGGGTCGAGCCGGGGCTGCCAGGATCGCCAGCGCTGACGCCGGCGCGCGACGTCGGCGCGGGCCTGCTCAATGGCGAGCAGGGTTTTTTTTGAACCGAAGCCCCTCGCGTCGCAGGAACGTCCATACCGCAGTGTGCGAGACGCTCACGCCGTGGGCGGCCAGCTCGTCCTTCAGCCGGTGCAGCGTCAGGTGAGGCGTCCGAGCAATCTGCTCCAGGATGAAGTCGCGGTGCGGCTCGAGCACCGGCTTGCGATGCCCGCCCATCTTGCCCGGCGCTACCGAGCCGGTCGCACGATGACGCTGCGACCATTTCACAGCCGAGGAGACGGAAACACCGAACCGAGCCGCAACAGACCGGCAGCTCTCTCCGGCCAGAACCGCCGCAACCACACGCTCACGAAGATCTATCGACAAAGGTCGAGCCATTCGATGCTGGCCTCCCCTCCAGCCAGCATCTTGAATCACAAATTCAGCCAAACCGGAATCCCATTCCGATTCAGCTAAGCCATGAAACGCTCTAGCGGGCTTCGGCATCGCCTCGCTAGTCGCGGTCAGGGCTGGCGGCGAGAAAGCCAAGGGCCTGCTGGCCGGCCTGGTCGCGGTGGCGTTACTTCTCCTGAAGAAGGGGTGGTTCGTGGTCGTCGCCGTTCTCGCCGGCGGCTGGGCAGCGGTGAAGCGATTCTTCGGGCGCCGTCCGGTGGCCGCGCCGCTCGCGCCCGAACGGACCGACGGACCAGACAGCGGCGGAGCCGGTTGATGCGAGTCCGAAGCCGAGCGGCGTCAAGGTGCCGTCTGGCTATCGCCGATTGTCATCGCCGGGCTCGGCCCGGCGAGCATCCAGCCGCTTGCGCGGGCGGATGAATGGATGCGCGGGTCGAGCCCGCATGACAATGAGGAAGCAGAAGCATTGTTGGCGTTTAACGGTGTGGTTCAATACGCCGCCTCGGGCAGCTCCATGATCGGGGCCTTGCCGCTGGTCATCGCCACGGCGAGCGCGGTGTGCTGCGGCAGGATCCGCGCCATGTAGAATTTCGCGACGGCGAGCTTGGCCTGGTAGAACTCGGGCTCGTCGGTGCCGGCGGCGAGCCTGTCTGTCGCGACGCGCGCCATGCGCAGCCACATCCAGCCGAGCGCGACCAGCGCGAAGAAGCGCAGGTAATCGCTCGCCGCGGCGCCCGCTTCCTCCGGATCCTTGAGTCCCTGCTGGGCGA
>DASVDU010000315.1:0-11783 GCA_036380915.1 Hyphomicrobiaceae bacterium | reverse complement strand
AACGCTGAGGCAGCGGGCCATGCAGGGCGACCAGGTGCTGGGCGCCATGGTGTTCGAGTTCTTCTCGCCGGGCATCGCCCAGATCCTGAAGCTCGCCGGCTGCGAGTTCGTGCTCTACGACATGGAGCACACCGGCATGAGCCTCGAGACGCTCAAGGTCCAGGTTGCGGCCTGCCGCGGCATCGGCGTCGCTCCGATGGTCCGCGTGCCGCGCGGCGAGTACCACTTTCTGGCGCGGGCGCTCGATGTCGGGGCGCAAGGGCTGATGATCCCGATGGTCGAGAGCGAGGCGCAAGCCAAGGCCATCGTCGAGGCGACGCACTATCCGCCCAAAGGACGGCGCGGGGCCGCATTCGGCTTCCCGCATGACGACTATGCGCCGGGCAATCCACTCGACAAGATCAGGATTGCCGACGATCGCAATCTCGTCATCGCCCAGATCGAGACGGAACGGGGCCTTGAAGCCGTGGACGAGATCGCGGCGGTGGACGGGATCGACGTGCTCTGGGTCGGCCACTTCGATCTGACGAACTTCCTCGGCATCCCCGGCCAGTTCGATCATCCGAAGTTCCTGGAGGCCATCAAGCAGGTCGTCGCTGCCGCGCGCAAGCACGACAAGGGCCTCGGCTTCATGCCGACCGACGAGCGCTGGGCCCAGGAGTTCAAGGGGCACGGCTTCAACATGCTGGCCGCCGGCACAGACCAAGCTATTCTGCTGGAAGGCTACAGGAAGATCCTGCAGGCGGTCGGGGGCAAGGCATGACGTTCAGGGTCGGCGTTTTCAGCGACCTGCGCGATTCCCGCGGGGAGCCGATCTTCGGACGCAAGCCGCTCGAGGTCCTGGATCAGCCCGGAATCGAGTGGGAGTGGGTCGACGGCGGCTATCCCGAGATCACCCCGGACATCGCCGCGAAGTACGATGCGCTACACATCAACTTGCAGCGCGTGACGGAGGCCTCCGTTTCCGGTCCGGATCGCCGGGTGAAGATCATTGCGCGGAACGGCGTGGGTTACGACACCGTCGACGTGGCAGCCTGCACCCGCAAGGGCGTGCTCGTCACCAATACGCCGCTGGCCGTACGCCGCCCCGTTGCGGTCGCCGCGCTCACGCTCGTGTTCGCCCTGGCCGGCCGGCTGTTCGAGAAGGATGAGCTCGTCCGCACCGACCGCTGGAACGATCGTAACGACTTCATGGGCTACGGCCTGATGACGCGCACGCTGGGACTCGTCGGGGCGGGCAGCATCGGCCAAGAGATCCTGCGGCTGGCGAGGCCGTTCTTCGGCCGGATGATCGCGGCCGACCCGTATGTTGATGCCGGAACGATCTCCAAGCTCGGTGCGGAGCTGCTGCCGTTCGACGACGTTATGCGCCAGTCCGACTTCGTGGTTGTCTGCTGCCTGCTGACGCCCGAGACCCAAAAGCTGATCGATGCGCGTGCGCTGAGCCTGATGAAGCCGACCGCCTTCTTCGTGAACATTGGCCGCGGTCCGATCCACGACGAGGCAGCGCTGGTGGCCGCCTTGCGTGAGGGCAGGATCGCCGGGGCGGGACTCGACGTAACCGAGCTGGAGCCGCTGCCCGCGGACAGCCCTCTGATCGGGCTGAAGAACACCATCCTCACCCCGCACGCACTCTGCTGGACGGATGAGTGCTTCGAGGACATCGCGACGACGGCGTTGACGTCGATCGTCGATGCGCTCAATGGCAGGCGGCCCAAGCATCTGGTCGATCAAGCGGCCTGGAAGAACGGATGATCGAAATGGCCCTCATGTTGGCTGAGGAGGCAACGGCGCAATGTCGGTATCATTGAGCGAAATCCGCGAGAAGCTGTTCACCTCCGTGCTCTCCGACTGTCTCGATGCGGTGGGCGTCATGAACCAGGCGCTCCCTTCCCGCATTCGGCCGCTCGACGACAATCTCGTCATGGCCGGGCGGGCCCGCACGGCGGCGTTCATGGAGGTCTACCACCAGGACGCCGGAGGCAATCCATATGAGCTCGAGATCCAGCTCGTCGACAGCCTGGAGCCGGGCGACATCCCAGTGTTTGCCTGCTCCAATCCCAACCGCGTCGCGCCGTGGGGCGAGCTGCTTTCGACCGCTGCGCAGGTCCGTGGGGCGGCTGGCGCCTTGATGGACGGCTGCACGCGCGACGTGAAGGCGATCCGGGCGATGGGCTTTCCAGTCTTCCATTGTGGCATCGCTCCGCTCGACAGCAAGGGGCGGGCAAGGATCATGGCCCTGGATGTGCCGATCGAATGCGCCGGTGTACGCGTCGAGCCCGGCGATCTCGTCTTCGGCGATGCGGACGGCGTGGTGGTGATCCCGAAGCGCGTGGAGGCGGAAGTGCTGGAACTTGCGTTCGAGAAGGTCAAAGGGGAAAGCAGCACGCTCGAAGCCTTACGAGCCGGTGAGAAGCTGGCCGATGTGTTCGCGCGGCATGGTATTCTCTGATTATGGTGCGCCGCACATAAGCGAGCGGGTACGAATTTTGCTGCAAGAGCGAAATGGCCAGGCTGAAAACTGCAAAAACCGCGCGGATGCAATATAGGCGAACACGCCCATACGCTCTGACGACTGATGACACCCATTTGAGGGGACAAATCATCCTAATTTTGATGGCTGTCATGCCTGCCAGAGCTTGCCATCGGTAGGCTCGGGTCACTAAGTTGAGCCTGTACCAATCGGGGCCGCACCCATGGGCATGGCTCTGGGTTCGAACGACTGGAGAATGGAGTTCCTATGCCGCAAGGCAACGCCGCTGTGCGCACTCGGAGCCGGGGCATGGCTCCGACGGATGTTTCCAATCCGCAGTATTTCCACAAAGTCGTAGACTGTCAGTGGGCGTGCCCCAGCCATACACCTGTTCCAGAGTACATCCGGTTGATCGCACAAGGCCGCTACGCAGCGGCCTATATGTTGAATTGGGAATCGAACGTCTTTCCGGGCATTCTGGGGCGCGTCTGTGACCGCCCATGCGAGCCGGCCTGCCGCCGCGGTCGCGTCGAGGAGAAGCCGGTGGCGATCTGCCGGCTGAAGCGCGTGGCCGCCGACTACAAGGGCGAAATCGATGCCTTCCTTCCGGAAATTCCCAAGGAGAAGAACGGCAAACGTATTGCGCTTCTCGGGGCTGGCCCCGCCTCGCTGACGGTCGCACGGGACCTGCTGCCTCTCGGATACCATTGCGTGCTGTTCGAGAAGGACCTGAACGGCGGCGGCCTGATGCGGACGAACATCCCATCCTTCCGCTTGCCGGCGAATGTTCTCGACGAGGAAGTGAACCGCATTCTCGACTTCGGGGTCGAGACGCGCTTCGGTCACGAGGTGACGAGCCTCAAGGCCGTTCTCGACGAGGGGTTCGACGCCGTATTCGTCGGCACCGGAGCCCCCAAGGGGAAGGACCTCAACATCCCTGGCCGTAAGGAAGGCGCCGCCAATATCCACATCGGCATCGACTTCCTGACCTCGGTCGCCTTCGAGCACATCAACAGCATCGGCCGGCGGGTCGTGGTCATTGGCGGCGGCAACACGGCCATGGACTGCTGCCGTACGGCCCTCAGGCTCGGCGGCGAGGACGTCAAGGTGACGGTCCGCTCTCCCCGCAAGGACATGAAGGCGTCGGACTGGGAGATCGAGGACGCTGAGCGCGAAGGCGTTCCGATCCTGGACAACCACAACCCGAAGGAGTTCATCATCGAGGGCGGCCGGCTCGCCGGCGTGCGCTTCGAGATCATGCGCGCCGAGTATACGGACGGCCGGCGCAAGCTGATCCCGACCGGGGAGGAGGTCGTGATCCCCTGCGACGACGTTCTGATGGCCATCGGCCAGGAGAACGCTTTCCCCTGGATCGAGTCCGATCTCGGGCTCGAGTTCGACCAGTGGCACATGCCGAAGGTCGACCGCATGACGATGATGTCGACCCGTCCTGGTGTCTTTTTCGGCGGCGACGCGGCGTGGGGTCCGGAGAACATCATCTGGGCTGTGGCCCACGGCCATCAGGCGGCGATCTCGATCGATGCCTACTGCCAGGGCCGACCGCTCACCGAGCGGCCACCGCCCGGCTGGACCCTCGTCAGCCAGAAGATGGGCATTCACGAGTGGTCGTACTCGAACGCCTATGTCCCGGAGCGGCGTGTGGCCGTTCCTCATGCGGACAAGGCCACGGCGCTGCGCAACCTGAAGGTCGAGGTCGAGCTCGGCTACGACGACAAGCTCGCCGCCAAGGAGGTCGAGCGCTGCCTCAATTGCGACGTGCAGACCGTCTTCACGCGCTCGCTGTGCATCGAGTGCGATGCCTGCATGGACATCTGCCCGGTCGACTGCATCAACTTCATCGAGAACGCCGAGGAGCCGGAGCTCAGGGAAAGCCTGCGGGTGCCGGCTCGGAATACGGCACAGGATCTTTACGTTTCAGACGTCCTCAAGACTGGCCGCGTAATGGTCAAGGACGAGGACCTCTGCGTTCATTGTGGGCTATGCGCCGAGCGCTGCCCGACGGGAGCATGGGATATGCAGAAATTCTTTTACGTGGAAGCGCAGGCCTCATCCGCCTGCCTCGCTCATCACAACGCTTACATTCGATGATGGCAGGGCTTGAGCCATGAGCGGGGTTAATGATTTCGTCTGCAAGTTCGCGACCGTGAACGGCTCCGGCTCGGCGAGCGCCAACACGATGTTCGCCAAGACCATCTTCCGAATGGGCGTGCCGGTCAGTCCGAAGAATATCTTTCCGTCGAACATCCAAGGCCTGCCGACCTGGTACGAGGTGCGGGTCAGCGAGAAGGGCTACCTCGCCCGCCGCGACGGCATCGATCTGATGGTTGCGATGAACCCGCAGACCTACAAGGAGGACTTGGCGGAGATCGTCCCCGGCGGGTGGCTGCTCTACGATTCCACCATGCCGCGCAATTGGCCGCGCGAGGACATCCATGTGCTGCCGATCCCGATCGCGGCCATGTGCGCGGAGAAATGGACGGACCCGCGCCAGCGGCAGCTGTTCAAGAACATGGTCTACGTCGGCGCCCTGACCGCGCTGCTCGACATGGACATGGAGATCGTCAAGGGCGTCATCGTGGACCAGCTCCGCAGCAAGGAGAAGCTCGTGTCCGCCAACCTCGACGCGGTGGCGCTCGGGCGGGATTACGCGCTCGCGAACTTCGAATGCCCGCTCCCGATCCGTGTTCGGAAGGCGGACGGCGCGCGCGGCAAGATCATGGTGACGGGCAACAATGCGGCGGCGCTCGGGGCCATCTACGCCGGTGCGACGGTCTGCTCGTGGTATCCGATCACGCCCTCGACATCGGTAGCGGAAGCCTTCGAGAGCTACTTGAAGCGGCTGCGCACCGACAAGGACGGCAAGGTGCTTGGCGCCGTCGTCCAGGCGGAGGACGAATTGGCTGCGATCGGCATCGCGATCGGCGCCGGCTGGAATGGCGCGCGCTCATTCACAGCCACCTCCGGGCCGGGCATTTCGCTCATGAGCGAGTTCCTGGGTCTTGCCTATTTCGCCGAGATCCCGGTGGTGCTGTTCAACATCCAGCGCGGCGGCCCCTCAACCGGCATGCCGACGCGGACCCAGCAGTCCGATATCATCGCCTGCGCCTACGCGTCCCACGGCGACACCAAGCACGTCCTGCTGTTCCCTTCCGATCCCAACGAGTGCTTCACCCTCGGCGCCACCGCGTTTGATCTGGCCGAACGGCTGCAGACACCGGTCATGGTGCTGAGCGACCTCGACATCGGCATGAACGACTGGATGACCGAGCCATTCGCTTGGGACGACTCCCACCAGCACGATCGCGGCAAGGTGCTCGACGCGGCGGGTCTCGATGCTGCCAAGGACTGGGGCCGCTATCGGGATGTCGATGGCGACGGCATTCCCTACCGCACGCTGCCTGGCACGCATCCATCGAAAGGCGCCTTCTTCACCCGCGGTACGTCGCACGATCCTTATGCACGCTATACGGAGGACGGCCGCATCAATGCGGAGAACATGCTCCGTATCGAACGGAAGTTCAAAACGGCGGCGGCGCTGGTGCCCAAGCCCGAAATCCTCACGCGCGATCCGCGCAGCCGCGTCGGCGTGGTCTATTTCGGCTCGACACGGCCGGCGGTGCTGGAAGCGCTCGACGAGCTCGAAGCCGAGGGCTTTCGTATCAACGCGATGCGAATCAAGGCCTTCCCGTTCCCGCCCGAGGTGAAGGCCTTCTGCGATGCGCATGACCGCATCTTCGTCGTCGAGCAGAACCGCGATGCACAGATGCGCTCGCTTCTGATCCTCGAGGCGGGGGTCGACGGCGAGAAGCTCGTTGCTGCAACCAATTTCGACGGCATGCCCTTGACCGCGGACTTCGTCCGCAAGTCGATCCGGACCAGCTTGGGTCCGATCAAAGTGGCGGCGGAATGAGGAGGGCGCAATGGCACATGTTGTTAAGCGCAAAATGGTAGAGGTTAGGAAGAGGGGATTTTTTGGCTGGATATTCCTCATAGTATTTTGGGTCGCAAATGGCTTAATGGCGCTCTGGTTGTTTGCCACGTTGGCTAACTGGGGCGAAATGGCGACCCCCAAAAGCGAAGCGGAACAAGTTGGTGCTGGCCTAGGAATGGTAGTTGGCCTCGGGGTAATTTTCTCCATTTGGCTATGTGTGGCAGGTGTTACTGGCCTGCTCGCATTCATGACTCGAGGTCGCAAGGAAATCGTGGAGATGGAGATAGATTAAGCTTTTTAGATTGGGGGCATTTGCTTTTGATCACTGGTGGCGAGTGGCTTTACCTTAGTCCAACCGAGTTTGCCGGATTGCATTCAGGAAGAGCTGAGATCGGCCACAGCGCTCAGGAACCTCACGTTCAGAAAGTGATGCATTCGAGATGAGCTACATTCAAAAGCCCAGCGCCTATCACCCGGCGCTCAAAAGGAACGCCCTCGGCCTGACACGCCGCGATTACGAAGGGGCGATGTCGACGTTGTGCGCCGGGTGCGGACACGACTCGATCACGGCGGCCATCATCCAGGCATGCTTCGAGCTCGATCTGCCGGCGCACAGGATCGCCAAGGTCTCAGGCATCGGCTGCTCCTCGAAGGCGCCGACCTACTTCCTGGGGCGCAGCCACGGCTTCAACAGCGTGCATGGCCGCATGCCCTCGATCACGACGGGGGCCAACCTCGCCAACCGGGATCTCGTCTATATCGGCGTCTCGGGTGACGGTGACACGGCCTCGATCGGGCTCGGGCAGTTCGCCCATATCATGCGGCGGCGGCTCAACATGGTTTACATCGTCATGAACAACGGCTGCTATGGTTTGACCAAGGGCCAGTTCTCAGCCACCAACGACAAATCATCGCCATCGAAGAAGGGGGAGCCCAATCCCTTCGATCCGATTGACCTCTGCCAGATGGCGATCCAACTGGGCGCCGGGTTCGTCGCCCGCTCGTTCTCCGGCGACAAGCGCCAGCTCGTCCCGCTGATCCAGGCCGCGATCAGCTATCGGGGCTTCGCATTTCTCGACGTGATCAGCCCCTGCGTGACCTTCAACAACCATTCGGCGTCGACCAAGAGCTACGATTACGTGCGGGCCCATAATCGCGCCGTCGACAAGCTCGACTTCGTCCCCGATGAGGCCGAGATAACGGTGGATTACGAAGAGGGCACGACGACCTCGGTCACCCTGCACGACGGCTCGCGCCTCATGCTGCACAAGCTCGACCAGACGCACGACCCGCGTGATGCCGACGCCGCGCTGATGACCATACGCAAGCGCGCCGCACAGGGCGAGCTGGCGACCGGCCTGCTCTATGTCAATGAAGAGCAGTACGATTTGCACGACGTCCTGCGCACATCGGAGAAGCCTCTCAACGCCATCCCGATGTCGGACCTCTGCCCGGGCTCGGCCAAGCTCGACAGCATCAATGCCAGGTTCCGCTGATCCAGAGGTCTCGGTAATCGGCCCGTTTCGTTTCGCAATATCTGGACGGTCGATACTTGACTTTGAGCCTGAGTTCCTAAACCGTTGCTGCATTAATCGACAGGCGCCGCAGGGGCAGCTATCGGGGCGCATCGGAGGATCTCAGGATGAAGACGACGCAGGTCACGCCGGCGGATATCGCGCGCTCGGTCATCGCTGTTCCGCCGCTTGCTCGTGATAGCGAGTTGCGGCTGAACCGGCCGGCGAATCTTGCCATCATCAAACATCTGGAGTCGGCCGGTATTCGTTCCCTCATGTATGGGGGCAACGCCGTTTTCTTCAATATCAGCATCGGCGAGTATGCCGAAATTCTTGATTTTCTGGCCGAAAGCGTCGGGCCGGATACGTGGCTGCTCCCGTCCGCCGGACCGGACTTCGGCAAGCTGCGGGACCAGGCTGCAATTCTGAAGTCGCGGCCGTTCCCCGCTGTTATGGTGCTACCGGTGACCGGACCATCCGTTCCGACTGGAATTGCGCGTGGGATCCGTCTATTCGCCGAAGCCATGGGCAAGGCCATCGTCCTTTACGTGAAGGATGATCGGACGCTCACTCCGGAGCTCATCGCGAAACTCGTCGATGACGGACTCATCGTATCCGTGAAGTACGCCGTCGTTCGCGCCGACCCCACCCAGGACGATTTCCTCCGGGCTATCCTCGACAAGGTCGACCGCTCGATTGTCGCCAGCGGCATCGGTGAGCGCCCGGCCATCGCGCATATGCGCCATTTCGGTCTGCCCTCGTTCACGACAGGCTCGGGATGCATTGCGCCGCGAGCTTCCCTGCAGCTCCTCTCTCTGCTGAAGAACAAGGATTACGAAACCGCCGAGAAAGTCCGCCAGGCCTTTCTCCCGCTGGAGGATCTGCGCGATGCAATCAATCCCATCCGGGTGCTGCACGACGCGGTCACTGCAGCCGGCATCGCCGATACGGGTCCGATGCTGCCTGGAATGGACAACCTCGAGCCGGCGGACCGAGCGCGCGTCGCTGAAGCGGCGCAGGCGCTCTTCGCGTATGACCAGCAGGTTTGTCGCCAGGCCGCTTGAGACGGCCGCGACATTTTCCAGCCAACCAGAACGACTATGAAAGGAAGCCCAGGATGTTGGACAAACTGAAGTATGCGCTGCTTGCCGCGGGTGCGGCATTCGCTCTTACAAGCGGGGCGGCTCAGGCGGAACAGATCCGTCTCATGACCGGCCCGCAGGGCGGCAGCTGGATCCCGCTTGGTGGACAGCTCAAGGATATCTGGGAGAAGGCGATTCCGGGCCTGCAGGTCCAGTCGCTCCCTGGCGCCGGTGTCGCCAACGTGCGGGCCATCGAGACTGACAAGGCCGAGGTCGGTTTCGGCAACACCATCACGACCGCCGACGCGATCAGGGGCAATCCGCCGTTCAAGGAGCCGCATAAGAAGGTTTGCAACGTTGCCACGCTCTACCCGCAGTACTTCCAGGTCGTCGTGCCGGCAGACGCTGGCATCAACTCCGTGAAGGACATCAAGGGCAAGGCACTGACGACGCAGCCCAGGGGCAACACTGCAGAGATGATCACCCAGCAGCTTCTGAAGGTGTACGGCCTCAGCTACTCGGACATGAAGACGAGCTTCGTGTCCTACACGGACTCGGCGACGCAGCTTAAGGACAACCAGGCGCAGATGTTCACGCTGGGCACCCTCATTCCGGCCTCCGCCATCATGGACATCGCCGCGGCGCGTGACATCAAGCTGCTCGATCTCTCCGATGCCATCGACGGTATGAAGAAGCTGAATCCGGGATATACATTGATCGAGGTCCCGGCCGGCACCTATCCGAAGCAGGACAAGGCGGTGAATGTGATCGGCTATGCCACGCACATCGTCGCCGCCTGCAGCCTGCCTGAGGAAACGGTCTACCAGATGACCAAGGGTATCGCCGAAAACGTCCCATCACTGGCGGCCACGAGCAAGGCCATGGCCAGCCTGACACCGAAGCAGATGGCGCAGGACGTCGGCGTGCCGTTCCACCCGGGCGCCGCCAAGTTCTATAAGGAGCAGGGCGTCGAGGTGAAGTGACCCGCATTCGGGGCCGCCGAGGAGGCGGCCCCATTTGCCCGATGAGGTCGCGGGCAGACCCACCTATCTTTTGGACGACATATGAAATTCGAATTCACTCACGCCGGCATCGTGCGTCTCGCCGTTGGCGTTCTGGGCGTCTCGATGGCGCTCTACCATATGTGGCACATCTGGGTGGGTGCGCCGGAGGCGATCCTCTATCGCGGCACTCACCTCTTCTTCGCGATGTCGCTGTGCTTCCTGGTCTACCGTAGAAAGTCGGCCCAGGCTGGTCAGACACCGACGCTTCTCGACTACGCGTTCCTGGTGCTGTCCATAGTGCCGATCTTCTATCTGTTCGTTGAATACGATTACGTCGTCAACCGCATCTACTACGTCGACGACCTGAGCACTCTCGATATGGTGCTCGGGACCGTTCTCACTCTGATGATCCTCGAGGCGACGCGCCGCGCGCTCGGCGCTGCACTGCCGCTGACGGCACTCGTGTTTCTCGCCTATGGACTGCTGGTCGCGCAGGTTGAGCCGATGCGGCTGCTCGATCAGCTCTACATGACGACAGAGGGAATTTTCGGCATCCCGCTGGCAGTGTCTGCCTCATACGTTTTGATTTTCGTCATGTTCGGCGCGTTCATGGAGCGGACCGGCACCGGGCAGCTCTTTATGGACTTCGCCATGAGCCTGACTGGCCACACGGCCGGTGGGCCCGGCAAAGTTTCCGTCTTCTCGTCGAGCCTGTTCGGAACGATCTCGGGCTCGGCGGTGGCCAACGTCATGGTTGACGGGCCGATTGCGATCCCACTGATGAAGCGTACCGGGTTCCGACCGCCCTTTGCCGCCGGAGTCGAGGCAGTGGCGTCCACCGGCGGGCAGATCATGCCTCCGATCATGGGTGCGGCCGCTTTCGTCATGGCCGAGTTCCTGCAGGTTGGCTACGGCCAGGTCATCATCTGGGCGTTCATTCCGGCGCTTCTCTACTATCTCGCCTGCTTCTCGGCGGTGCATTTCGAGGCCAAGCGCCACGGCATAATGGGTCTGCCGCGCTCCGAGCTGCCGTCGCTCCCGCGCGTGATGGCGGAACGCGGGCACCTGTTCATACCCGTGCTGACGATCTTGGCCGTCATGTACTCGGGCTACAGCGCGCCACTCGCAGCGCTGGCCGGTACACTTGCCTGCTTCCCAGTCGCATTCCTTCGAGCATCGACGCGCGGCAACGTGCGTCTCGGGATCATCATCGAAGCGATGATCGAGGGCTCCCGCAATGCTGTCGGCATCGCGCTGGCCTGCGCCACGGCCGGCATCATCATTGGCGTGGTGACACTGACTGGCTTGGGCATCGTCTTCACGCAGGTCGTCGTCGGCCTCGCGCAGGAAACGCTACTTCTTGCGTTGGTGCTGACGATGATCGCAGGGATCGTTCTCGGCATGGGGATGCCGACGACGCCAGCCTACATCATCATGACCTCGCTGCTGGTGCCGGCGATCATCAAGCTCGGTGTGATCGAGCCGGCTGCCCATATGTTCGCTTTCTATTTCGCAATTCTGTCAGCGATCACGCCGCCCGTCGCGCTGGCGGTGTTCGCTGCCGCTGGCCTCGCAAAATCAGAGCTTTGGGCCAGCGGAATAGCCGCCGTGAAGATTGGCGCCGCCGGCTTCATCGTGCCGTTCATGTTCGTTTACGAGCCGGCTTTGTTGATGATCGGCGACTGGCCGACCATTCTCTGGTCGACGGTGACTGCGTCGATCGGGTGCGTTTTGCTTGCCGCGGGACTGCACGGCTAC
>DASVDU010000314.1:0-17254 GCA_036380915.1 Hyphomicrobiaceae bacterium | reverse complement strand
GCCGGGCTTCCCGGGCCATGCGCAGCGCCTCCGTCAGCCCGCCGGTCTTGTCGAGCTTGATGTTGACCGCGTCGTACCGGTCCCGGAGCGCGAGAAGACCGTCTGTCGTGTGGGCCGACTCGTCGGCACAGACCGGAACGGCCCGAGCAACAGTCGCGAGCGCGCCGTCGTCACCGGCCGGCAGCGGCTGCTCGATGAGCTCGAGCCCGGCCTCGGCGGCGACTTCCATCAGGTGCCCCAGGTCCGACGGCTGCCAGCCTTCATTGGCATCGGCTACGAGACGTGCATCCGGACGGGCCTGTCGCACGGCGCGCATGCGATCGGCGTCTCCGGGCGCGCCGAGCTTCAGCTTCAAGAGCGGCAAATGCGGGACGCTGCGCGCGGCCGCTGCCATCGCCTCCGGGGTGTCGAGGCTCAGCGTGTAGCATGTGAGGACAGGGCGCATTGGCGCGAGGCCCGCGAGCTCCGCAGCGGATCGGCCGGATCGCTTCGCCTCGAGGTCCCAGAGCGCGCAGTCGAGCGCGTTGCGCGCTGCACCAGGGGGCCAGCTGTGTTGGAGGCTACAGCGGTCGAGATCAGCAGGCGCAGAGCGAATTTGCGCCAAGGTTGCTTCGGGCGTCTGCCCGTAGCGCCCATAAGGCACGCATTCGCCACGGCCGGTGACACGCCCATCCGAGAGCCTCACGACCACGACCCGAGCCTCCCGCTTGGCCCCGCGGGAGATGACGAAGTCGCTGGCCAGCGGCCAACTCTCGATGGCGGCTTCGATTTTCAGCTTTTCCATGCCGACGCACTTGCGCGCAGGCAGGGCGGCCGTCAAGAGAGACGGCCGCTCGCGTGGGCGAGAAACAGGTAGACGCGCCCGGTGTCCGATACGAGCTGGCTGGCGAGCAGCCTGGCACTGCCCTCCTGGCGTTCCGTCTCGCGCAGCGACTGCTCGAACTCGTCGAGGTAGCGGTCCACCATGTTCTGGAAGGCCGGGTCGGTCCTGTAGCGGCGGCTGACCTCGTCAAATGCGGCCCGGCCCTCGTTCGAATAGATGCTGCGCACCATGATCCCGCGCTGCCCGGCCCGGAACCGGGACCAGATGGCGGATGCCGTGGCCTGGTCGAGCGCCCTCGACAGGAGGTCGACGTCGATGGAAAGCGGCGCTGGAGCCGGCGGCGGCTGCTGATGCCGCAGGCCGCTTTCATCCTCGCGCGAGGCGCGGGCCAGTAGATCGCCGAGCGACCAGCCGTCGCGACTGTCGGCAGGCGAGCTTTCGGCGCCACTCGCGGAATTGATCGCGGCCGCCTTGCGCTGGCGCTGCCCCAGCTCGTCGGCGAGGGTGGAGGTGAGCGAGCTGAGAGTCCGCTGGCGTTCCTGGGGCGGGGAGATCGGAGTGAGTGCGCCTCCCGGGATGGGCTCGCGCGCGGGCATGGCATCGCGGCGCGCCGCCTCGCGGGCGGTGAGATTGGTCAGTTCCTCCAGTGCGCGGACCTGGTCGCTGAGCGCCTTGCGCATGATTTCCGACCCTTCGCGCGTCGCATGCGGCAGGCTCTCGATCATCTTGCGCAGGCGCGCCTGCTCTGATGCTAGCTCCGCGGCCGCCCGCTGCGCCTGCATGCGCACTTCCGAAGAGGTCGCGTTGAACTGGGTCTGGAGCTGAGCGAGCTGCTCGGTGACCTGTCGCGAGACTCGCGAGAATCTGGAGATCAGCTCGTCGAAGGCGCGATCCGCCTCGACATTGGCGGCGAGCTTCATGCGCTCGATCTCGGCGATGGCCGAGCGCGAGCGCGCTTCCGCGCCCTTGGTCAGCTCCTGGGTCAACTGGCGCGCACGCTGCTCCGCCTGGGTGAGGGAGCCTTCCAGTGACGAGGAGGCGCCATACATGAGCTGGCTCATCTCCTCGGCTTTGCCCGTCAGCCGCTCCAATGTCTCGCTGAGCTGCTCGTGCCGGCTCTGGAGGGTGGCGTCGATCTTGTAGTTGGCCGCCTCGAGCGAATTGGCAGCCATCATGATGGACTGCCCCTGGCTCTCGAACCTGTTGGTGACGCTGTGGATTTGCGCGAGCAGGTTCTCCGAGATGTTCTTCAGCATCTCGGACTGGCTCGACAGCCCTTCGATGGCCTTCACCGACTGGCGCGTGATGTTCTCGCTGGTACGGCGCACGGCGGCGATGCCCTGCATCAGCGTCTCGTCGAGCTCGATCGCCTGCTGGCCCAGTGTGTCGCGCAAACCGTGAGCATGGTTCTCGAGGGCCTTCGTGAGCGCCTCCGTCTTCTCGCCAATGGCACTGTCGATGGCCATCGTGGAGCGCAGGATCGATTCGTCGAAGGCCTTGAGGCGCTCGTTGAAGGCCTGATCGAGGGCCGCCGTGCGCTGGACGAGCTGCATGTCGAGGGCCTGTGCGCGGTTGGCCAGCGTCGTATCGAGCGCACGCGCGTACTCCTCGAACACGGTCTGCAAGTTCTCGGTCCGATTGGCCATCGAGCTCTCGATGGACTTCTTGTAGTCCTCGAAGAGCTTCTGCATATGCTCTGCGCGGCCTGACAGCGCCTCTCCAAAGGACGCGGTGTACTGCTCGAGCACTGCCTGCAACTGCTCCGTGCGGCTGCCGAGGGCCGAGCCGAGTGCGGCGGTGTACTCGTGCAGGACGGCCTGCATATCCTGGGTTCGGGAGCCGAGCGTGTGCTCCAGCCTGCCGGTCTGCTCGGAAAGCGCCGACTCAAGCGCCGTCAGGTTCTGACCCGCGCCCTCGATGATAGTGGCGAGCTTGACCTGCTGGTTCGACAGCTTCTCGATGAGGACCGGAACCTCGCTGGCGATGCTCTTGAGGGCCTCGTTGACACGGTCGGTGGTGTTGAGCAGCGCGTTCCGCTCACCCGACAACTCCTGAATGAGGCTGCGGATCTTGCGCTCGTTGTCCTCGTAAGACCGCTCGAGCGCCGTCACCTCGTTATGAACCAGGGCCTCGAGCTCCCCGGCGCGGCCGAGGGCGCGAGAAACGGCCTCGTTCATGAACGACACCTGCCGCCGTACCGCCTGGCCCAGAGAGGCGATCGACTGCTCGGCCATGCGGTCCGGCTCGGCAAGGCGGACGGCGACCTCCGTCATCGCGGTCGAGCGCAGGCGCAAGTCCTCCGTGCGCCAGACGAGGAGCGCCAGGAACCAGAACAGCGCGACAGGTCCGACGACCGTTGCGAACGCCGTGATCGTTGCCGGGCGGCCGATGGCGTCGATGAACCCGGTCGCATCGGCCAGCTCACGGCTGATGAAGGCCCAGGCAAACGCGATGGCGACGGCAGCCCATACGCCGCTCGCCGCCGCCGCGTAGACGAACGGCTTGTTGGACGGCCGTTCGTTGAGCGCATAGATCAGGCCACCGATCGACGGCATGTCGTCGTTGGCGGCGATGCGCGCGCGGGAGGGACCGGCGGGGCGCCGCCGGGCCGGCCGGCGCTCGGCGACGTCTTCGGTCCCGGCGTTCTGAGCGCCAGCCGCAGCCGACGGACCGGACGCGCGCTGTGCGTCCGAGGGGACCTTGCTCTCCGGCTCCTTCGCCGCTTGGCCTTGCGGCTCGGGCGCCTTTGCAGGGGCGGGCCCGGCTTGCGGCTTTGCCGGTGTCGCGTTCTCTGGCGGCCGAGGCGGCTCATGCCGCCTCTGCAACTCTGAAAGCTTCAGCGGCCGTACGACCTTGGCCGAATCGGCCGACGCCGGGGGCGGGCCGGACGGTGGTGGCGGCGGAGGCGGGGTGAGCTTGCGACCACTCTCCTTGGTCGCTTCAGGTTTGTCCGCCAGCTTCGGGTTCGGGGGCGTGTCGCGCTTTGCGTCTGAAGACGGCGATTGAGGCAGCGGAATTGGCTCGTTGCGGTCCCGCTCGACGTGCACCGCCTTCGCAGCGGCGCTGGTTCCAACGGAGGCGGATGGCGGCAGCGGAGGCGGACCAGGCGGAGTTGCTTTGTCCTTGTCCGAGGCAACTCCTTTCGGCGTAGCCGGTGTCGAGCCGACCAGGGACAAGTCAGGTGCCTTGTCCCTTTTGACCTTCGGGTCCTGAGCCATTCAATTGTCCGACGTCCCCTCGCGCCCGAAGGCGCCCCCACCTGCACTTGTCTAGTGCATACGGCGGACAAGACCTATATGGCATTTTCTCAACGCGTGCCGTTTTGAGGCGTTACACATTCGCCACAGTCTCGCCCTCGAGCCGTCGGTAGTCCGCATTTTGGGCAAAACGATGGACGACCGATGATGAGATGGTAATCAAGTGGTTGAGATATCCTGTAAATAGCACAGTGTTACGAATACCTGGGCTTATTCGCCACACTGATAAGATCTCGATGTGTTCTGGATGAGTATCTCTCTTCTTGAGGGGAGGCCGTGGTGGCTGAACCTGCTCGGTCGAACATCGACCTGGATCCCAGGGCAACCAAGTCGGATGCACAACGCGAATCAGCGGCTTTGCCGGCCGGCGATTCAGAGGATCGGCTGGCGCCCATCGATTTCGACCATCTGCGCCGGTACACCCTTGGCGACGCACGGCTGGAGCGGGAGGTGCTGGAGCTGTTCTGCAGTCATGCGCCCGTGCTCGTCGCAGAGCTCCGCAAGGCGGTCAGCGACAGGGCATGGCGTGATGCCGCGCACAGCCTGAAAGGCTCGGCGCGGGCGATTGGGGCGTGGGAGGTGGCGAGGGCCGCAGAGCTCGCGGAGCTCGCGGCGGTGCCCCAACGTGAGCGGCCCGAGCTGGTCAGCCGGCTGGAAGCAGCCGTCCAGCGCGTCCAGCGGTTCATGATGGCGCGCCGCGCGATCTCCTGACCGAGCCGTCGTGGTGGCGGCGGTGGCGGACCGCCATTCTGGCTTCCTTCTTGGGGCTCTCCTGCCGTCATGGGAGCGGCCCTGCGTCGGCAGTGCGCTTGAATTCATGACCCCGGGTGTCTATCAATTCGCCGCTTACGATGGTCGCGAGTCAGGGCGCGAGGCGGCTCCACGCTGGAAAGCCGGGGAGTGCGTCGTCACCACCGTTCCCGAACTTCAGCTGACGCACTTGGATACACGCTGCCAGGGAGCACGGCGCACGCATGGTCAAGATCACATTCGTCCAGCCGGATGGGTCTAAGCAGGTCGTTGATGCGACGCCTGGCATGACCGTCATGGAAGCGGCCAAGCTCGCATTGGTTCCCGGCATCGAGGCCGAGTGCGGCGGTGCCTGCGCCTGCGCCACTTGCCACGTTTACGTTGATAGCGAATGGCGTGACAAAACGGGCGAGCCCTCCCAAATGGAGGAGGACATGCTCGACTTTGCCTTCGACGTCCGCGAGGAAAGCCGCCTGAGCTGCCAGATCAAGGTGACCGAGGAGCTGGAAGGCTTGGTCGTGTACGTGCCCGAGAAGCAGTTCTGACGCTCACCGCACACTCGGGTACGGTTGTCACGGAGGCAATGGCGAGCGGTGCGTAGGGGCGTTCTGATGCACGCGAGGCCGGTTTGCATCGAACGCAGATGATCGGGAGCTAGCGACGTGCAACAGGACGCGACGAACTATGGCAGCTTCGGCCCGGAGCCGATCGAGACGGATTGCGTCATCATCGGAGCAGGGCCTGTCGGGCTCTTCGCCGTGTTCGAGCTGGGCCTCCTCGACATCAGGGCGCACGTCGTCGACATTCTCGACAAGCCCGGTGGCCAATGCGCCGAGCTTTATCCCGACAAGCCGATCTATGACATCCCGGGGCTGCCGGTCGTTACCGGCCAGCAGCTGACAGATCAGCTACTCGAGCAGATCAAGCCGTTCAACCCCACGTTCCACCTCGGCGAGCGAGTCGATGAGCTGAAGCGGCTGCCGGACAGTCGGTTTCTGCTGAAGACTGACGCCGGGACGACGTTCCTGACGCGGGTGGTGGTCATCGCTGCCGGCGGCGGCTCCTTCACGCCCAAGCGTCCGCCGCTCGACGGCATTGAAGAATTCGAGAACAAGTCGGTGTTCTACGCGGTGCGCCGGATGCAGGACTTTGCCGGCACCGACCTGCTGATCGTCGGCGGCGGCGATTCGGCGCTCGACTGGACACTGAACCTGCAGCCGCTGGCCAAGAGCCTGACGCTGGTTCATCGGCGTGACGAGTTTCGCGCTGCGCCCCATTCAGTGGAGCGGATGCGGGCGCTGGTGGCTGAAGGCGCCATGCAACTCAAGATCGGCCAGCTCCAGGCGCTGCACGGCACGGACGGCTGGCTGGAGGCCGTCACGATCCGCACGAAAGCCGGCGAGGAGCGGCTCGCCTGCAACCGGCTGCTGCCGTTCTTCGGCTTGACCATGAAGCTCGGGCCGATCGCTGATTGGGGTTTGAACCTGAATGAGAACCTGATCCCGGTCGACACGGAGAAGTTCGAGACCAGCGAGAAGGGCATCTTCGCCATCGGCGACATCAACACCTATCCGGGCAAGCTGAAGCTCATTCTGTCGGGCTTCCACGAGGCGGCGCTGATGGCCCAGCAGGCGCACAGGTACGTCTACCCGGACCGGAAGCTGCTGTTCCAGTACACGACCTCGTCCACGAGCCTGCAGAAGAAGCTCGGGGTGCGCTGAATTCGGGCCTAAGGAACGGGTCTATCGGCGACTTCCGGCTAAAGCGCAACAGCAGGCTACTTTGTTGACTCGCGAGCGACACCGCCGCCTGCTCATGAGCTGCGCTGGCTGACGGTGAAGACATGCTCTTCGCCATCAAGCCAGAGGGAAATTTGGTACTGGGCCCCCTCCTTACTCATCTCTGGCGGATCGAGCACAATCACGCCGCCATGCCACTCATTAGGCATGAGTGTGTGATCTTTCAGGATTGTTGCCCTTAAGGTGGTGAGTGCATTCTGGGCGCTCGACTCGATCGAGGCCATCGTGTTCAAGGTTCGGTCGTTGTTGGCGTTGATTGCTGCCTGCGCGAGTCCAGGATTGTAGGAGCTGCCTGTGTAGAATCCGGAGCCAGTTCCGTAAGGCGTGCTATAGCCGTATGAGCCGCTTGTGTAAGTCGTTCCGGCTGATGCCGCGGAAACGGCGCCAGCTGCACCTGACAGAGCGGCCAGAAACAGGCGCGTATTGCGCTCGGTTTCGACCTCGTCGGCCAGCTCCGCATGGGTATAGACCTTGATGCTGGCATGACGCGGCTGAAGCATTTCAACTCGCAAATCGCTCATTCGGAACGTGGCTGGTGCATTGCCGCGATTGTACATTGCCACCACGAACTTAGGTCGGCCACCAGATTCCTGGCGAGCATCGAGCGGGCGGAGAAAGACGATATTCTTTTTCGAGGAGACGAGCGCCGGAACCCCGTCCCGAATGATGGCTTGTTGGCCGGGGGCCGCCGTCAGCGAAATGCTGTCCTTTTGCGGCGCACAAGCTGTCATGCTCAAAATGCACAACAAGGCGATCTGAAATCGCATATCTACCCCCCAGCCCCGATTCCGTATACAGATCACGAGTCTGTATGCGTCAGGCAAGCGGCAGCCCAGCAGCAAATTTGATGATGATTGAGCAATTCACGCAAAATTAGCGGATCGCTATCGCTGGCTGATGGCCGTGCAACAAGCCTCACGCGTAGGTTGATTTCATTTCGTAATCGCTTTTCCGCCTCATCTTAGCCGCGCCCGCGCGTGACATCGGCCGTCAGGGTATAACCCACGCCGCGCACGGTCTTGATGAGCGTCGGGCGCTCGGGATCGGGCTCGATCTTACGCCGCAGCCGCACGATGAGATTGTCGATGGTGCGGTCGTAGGGCGTCCAGTCGTGCCCCTTCAACCTGTCCATGATCTGATCCCGCGACAGCACCCGGTTGGCGTTGTTCGCAAGGAGCACCAGCAGGTCGAACTCGCTGGTCGTCAGGTCGCAGGGCGTGCCGCAGGGCTTCTTCAGCTCTCGCTTGGCAGGGCTGAGCTCCCAGCCATCGAAGGTAAGCGTGTCCCCGTCCGGCGCCGGGGCATCAGCCGCGGCTCCCGATGCGGCCGCGGACCGGCGCAGGACCGCGCGGACGCGCGCCAGGACCTCCCGAAGATGGAACGGCTTGGTGATGTAGTCGTCGGCGCCGAGCTCGAGCCCCACCACCCGGTCGATGGTGTCGCCCTTTCCAGTCACCATGATGATCGGAACCGGCGAGCGTGAGCGGATCTCGCGCGCGAGTGTCAAGCCGTCGATATCCGGCAGGTTGAGGTCGAGCGTCACGAGGTCAAAGCTCGCCCGTTTCAGGTGCTCGATCACCTCCGCGCTGCTGCCGGCCTCGGTCACCTTGTAGCCTTCGCCCTCGAAGCAGCGGCGCAAGAGCCGCCGGACCTGAGGCTCGTCATCGACGACCAAGATGTGCGCTGGGACCTTGTTCATCGCGATTTCAGGCATCTCGGGGCCCCTTTTGTCGCCCGGACGCAGCATCGTTCGACACGCTCTTACAAACTCTTACACAGTTCCCATGCGGGTATGACATGCCCCTGCTGAACTGCATCCTATCAACAAGGTCGACGAGAGGATCGGTTCGATGCTTGCCTTAGTATCACCTTCAGAGAACATCTCCCGCGATTTCGACCAGCCCTCCCATCATCGTCCTGCGCACGCCGACTTCGTGGATGGCTGGCCGCAGCTCGGCTCGGTTCAGAGTGTTCCGGCTCGTGAGGAAATATTCTTCGATGGCGACGAGGCGCGCAACGTATTCGAGGTTCTTGACGGCATTGTCTGCGCCTACCGCATTCTGCCGGACGGCGAGCGCCATATCGTCTCCTTCTACTACCCCGGCGACGTGATCGGAAACTGCACCCTGGGGACATACGCCTACAGCGCACAGGCCCTTACGCCAGCTCGCGTCCGCCGCATTCCCCGCACAGTTCTCGAGCGCTCCATGGCTCAGCGGCCCGAGCTGGCCCAGCGCTTCCTCCGCCTTGCCGCGATCGAGTTGGCCGCGACCCGCGATCATCTCCTGTGTCTTGCGGCGAAGTCGGCCGAGGCAAAGCTCGCGGCCTTCCTGCTGGCCCTGTCCCGGCGCAATCAAGAGCAAGGCGAGGATCCGGATCGGATCACGTTGCCGATGACCAGGCTTGATATAGCAGACTACCTCGGCCTGACCATCGAGACCGTCAGCCGCACGCTGAGCAAGTTCCGGCGGAACGGTCTCATCGACCTGCCGCGCGCGACGACCGTCGATCTGAAGGATGCCGATCGCCTGGCGTTCCTGGCAGATGCCTGATCCAGATCAATGCGTGGTTCGAGTCTTTGGGCGAGGCTCCCGACGGGGTGGTCCGCGGGGATGAAACGAGCATGACCAAGAGCGGCGAAGCCAAGGCGCGCTATGCGCTCGGCCTCTTTGTCAGCGCCGACCAGCTGGAGCGTGCCCTGACGGAGCTCCGCGAGACTGGACTGCCGCTCGCTCAGATCAAGGTGATCATGCCCCCGCTGAGCAGCGGAGCAAATCCATCCTGGAGCGAGCGGGCAGCGGCGCTCGGAGCGGATACCTGGGTCGCCTCGGAATCCGCGAACAGGCGGGGGGACTCCGGCGTACACTGCCCGTGGGATTTCGCCCCTGTCCATCTCTCGCAACGCGAGAGCGCGACGAAGCGCGACGTGATGCCCGACTTCCACATCTGGGCACTGGAGCGCCACGCCCAGCAGCTCGATCGCCATCTCCGCAGGGGTGGGGCGATCGCCATCGTCGAGGTCAGAAACGACGGCGAGGAGCGTGCGGCTTATTCCGCACTGCTCCGTCATGCGACGGCTGGCGTCCAGACCCACGAAGTCAGCCGTCATTCATAAATCCGCGAACCCAGGGCCAAGGAAGACCAAGCCCCTCGACCACGCTGCGATGGCACATGTTCGTGTCCGGTGCGACCGGTTGACCTAAGGCAATGCGTCTTGACGAAAATCAAGGCTCGAGCGGGTAGGTGGACGGAACTGATGGATCATCGCCGAGACGAGGGATACGGAGATGGCAGATACGGCAGTCGAGCGGCGCGCATTTTCCGATGTGGTCGCAGTTCTGGGGTGCGGATTGGGCATCCTGCTTGGCCTTTTGCTGGCAACAGGCACCCACGATGCCGTGATGTCGTTTCACGGCGCTCTTCTGGCCCTCGCCTGTGCGGCCGGCGCGATCTATGTCCTGAAGGACACATTCGGCTTGGAGGACAAGCCCGAGACCGAGGAAGGTTACTTCGACGGGCCGATCAAGGTGGCGATTGTCGCTGCGGTTTTCTGGGCGGTCGCGGCCTTCGCCGTCGGTGACCTCATCGCCTGGCAGCTCGCCTTCCCGGCCCTGAATTTCGACCTGCCGTGGACGAGCTTCGGGCGCATGCGCCCGCTGCACACGTCGGCGGCGATTTTCGCGTTCGGCGGCAACGTGCTCATCGGCACGTCCTTGTACGTGGTTCAGCGCACCTGTCATGCGCGTCTGGCCGGGCGGTGGGCGCCCTACTTCGTCGTCTGGGGCTACCAGCTTTTCATCCTAATTGCCGGCACCGGCTATCTGCTCGGCGTCACGCAGAGCAAGGAGTACGCCGAGCCTGAGTGGTACGCCGATCTCTGGCTGACGATCGTCTGGGTGGTCTACCTGCTCGTCTTCCTCGGCACGATCGCGCGGCGCAGGGAGCCGCACATCTACGTCGCCAACTGGTTCTACCTCGCGTTCATCGTGACGATTGCGATGCTGCACATCGTCAACAACCTGGCGCTGCCCGTCTCTCTGACCGGCACTCAGAGCTACATCGTCTTCTCGGGTGTGCAGGATGCGATGACGCAATGGTGGTACGGCCATAACGCCGTCGGCTTCTTCCTGACGGCGGGCTTCCTCGGGATCATGTACTACTTCATCCCGAAGCGCGTGGAGCGGCCGGTCTACTCCTACCGGCTGTCGATCGTCCACTTCTGGTCGCTGATCTTCATCTACATCTGGGCCGGCCCGCACCACCTGCACTACACGGCGCTGCCGGACTGGGCGCAGACGCTCGGCATGACCTTCTCGATCATGCTGTGGATGCCCTCCTGGGGCGGCATGATCAACGGCCTGATGACGCTCTCCGGCGCATGGGACAAGCTGCGCACGGACCCCGTCGTCCGGCTGCTCGTGGTCTCCGTCGCCTTCTACGGGATGTCGACCTTCGAGGGGCCGCTGATGTCCATCAAGGCGGTGAACTCCCTCAGCCACTACACCGACTGGACGATCGGCCATGTGCACTCGGGCGCGATTGGCTGGGTCGCCATGGTGTCCTTCGGCGCCATCTACTGCCTGGCACCCTGGCTTTGGGGGCGTCGGGGTCTCTACTCGCTCCGCCTCGTCGAATGGCACTTCTGGATCTCGACGATCGGCATCCTGCTCTACATCACTGCCATGTGGGTGTCCGGCATCCTGCAGGGTCTGATGTGGCGCGCCTACGATAGCCTCGGCTTCCTGCAGTACTCGTTCGTCGAGACCGTCGAGGCGATGAAGCCCTTCTACATGATCCGCGCGACCGGCGGCCTGCTGTTCCTGATCGGTTCGCTGATCATGGCCTACAACATCTGGCGCACCATTCGCGGCGACGAGCCGGTGGATGCGATGGAGCAGCCGCGCGTCGCGGCCGCGCCCGAGTTGCGCCTGGTTCCTGCGGAATAAGGGGGAGCCCGCGACATGAACCACGCAGTTCTCGAGAAGAACTCGATCCTTCTGCTGATCGGCATTTTGATCGTCGTCTCGATCGGCGGCATCGTGCAGATCGCGCCGCTGTTCTGGATCGACAGCACGATCGAGAAAGTGCAGGGCATGCGGCCCTACACCCCGCTCGAGCAGGCCGGCCGGGATATCTACGTCCGGGAAGGCTGTTACACCTGCCATAGCCAGATGATCCGGACTTTGCGCGACGAGGTCGAGCGGTACGGGCATTACAGCCTCGCCGCGGAGAGCATGTACGACCACCCGTTCCAGTGGGGCTCAAAGCGCACCGGTCCTGATCTGGCCCGCGTCGGCGGCAAGTACTCCGACCAGTGGCACGTCGAGCACATGATGAACCCACGGTCCGTTGTGCCCGAGAGCATCATGCCAGCTTACCCATGGCTCGCCGAGAACAAGCTCGATGCAAGCACCATCGCCGACCGGCTGAGGACACTGAG
This sequence comes from Hyphomicrobiaceae bacterium, assembly GCA_036380915.1. GTDB lineage: Bacteria > Pseudomonadota > Alphaproteobacteria > Rhizobiales > Hyphomicrobiaceae > ZC4RG25. The sequence goes on along the minus strand of DASVDU010000314.1, from coordinate 5,185 downwards.
GGCGGTGGGCGTGCCTTACACGGACGAGATGATCGAGAAGGCCGAGGCTGATCTGAAGGCCCAGGTCGATCCGGATTCGCGAGAAGCGCGAGAGCTTTTGCAACGCTACCCCAAGGCCAAGGTTGCCAAGTTCGACGGAAAGCCCGGTGGCCAGGTCACAGAGCTCGATGCGCTCGTCGCGTACTTGCAGATGCTCGGCACGCTCGTTGACTTCACGACGTTCGACGCTGCCGGTCCCAATCTGAGGTGAGGGCTGAGCGATGACCTACGAAACCGTCGCGAGCTTCAGCCAGGTGAGCTCGCTCCTCCTCTTCATCGGGATCTTCCTCGGCGTCGTCGTCTATGCCTGCTGGCCGGGCAACCGCAATCGCTTCGAGATCGCGCAGAAACAGGCGCTCGATCTCGATAAGGACCACAATTCCCGCGGGGGCTGCAAATGAGCAGGAAGGAAGTCGACGAGGTCACCGGCATCGAGACCACGGGTCACGAGTGGGACGGCATAAAGGAGCTCAACAAGCCGCTGCCGAAGTGGTGGGTCTGGACGTTCTACGCGACCATCATCTGGTCGATCGGCTATTGGATCCTCTATCCCGCGTGGCCGACCATGGCCGACTATACCAAGGGCGTGCTCGGCTACAGCCAACGTCAGGCCGTGGCCAATCAGGTCGCCGAAGCGCGCGCAGCGCAAGGCAAATTCCGCGAGGCGCTCGCTTCGACGCCTCTGGAGCGGGTGAAGGACGATTCGGAGCTCCTGCGCTTCGCGATGGCCGGAGGAGCGGCAGCCTTCGCGACCAACTGCGCGCCCTGCCACGGCCGCGGCGCACAAGGGTTCGTCGGCTACCCGAACCTCAATGACGACGATTGGCTGTGGGGCGGCAGCATCGAGGAGATCCACAACACGATCCGGTTCGGAATCCGCTCAGGCCACGCGGACGGCCATGACAGCCAGATGCCGAGGTTCGGTATCGATGGCCTCCTCGAGCGCAAGCAGATCAACGATGTTGCGGAGTACGTGCTGTCGCTCACTGGTCGGGCGACGGACCAGGACGCTGTCGCACGCGGGAGTGAGATATTCGCCGAGCAGTGCGTCTCCTGCCATGGAGAGGACGCCAAGGGCAACCGCGAGTTTGGGGCGCCCAACCTGACGGACGCGATCTGGCTCTACGGCAATTCGAAGGAAGCCGTCGTCGAGAGCATCCGCACCGGTCGCGGCGGTCAGATGCCGGTCTGGGAAGGCCGCCTCGATCCGGTGACGATCAAGTCGCTGGCCGTGTACGTCCATTCGCTCGGAGGAGGGCAGTGACAGCGCGGGTGAGAGGGTCTGCACGGACAGCTGGCGCAGTTCCCCCGCACGCGGACCCTCTTCGCATCGGGGAGAGGGAGAAAGCGCAAGCGGCAACAGAGCGCTCTCGACTTGGCGTCGCGCTTGCCGCACGTAAGGCATAGTCCCCTCTCCCATGGGGAGAGGGTTAGGGTGAGGGGATCAACGGGATCGAATAGTGCGTCAAAGTCGATACTCGCTCCCCTTACTGGCAACACGGAAGGCGCGTTATCCGAGAACCTGGCAATCCCGGAAGGCGCACTGTCCGAGCACGAAGAGTAGTTCCCTCGCTCGTGGTCAGCTGGCGAGGGCAGGTGAGGGGCGGATGATGCAGCGCCCGAAGGAAGCTGTCCCTCACCACCACTCCTCCGGCTAAGGAGGCAAGGGAGAGCGATGACGTCTATGCCGCAGGATCTGAAGCCAGCCGACTTCATCAGCGAGGCCGCGCCTGGCGTCGAGAAGCTCGATGTAGCCGCGATCAACCGCAAGGATCGCCGCCAGCTCTATGCGACACGGCAGAAGATCTATCCGCGTCTCGCTCGGGGCCGCTTTCGCACGGTGAAATGGGCGGTGATGGCGATCACGCTCTCCATCTACTACGCGCTGCCGTGGCTGCGCTGGGATCGCGGTCCGAATTTGCCCGATCAAGCCGTATTGCTCGATTTCGCCAATGGCCGGCTGTTCCTGTTTTTCCTCGAGATCTGGCCGCAGGAACTTTACTATATCACCGGCATTCTCGTGATCTCCGCCCTCAGTCTTTTCCTCGTCACGGCGGCCGCGGGTCGCGTCTGGTGCGGCTATACCTGTCCGCAGACGGTGTGGACGGATCTCATGCTGGCCGTGGAGCGGTTCTGGCAGGGTGACCGTAATGCGCGCATCCGGCTCGACAAGGAGCCGTGGAGCGCGACCAAGATCTTCAAGAAGGTGATGACGCACCTGAGCTGGCTGGCAATCGGCCTTGCGACCGGTGGTGCGCTCGTCTTCTACTTTCGCGATGCCCCGACGCTCGCGGCGGAGCTGGTGACCGGAACCGCGCCGGCCATCGCTTACCTGTTCCTCGGCATCTTTACGTTCACGACCTATCTCCTCGGCGGCATCGCGCGCGAACAGGTCTGCATCTATATGTGCCCGTGGCCGCGCATTCAGGGCGCGATGGTCGACCGGCACACACTGCTCGTCAGCTACCGGCCCGAGCGCGGCGAGCCGCGCGGGCCCCTCCGCAAAGGTCAGGGCTGGGAAGGCCGCGGCGACTGCATCGACTGCAAGGCCTGCGTCGCTGTGTGCCCGATGGGCATCGATATCCGCGATGGCGCGCAGTTCGAGTGCATCCAATGTGCGCTGTGCATCGACGCCTGCAACGAGATCATGGACAAGATCGGCCGTCCGCGCGGTCTCATCAGCTACGACACGGTTGCCAAGCAGGAGGCGAAGGCTAAGGGCGTCGTCCATGAGCCGCTGAAGCTGGTCCGCCCGCGCACGATCCTCTACTCCGGGCTGATCGCGCTGGTCGCCGTCGTCATGGCCCTCGGCCTCGTGTCCCGGACGACGCTTGAGGTGAACGTGCTGCACGATCGCGGCGTGCTGTTCGTGCCATTGTCGGATGGGGGCGTGCGCAATGGTTACACGGTGAAGGTGCTCAACAAGCAGCATGTGCCGGTGGACGTCGTGCTGAGCATCGATGGGCTGCAGGGCGCAGCCATGCGGATCGTCGGGCATGATGCTGGCGACGGGGCGCTCAGCATTCCGGCAGACAATCTGCGCGAGGTCCGTGTCCTGGTGACCGTGCCGCCCGAGCATCTGGGGCAGCTCACGCCGCCATCCACCCGGTTCGATTTCGTCGTGAAGGACGTCGCAACGGGCACCGAGATGCGCCGTGATGCCATCTTCCAGAGCGCATCGGGGCGGAGCTAGTGATGAGGACGAAAGGTGCAGAGATGTCAGCCCGGCAAGTGAGGCAGGGTCTCAACGGCCGCCATGTGCTGATCGCGGTGCTCGCATTTTTCGGAACGGTGTTTCTCGCCAACGGCATTTTCATCTACGCCGCTCTGTCAACCTATACTGGCGTGGTCGCCGACGAGCCTTACCGGAAGGGGCTGCGGTACAATGATCGCATCGCTGCCGCTGAACGGCAGGAGCAGCTCGGCTGGACGGCGGAGACGTCGCTCGATCCCGCTGCAGGATTGACGCTGGTGCTGCGCAAGGCGGACGGCGGTCCGGTTTCCGGCCTGCGCGTCTCCGGCATCCTGGGTCGCCCCTCCACCGTCGAATACGACAGGCAGCTCGTACTCCAGGAGGTGGAGCCGGGGCGCTATGTGGCAGGCGTCGAAGCGCTGTCCCCTGGCGCGTGGCTGGTCGACCTCAAAGCGATTTGGCCCGGCACGGGTGAAACGGAGCCAGTTTACAGGTTGAGGAAAAGGCTGTGGCTCAAGTCCTGACGGAAGCGGCCCCGCACGAGACGGCGGCTGCTGGCAGCTCGCAAGGCAATTCCGCATGTGAATCAACGACGCTGGTCGTCGAGAACATGCACTGCGGCGGTTGCATGCGGAAGGTCGAGAAGGCGCTCGCCGAATTCCCCGGCGTGATTTCGGCACGTGCCAATCTCTCCGCCCGGCGCGTGACCGTGACGAGCAGCAAGGGCCGGGTCACGACCGACGACCTGGTCGATGTTCTCGGCAAGGCCGGCTACAAGGCCGCGCCGTTGCTCGAAGACGCTGCGAGCGACAAGTCCGCCGACAAGGAGTTCCTGCGCCGCGTCGGCGTGGCGGGCTTCGCGGCGATGAACATCATGCTGCTGTCCGTCGCCGTCTGGTCGGGCCAGGCCGGCGACATGGAGCAGTCGGTTCAGACGCTCTTCCACTGGATTTCCGCGCTCATCGCGCTGCCTGCAGTCGCTTACGCCGGCCAGCCGTTCTTCCGTTCGGCCATGCAGGCTCTGAGATCACGCCGGCTCAATATGGACGTGCCGATCTCGCTCGCCGTGACCCTGGCGACCGCTATGAGCCTCTTCCAGACGATCCGCGGCAGCGAGCACGTCTATTTCGATGCCGCCGTGTCGCTGCTGTTCTTCCTGCTCATCGGCCGCTTTCTCGATCAGAGCATGCGCACGCGGGCGGCCGGTGCTGCCGCCAATCTCCTGGGGCTACGCGGAAGCACGGCGACCGTGCTGTTCCCGGATGGCAGCACGGAACGTCTGTCGGCGCGTGCGCTGACCCCCGGCATGCGCATTCTCGTTGCGACGGGCGAGCGGATCGGCGCCGACGGGAAGATCGTCGAGGGCAGAGGAGCCATCGACGAGAGCCTTATTACCGGCGAGGCCGAGCCGGTTACGGCGGAACCAGGGCGCCAAGTGTTCGCGGGAACGCTGAACATGGGCGCGCCGCTCGTCATCGAGGCGACGGCCACCAACGAAAGCACGCTGCTGGCCGAGATCGGCCGGCTGATGACCGCCGCCGAGCAGGGCAGGGGACGCTACGTGCGGCTGGCCGATCGAGCCGCGAGCTATTACGCGCCCGCAGTGCATTCGCTGGGCCTCATGACGTTCGTCGGATGGCTGATAATGGGCCATGGCTGGGAGCCTGCGCTGACGGCTGCCATCTCCGTGCTCATCATCACCTGCCCCTGCGCGCTGGCGCTCGCCGTGCCGGCCGTGCAGGTGGCGGCGACAAGCCGTCTGTTCGGCCGCGGTGTCATCGTGAAAGCGGCAGACGGGCTGGAGCGATTGGCTGAAACCGACACCATCGTTTTCGACAAGACGGGTACGCTCACGCTGGGCGAGCCACGGCTCATCGAGCCGCAATCCTGCAGCGATGACCTATTGATCCGCGCGGCGGCCCTTGCTGCTGCGAGCCGCCATCCCTACGCACG
>DASVDU010000313.1:0-3956 GCA_036380915.1 Hyphomicrobiaceae bacterium | reverse complement strand
GTGACGAGGTCATTCCAGATGCCTGCAAGGCCACGGGGAGCGAACATGACGACCAGAATTGTGATGGCGCCGACAGCGAGCAGGTAATTCTCCCACGCCGTCGAGACCAGCTCGCGGAAGGCGATCAGTGCTCCGGTGCCGAACAGCGGGCCGAGGAGTGAGCCGGTTCCCCCGACGATTGCCCAAACCACTGCTTCTCCTGAGACATGATAAAACATATACGAAGCAGAGGCGTATCGCCCATAGAAGGCGAACAGTGCTCCCGAAATTCCGGCAAGGGCTCCGGCCAGAACGAATGCCGTCAAACGCACCCGATAGACATTTATGCCGATGAGCGCAGCACGGCGGTCATTCTCACGCACGGCCGCGAATGCCAGTCCGAGCGGACTGTTTACGAGCAGTCCCTTCAGAACATAGCATCCGGCGACGATCGCCAGAATGATCAAATACTGGGCCGTCGGGTCAGCGAGGGTCAGAGTTGTCCCGCCGAAATCGAACACAGTCGGAGCAGTGAATGACAGGCCGTCATCGCCTCCGGTCAGCGGCTTCGCGCTCATCGCCGCAAAATAAAAGATGAGAGAAAAAACAATAGTGATGATGGCGAAATAGTGCCATGTCAGGCGGACTGCCAATACGCCCGCAATCAGGGCCATCAGGGTTGCCGCGAGCACACCGGCAGCCATCCCGGTCCAGAAGCCTGCACCCAGATGAAGAACGGAGAGCGTCGCTCCGTACATGCCGAAACCAAAAAAGAGAGCCTGTCCAAACGAGAGGAGGCCAACGTAGCCGAGCAGGAGATTGACGCTCGAAGCCAGGAGCGACCAAATCAGGATCTCCGCAATGATGTTCACCCAGAAGCTCGCACCGAATGCGGGTAGAACGAATGGGACCGATATGAGTCCGGCGGCCAGGAGCCCCAGCGCAACGGTGTTGAGTTTTCTGGTCACCGCTTCGCTCCTGTAAACAATCCGTGTGGGCGAAGAAGAAGAACGAGGCTCATGAAGGCCAGCGAGAAGATCCTGGCAATGGTCGGATCCGTCACGCTCGTCACGACGCCTTCCAGAACCGCGAGCATCACGGCCGCCGCCACCGTACCCTCGAGATTGCCCAGCCCCCCGATGATCACCGCCATGAAGCAGAATGGCAGGATGTCGACGCCGGTACGGAATTCGACGGTCGTGATTGGCGCGGCAATTGCCCCGCCCAGAAATGCGATGGCCGTGCCCAACCCGAAGGTGATCGCGCAAATCCGGACAACCGGAACCCCAAGGGCCGTAGCGGTCTCGGGGTCATGTCGGACTGCCCTGATCCAGGTGCCGATTTTCGTATGTTTCAGGAACAGGAAGAATCCCGCCAGGCAGACTGCCGCGAAAACTGCGGCGACAACGCGATAAATGTCATAGTCGATGCCAAACAAGGGGATCGTGCCATCAATCGGCGCCTGCATGCGGCGCGGTTGCGGCCCGTAGAGGGCACGCACCGACTCCTGGATCATCATGGAAAGCCCGAACGTCGTAACGATCGTCAGGGCGGCCTGCCGGATGGTTGGTCGAATGACCAGTCTTTCGAACACCAAGCCCAGCGCAAATCCGAGCAGCGGCACCAGCAGCAGTGCGATCCAGAATGATCCAGTCCAAAGCGAGAGCACCAGACCGCCCACGGTGCCCAGCATAAAGAAATCGCCGTGGGCGATATTGATGACATCCAAGAGGCCAAAGATGATCGAAAGCCCGAGCGCTATGAGCGCGATGATCAGGCCCCATACAAGACCATTGATGGCCAATGCAAAAACGACTTCGGCCAATCTGCTCCCCCGACCCTGGACCATGTGTCACAGACCATAAGTCTGACTAGCGACGGACAGATGTGTCAAGTCGGTAATACTCGACAGGCGCATCCATTCGGAAAGTGCTGCAATTATGTGCATTCGGGGCGCCGTGATCGCGTCGATACGGACGGATTGTAGACGACGTCCGACATCGCAGCTATCGTGCAAGCCAACCGGCCTCGGCCGAATCTCAAAGCAGGCGGACCAATGGAGTTGATACGAGGGCTGATGGCGCTGGGGCTGACTGAGACGGAGAGTCGGTTCTATCTTGCGGCGCTCGAGCTCGGTCAGGCCTCTGTACGCGAGATCGCGGAGAAGGCGGGACTGACCCGCACCGGTGCTTATGACATCTATGCGCGGCTTCTCCATCAGAAGCTCGTCGCCGAGGTCGCCAACGGTAGCGGCCGCGCCATCCTGGTGACCGCAGAGCCGCCACAGCAACTTCGTTCGATGTTCGAGCAGCGCCGCCAGCGGCTGAGCGATCTGCTACCGGAGCTTGAATCGCTTCACAACCGCTCGCGGTCCAAGCCACGCATCCGCTTCTATCAGGGCCTCGAAGGCATCAAAGCCGTGATGGAAGAGACGCTGACCTGCCGCAGCAAAAAGCTCCTGGGCATCTTGTCGATGCGGGATCTCTATCAGGTGCCGGGGCGGGCGTGGATGGACGATCTGGTCCGGCGCCGGATCGAAGCGGGCGTGTCGCTCCGGGTGATCAGATCTCCGAGCAACGATGTCCACCCGCACTGGTCGGAAAGCCGCCGCGATCTGCGGGAGCTCAGATATGCGCCTGCGGGATTCGCATGCAGCATGACGACCTACATCTACGACGAGAAGGTCGCCTTCATCTCGTCCCAGCGAGAGCACTTCGCAATGACGATCGAGAGCGCGGACTTCGTTGCCATGCAGACGCAGCTGTTCGAGGTGCTCTGGCAGGCGTGCACAGTCCCCGAGCCGCCGCCCTCCGCGCGGAACCGACGGGGCCGGTATCAAATGACACAATGACGTTGAGGATGTTCCGATGACGGTTCAGTATCCCCGGTTCAAGGCTGCCGCCTGCCATATCGCGTCCGTTTTCCTCGACAGTGCCCGCTCCGTTGACAAGGCAGTGTCCTGGATCGGTGAAGCTGCCGGTCAGGGGGCCAGTTTGGTGGCATTTCCCGAAAGCTACGTGCCGGGTTTCCCGATTTGGGCGGCTCTGCGGGCGCCTATCGTCAACCATGATTACTTTCGCGCCCTGGCACGCGAGGCGCTGAGTGTCGACGGCCCAGAGATCGCCCGCATCCGGACCGCCGCCCGGCGGCACGGCGTCCATGTTTCACTCGGGTTCACCGAGGGCACGACCGCCAGCGTCGGATGCCTGTGGAACTCCAACGTGCTGATCGGTCCCGATGGCTCGATCCTCAATTTGCATCGCAAACTCGTGCCGACCTTCTATGAGAAGCTCGTCTGGGCGAACGGAGATGCTCGCGGGTTGCGCGTCGTGCAGACCGACATCGGCCGCCTCGGCGTGCTGATCTGCGGCGAGAATACGAATCCGCTGTCCCGATTCACGCTCATGGCCGAGGGCGAGCAGGTGCACATCTCGACCTATCCGCCGTTCTGGCCGACGCGTCCGCCGTCGGAGGCCGGCGCCTACGATCTGCGCCGCGCGATCGAGATTCGGGCCGGAGCGCACGCGTTCGAGGCCAAGGTCTTCAACATCGTCTCCTCTGGATTCGCGGATCAGGCGCTCAAGGACGCTCTGGCGGGCGAAGATCCGCAGGTTCGCGATGTCGTAGAGAACTCGCCAAGGAGTGTCTCGATGATTCTCGATTCGTCCGGGAATCTCATCGGGCAGGCCCTGTCGGAGGATGAAGGTATTCTTTACGCGGAGATCGACACGGCACTCTGTGTGGAACCCAAGCAGTTCCACGATGTGGTCGGCTATTACAATCGCTTCGACATCTTCAAGCTGAAAGTCGACCGGTCGAAGCGTGATCCCGCGACGTTCACGGAGCAGCCGATGGAGGTGACTGAAGCGGCCAACGGCCACCTGGAACCGGACGAAGGACGACAGGGTAAGCCTGCCCCGTCTGGGGCCCTTCCGGTTTAGATTGAGTTACGCCTCGCATACTCAAGGGTTGGGGTG
>DASVDU010000312.1:0-7247 GCA_036380915.1 Hyphomicrobiaceae bacterium | reverse complement strand
TCGTGTCGTTCATCGTTTCGTTCTGCCAGAGCTTGGTCCAGGCACTCGGCCGGCCCTGTGACGTATCAAAATCGTCCGGCACATCAAAGATGATTCGGCGCCGGACCGCCGTTACGGACATCCCGGTCCCGCCGCGACCGGCGTGACGCTTCCGATCAGTCCGTCAACCAAAATTAATCGTCGCAAAGGCGGCCGATCTCGCGCGCGAGCTCGCACAGCTCTTGCGCGATCGCTTCCTTATCGGACGGTGCAATGTCCCGGCTGAAGCAGATGGCAAATCCGATATCGCGCCCCGGCGCGAGACCGATGGCGACGCCGACGGCGCCGATGCCGAGAAGACGGTCGTCGAGCTCGGCGTATCCGCGCCGGCGCGCGGTCTCGAGCTCGTCGAGCAAAGCGTCCCGGGTCATATTCACGTCGCGCGTCTCGCAGACGAGCCGTTCGGGCAGAGCCTCCACGATCTCGTTGAAAGGGCGCCGCGCCAGCAATGCCTTCCCGACCGCGGTCGCGTAGGCCGGCAGGCACGATCCCGGTTCCTGTATGAAGCGAACCGGATGAACCCCTTCGTGGCGACGAAGCACGATGAGATCGACGCCGCGCAGCACGCCCACGTATGCCGTCGCTGGATAGCGATGAACGAGCGCATTCAGCGCCTCGTCGATGCGGTTCTCGACCGGCAGACGGGCCCGGTAGAGGCTGCCCAGCCTGAAAAGTTCCGGCCCCGAGCGGAAACCCGGCCCCTCGCCATCGCGCTCGAGTAGGCCAGCCTGGGTGAGCTCCTTCAGAAGGCGCGAGACGGTGCTCTTCGGCAGCCGAAGCTCCCGTGCGGCTTCGCTGACGCGGAGCGTGACGTGCGGCGACTTGAGCAGGGCAAGCAGCCGGAGGCCGTTCGCGAGGGAACTCATTGTTCCATATACAGCAATAACGTTTGTCCATTTGGGACAAAAGTTGATTTCGGTGTCAAGCTCACCTAGCGTAGTCGCCAAAATCGGGATCGATGCCGGATCGGGCCTGCCAACCGGCGATGCAAGGAGGAACGAGCATGAGCGAGAGCGGTCGTTTCACGATCAACAGGCGCGCGTTGGGGAAACTTGCCATCGGCGCCGCGGTCTCCGCGGCTTTGCCCGGCAGCGCGGCGATAGCCCAGGCGGGCGCCCGAACCATCCGGCTGGCCCACCACGTGACCACCCAGTCCGAGCAGCACGCGGCGGCCGAGAATTTCGCCAAGAAGGTCGCGGAATACTCGGGCGGCTCGCTGCGGGTCCAAATCCTGCCCGCCGCCCAAATGGGCGGTCAGCGGGAGATCATTGAGTCAGTGTCGCTCGGCACGCTCGAAATGGGTTACGGCGAATCCGGCCTCTATGCGAATTACCTGCCGTCGTTCGGCATCATCGCCCTTCCCTATCTCTATCGGGATTTCGACCACTGGCAGAAGGTCGTCGACGGCGAAATCGGCCAATCCCTGGCACGCGATCTCGAACAGCGGGCGAACATCAAGATCGTCAACTGGATGACGGCCGGCTATCGCAACACCTTCCTGCGCACGAAGCCGGTGACCAAGCCGTCCGACTTCCGCGGCGTGAAAATTCGCCTGCCGGAAGCGCCGGTGTTCGTGCGCACCTTCGCCACGCTGGGCGCGCAGCCCACGCCGATCCCTGCGCCCGAAATGTATACGGCCCTTCAGACTGGCGTCGTCGATGCGATGGAGGGGTCCGCCGAGGTCGGGTACACGTTCAAGATCTTCGAGGTGACGAAGTTCCTCTCCAAGACGCGGCACATCCTGCTCGACGGCAGCTTCGCCATCAATTCAGGCTTCTTCAACAGCCTGAACAAGACGCAGCAGGACGCGATCATGCGGGCCGCGCAAGAGGCGGCCGCAACCCAGAGGACCGAACACTTCGAACGCGACAGGCAGTGGCTCGACAAACTCGCGGCCGCCGGAACCTTGCAGATCAACGAGGTCGACCTGCCGGCCTTCGCCCAGGCCCTCGCGGGACTGCAGAACGAGTTCGCGGCGAACGCGCGGGCCACGGATCTTCTCGAAAAGATCCGTAAACTCTGACGGACGCGCCGGCGACGCCGACACGATGCTCGTCCGCCTCGTCGGGCACCTCATCGGGATGGCGAAGGCCGCCATGGTGGCGGCCTTCGTCGCCATGATCGCCCTGACGCTCGTACAGGTCGTCAACCGTTACGCCATCGGCTTCACGATCTTCTGGACGGAGGAGCTCATCGTGCTCCTCCTGGTGTGGTCCATGCTGCTCGGCCTGCCGGTCCAGCTCTGGATGCGCGAGGAGATCGTCGTCGATGTCATCCCCCTGCGGAACGAAACGCTCGCCCGGGGCAAGGCGCTCCTTGCGGCGGGGTGCTCGATCGCATTCTGCGGCCTGCTCCTGGTGACGGGATACGACTTCGCGCGACGCGGCTGGCCGGTCGGGTCGCCCGCCCTCGGCCTTTCACGCTTCTGGTTCTTCGTGCCGATCCCGATCTCCGCCGCTCTTTCGATCCTGGCGCTCGTCGCGCGGGCGCGCGGGCCGGCCCGTGAGGCGTTCGATTCGTGATTCTGACTCTGACGATCCTTCTGTGCCTGTTCCTTGCGCTCGGGATGCCCATCGCCTTCTCGATGGGGCTCGCCGCGGCCGGTGCCCTTGCGCTGGACGGCACGGTTCCCCTCATCGTCGTCCCGCAGAAGTTCTACTCCTCGCTCGACTCGTTTCCGCTGCTCGCGATCCCACTATTCATCCTAGCTGGCGCCGTCATGAATGTGGGCGGGATCACCGAAATATTGATCAGGCTGTCCCAGGCGCTGGTCGGACATGTTCGGGGCGGCCTGGGCCAAGTCACGGTCTTCACGAGCCTGCTGTTCGCGACGATCTCGGGGTCGGCGGCGGCGGGTGCGGCCGCGGTCGGGGGCATGCTCATTCCGGCTATGGAGCGCGACGGGTACCGACGGGAGGACGCCGCCGTCATCACGGCAGCCGCGGCCATCCTGGGCCCGATCGTTCCGCCGAGCATCCTGATGGTCATCTACGGCTCGATGACGGGACTTTCGATCGGCACGCTTTTTCTCGCGGGCGTGGGGCCCGGCCTGCTGATCACCGTGATCCTGATGATCACCGTCTACAGGATGGCGGGACGGATGAACGTGCGGCTCTATCCCCGCTCGTCCCTGCCTCAGATCGCGAGTGCGTTTCGCCAGTCGCTGCCGGCCCTCGTCATGCCCGCCATCATCGTCGGCGGCATCGTATCCGGCGTGTTCACCGCTACCGAGGCGGGCGCCATCGCCGTCGCCTACGGCATCGCCTACGCCCTGGTGACCCGGCGCGCCGGGCTCAAGACATTCATGGCGAACGTGACGCGCGCCGCGGTCGCGTCATCGAGCATCATGGTCATCCTGGGTGGGGCTGCGTTGTTCGGCTGGATCATTGCCCGCGCCGGCGTTCCCGCCATGCTCGCGGCCTATCTGCAGGGACTCACCGACAGCAGCGCCGTGGTGATGTTCCTGATTCTGGTCGTGCTGCTCGTGGTCGGCATCTTCATCGAACCGATTCCGGCCCTGATCATGCTGGTTCCGGTCCTTCAGCCGATCGCCCAGGCCTACGGCTTCGACCCTTACCACTTCGCCACCGTCGTGACCTACGCCGTGCTTCTGGGCTCGCTGAGCCCGCCGGTGGCGGTGCTCGTGCTCATCACCTGCAAGATCGCCAATATCGACTACACGCGCACGACGCGGCCGCTGCTGCCCGTGTTCGCGATGCTCGTCTCCGCCCTTTTCATCATCGCGTTCGTCCCCGCCATCACGCTCGCCGTGCCCCGCCTCACCGGTTCCTGAGCCAGACACACAGACAGGAGTTCGCCGCATCATGAGCATCATCACCGAAGTCGACGTCATCCCCTTCACCTTCAAGGTGGAAAACCTCGCACTCGGTGCGCATCGGGCCATGGGTGTGAGCAATCTGCGTTTCGAGAAAGGCGGGACGCTGGAGGTGATGCGCTATGCCGTCCGCATCGCGACGAAGGACGGTCTCGAAGGCCATTACGTGACCCACTGGGTCGGCACGAGCGCAGCGTTGGGACAGACGGTCATGCTGGCCCCGCATCTCCTGGGACGAAACGCCGAACATCGCGAGGCCATTTATGACGATCTGAAGCGGGAGCTCCGGGCCTACGATCACATGGGGCACGGCCCGCTCGACATCGCGCTGTGGGACCTCGTGGGCAAGAAGTACGGCATGTCCGTCGCGACCATGCTCGGCGCCTACAAGGAGAGGCTTCCGACCTATGCCAGCACGCATCACGGACAAGATGAGCCGGGCGGCCTGGACAGCGTTGAGGCCTTCGCCGAGTTCGCGCGTGCCTGCCGCGAAAAAGGCTTCCCCGGATTCAAGATCCATGGATGGCACGACGGCAACAAGCACCGCGAGGCGAAGGTCGTCCTCAAGGTCCGCGAGGCGGTGGGCGACGCGATGGAGGTCATGGTCGATCCGGGATGCGAGCTGAGGACCTGGGCGGATGCCCTCTACGTCGGACGCGCCTGCGACGAGGCCGAATGCCTCTGGTACGAAGACCCCTACCGGGATGCCAGCGTCTCGGTCACGGGACAGCGGCTACTGCGCGAGAAGCTGAAGACGCCCCTTCTCGTCAGCGAGCATATCCGCGGTCCCGAGCAGAAAGCGGCCTTCGCGCTCGCCGGCGGTTGCGACATGATCCACACTGACCCGGAGTACGACATGGGCATCACGGGCGCCATGAAGATCGCCCATATGGCGGAGTCGCTCGGAATGGATGTCCAGGTCCATGCCTGCGGTCCGGCGCATCGGGCCTGCGTGGCGGCCATCCGCAACACGCATTTCTACGAGCTTGCCCTGGTCGGGCCGAACATGCCGAACCTCGTCCCGCCGGTCTATCTCTGCGGATACTCCGACGAGCTGAGTGCCGTTGGACCGGACGGATGTGTCCCGACACCCACCGGGCCGGGACTCGGCGTCACCTACGACTGGAAGTTCATCCGCAAGCAAGCGACGGCGGTTCATGAATTCCGCCTCTGACAAGGCGCGGGGCGCCATTGTCGTCGGCGGCGGCACAGGGCTCGGGCTCGCCTCCGCAAAGGCCCTTGCCGAGGCCGGCTGGCGCGTCTTCCTGACCGGCCGCCGGGCGGATGTCATCGACCGGGCCTCTGCCTCGATGCCGCCGGGCGTGAGCAGCGCGCTTGCCGGCGACGCGACCCGAGAGGCGGATGTCGAGCGGGTCGTCGCTGCCGCGCAGGCGTTTCTCGGCGACATTCACGCGCTCGTCGTCAGTTCGGGGGCGACGGCGGTCGGATCCGTCGTCGATGCGGCCTACGACGACGTCGTGCACGTCCTTCACACGAACCTGCTCCCGTTGTTCCTTTTCGGCAAGCACACCGTAAGGAACATGCCGGCGGGGGGTGCCATCGTCGCGATCGCTTCCGTCGCGGGAACCGTGCCGCACCCCGAGCGGCTGGCATATTGCGCGTCGAAGGCCGGATTGATCGGGATGGTCCGGCAGATGGCGCTCGATCTCGCGCCCCGCCGCATCCGGGTGAACGCTGTCTCGCCAAGCCTCGTGCTGACGGATCTCGCCCGCAGCGCCATCGCGCAGTCGCCCGATCCCGAAGCGACGCTCGCGAATCGCCTGAGCCGGCATCCGCTCGGCCGCCTCGGCACGGTCGAGGAGGTAGGCGCCGCCGTCGCCTATCTGTGCTCGGACGAAGCCGCATGGATCACGGGGCAGAATCTGATCCTCGACGGGGGACTGTCCCTGGCCGCGATGCAGGCAACCTTGCACGACAAGAGTTTCCGATGAACGTGGGTGAAACCAGCATGAACAAGATCGATCTGGCCGGCGACGTCGCCATCGTGACGGGCGGTGCACAGGGAATCGGACGGGCCATCGTCGAGCGTTTCGCGGCGAGCGATGCGACCGTCGAGATCTGGGATCTCGACGGAAAGCTGGCCGAGGAAGCGGCGCGCAGCATCGGCGGCGCCGTCCATGCCCGCGCGGTCGATGTCGCCGACGCCGCTGCCGTGGCGCAAGCCGCCAAGAGCGCCGAGGCGACGCACGGCCCGATCGACATCCTGGTTACCAGCGCCGGCATCGCCGGCCCGAACGCAAAGACGTGGGAATATCCACTCGACGACTGGGCGCGCATCATGCGCATCAACGTCGACGGCACGTTCCATTGCTGCCGGGCCGTCGTTCCCGGCATGATCGCGCAAGGCTACGGCCGCATCGTCACCATCGCCTCGATCGCCGGCAAGGAGGGCAACCCGAACGCGGCGGCCTATTCGAGCTCGAAGGCCGCCGTGATCGCACTGACGAAGTCGCTCGGAAAGGAACTGGCGGGCTACGATATTGCGGTCAACACCATCACGCCCGCCGCTGCACGCACCCGCATCTTTGACCAGATGAGCGAAGAGCACATCAACTTCATGCTCTCCAAGATCCCGCGCGGACGCTTCGTCGAGCCGCGGGAGATCGCCGCCATGGTCGCCTGGCTTGCCTCGGCCGAGAACTCCTTCACGACCGGTGCGGTCTTCGACCTCTCGGGCGGCCGGGCGACGTACTAGCCACCGCCCGCCGACAGGCCGGCTCTCACGGATCAGGAGGCCTAGAGGCCGAGCAGGCGCCGCGCGATGATCACGCGCATGATCTCGTTGGTGCCTTCGAGGATCTGGTGGACGCGTGTGTCCCGCAGGTAACGCTCCACGGGATAGTCCTTGAGATAGCCGTAGCCGCCGAAGAGCTGGAGCGCCTCGTTGCACACGTTGAAGCCGACATCGGTCGCGAAACGCTTGGCCATGGCGCAGTAAAGCGTCGCGTTGGGGTCGCCGGCGTCGAGCGCGCCGGCGGCACGGTGCACCATCAGGCGCGCGGCCTCGAGCTCCGTCGCCATGTCGGCGAGCTTGAACTGGAGCGCCTGAAACTCGGCGAGCTTGCGGCCGAACGCCATGCGGACATCGAGATGCGCCCGCGCCGCCTCGAGACAGGCCCGCGCCGCGCCCAACGAGCACGCCGCGATGTTGATGCGCCCGCCGTCAAGACCCTTCATCGCGATCTTGAATCCATCGCCCTCGGCGCCGATGCGGTTCGCGACCGGCACGCGGCAGTCCTCGAAAATCACCATCGCCGTCGGCTGGCTGTTCCAACCGAGCTTCTTCTCCTTCTTGCCGAAGGACAGGCCGGGCGTGCCCTTCTCCACCACGACCGTGGAGATGCCCTTGGGT
>DASVDU010000311.1:0-3969 GCA_036380915.1 Hyphomicrobiaceae bacterium | reverse complement strand
TTGCGCTTCAACGAGAACGCGGCCGAAACCCTCATAACTGGAGGTCAAGAGAAATACGGCGGCGCGGCGGTAGAAATCGGGTAAACGTTCGTAGGGTACGAAGCCGTGAAACCGGACGCGGTCGGCGATGCCGAGCGAGCGGGCAAGATGCTCCAGATCGGCACGGTCGGCGCCGTTGCCCACGATGTCGAACGCGGTTTCCGGCCGCCGCTCGAGGACGGCGGCGGCCACGTGCAGCCAGTCGCGCATCCGCTTCTCTGAGTCCAGTCTTCCGACGTAAAGAACACGCGAGGGGTTCGCGTCCCGTTCCTTCGGTGTCATGGTCACGGGGACCGGGATCACGCTGACGGCATGGTGCAGGCCTCGATCCAGGATCGCGCGCTTGATGCCATTGCCGACGCAGCGGATCGCGGTGAAGTGCCTGAGCGACCGGATGCCGAGCGCGGTTCTGGCGCGGCTCAGAAGCGGGAAGCTTCCGCCGCGCGCGGCGAACGGGGAGAAGATGTCGAAGTGGATCTGGGCGACGGTCGGTATGCGATTCGCCTTGCCGAAGGCGAGCGTCGCCCATCCGTCCTCGAACGGGGATTGGGACGATACGACGTCGATCGGCTGACGGCGGTGGATTGCGGCAAGCGCGCGGATCAACGCAATCGGCTGCGCGACCCGGCCGCCGGGCACAGGGACGAAGCGGACGTTCTCGCGCTGAAATGCCCTGGCGCCCCGGTTCCGCGAGAACGCGAGGAACGTCATTTGCGCGCCCGGACGCAGCGCCGCGAGCACGCGGCCGTAGTCGAGCTGCCTCTTGAGCGTGTCGGACGGCGCACCGATCCGAAACACGCTGTCATCGTATCCGAGCTGAACGACGTGCATCGCAATCCCACAACACGAGAGCGTCCCAATCCCCTGTGGAACCGAGGTCAAGGGTACTTCCGATAGCCCCACCTTGATAGTGGGGTGAGATCATAGCGTCACGACTCTTAGCCGCTGTGGTCCTAATGGTAATGGCATTAACAAATGGTCGAATGCTTGATGTCCGCCTCAGCCAGACTGAACTGAGCCCGTGACAGCGTCTGTGTGGGCGATCAGGAAGGGAACTGGACGTTTGGGAAGTGCCTCGCCGATCCTGGCGGTAGCCGCCATCCCAGGTAATCAAATGGGGGTGTCGGGAAAGGCCTGTCCGGAACTGGAGTCTCGCAGATTGTGATTTTCCCGGCTCCAACGTCAGACGGCGCGCGGCACTCCGAAATTCCATTACAACGTGAGCTTTCGTCCCACGTGCCTTAGGGCCTTCCATGAAAGGTGCTACGTCGAATATAAGCCGCACATGGCGCTCTGGTACGGAAACGCGGCAAAGAATCGGATCATTGGCGAGATTGTCGCTCGTGCGAATCAGTCGCCTGAGGGTCAGTCACCGCTCGTATTCGACTACGGCGCCGGCACGGGCGGGAGTTGGCCGGACATTCTGGCGAAACATCCGAACATACGGCTGGTTTGTTACGAGCCACACCGGAAATCCGCCGCGATTTTGGCAAACCGGCTGCGCGGACGGGCGACGGTTTACGAAGGCAATATTGCGGACCTGAACATCCAGGCCGATTACATCGTCAGTTTTTCGGTTCTCGAGCACGTCGCGGATCGGCCGGCCTACATGGCAAATGCGGCGCGGCTCTTGGCGCCACACGGGCGGTTCTATCTCAACTACGACGACGGGCACTTTCGCGCACCGATAGACCTGCTGAACCCACGCACGTGGAAGCGAGGAATTACGCACGCACTCATCCGTCTTGCCGCTCCGATCCGATACAGGCTCGGAGATGAAGGGCAGTATCTTGGCCGCGTGACCCAGCAGGAAGCCGACGATCTCGCGACGCGGGCCGGGTTTCGCATCGTCTCTGAGCGATACGAAAACCTTGAGATATTCAAAGCGCTGTCGAAGCTGATTCCGCCCAATCGGCGTGACGAGTTTGCGGTCTTTTGGGCATCGGTCGAAGACACGCTGAACGCGAGATTCGACGACCCGGCGGAAGAAAGGAAGGGCGACCGGTCCGCGCTTTGGTCGATCATGGCGTCTCGCACGCTGGAACTGGTCAGGGCAACCCGGTAGAGGGGGCAAGCAATCTCTGACTAAGCTTGCCTCATGTAGGGGGGCACAGGTCCGCACCTGATCCCGAAGCGTTGCGCGTTTGATGCCTGTGGTTGAGGACATCGCGCCTCGTAGCTTTGTCTTGGTTGCCGTCTAGCAATCTAAGGAGAGGGACGCCATCCCGCAATTTATCTAGGGTTGTTGCATGGTAAGACAACCCCTGATAGTTTTCGGGGGCAACTCTGTCGGTTTTCCAATGACATGGACATGCCCGACGGCACCGCGCATAGCATTCGCACTACCGAGTCGGCAAACCACCGCGCCCGTCACGCCTGGCGGATTTCAGCAGTTTGGCGCTCGTCGATTCTACGCGCCGTCTTCGGCTTGGTGCTGCTCGCTTCCGGTATCGCGATGGTCGGTCACGGCATCCTGTGGAACATCCCCGTGTTCCAGGGCGAGTATGTCCGCCCTCCTTCTGTGCCAGTGCGAGATCTGCTGTCCGTCGAGCGGAGGCCGGGTGAGGGCGATCTGGCATTCGTGGAGCGGGCAACTCAGACGGTGCATCGTGCGTTCGGCTACTGCCCCGGTCAGGTGAGCACGCGCTATATGTGGCTTTACACGGGCGCGATGTCGATCGCCCGAATCACCCCGAAGAGCATTCTGACTTCCCTGTCTTTACCCCGCTCTTTGCGTCAGGTTCCGTTTAACTTCGGGCTGATTTCCGCGGACCTCATCGGCTTTTTCGATTGTGGCTTGTGCCATCAGCATGATGCGCTGCTGCGGGAGGTGCTGGCCAAAGCGGGAATTCACAGCGATCTTCTCACCCTTCGCAATCACGTTGTTCTGCGCGTTTCGATCGACGGCGAATTCTGGTACGCAGACCCGCTCTATGGCGTGGGGCCGATACAGGTCGATTTCCGCGATGCTGGGGCGGCGAGGGCGACGTTGGTCGAGGCATATCGCGACAATCCGCTGCTGGTCGGCATCGAGCGCCTTGAGCCGGACGTCATGGCGGACCGATATCTTGCCATCGAGTCGCATAGGCTTTGGGGCGCGGACCTGCTGGCTTTCATGAGGGTGGCACAGAAGGTCCTGCTGATCGCCCAGAAGATCATCGAGTTGGCAGTCGCGGTCATCGGCAGCGTTCTTCTGGTCGGAGCATTCCGCAAGCCGGGATGATCCCATCTCCGTTTTCCGAGGCCTTTCATCAGGCAGATGCTGCGGCCTTCAGGGCAACAGCCTCGAACTCGCGCGCAAACAGTGCGCGAGTGAGGTCGTGATGTGCGCCACGGTCGTTGATGATCCTGATCACCCGTTGAAACGGCAGCAGATACTTCCAAAAGCTGCGTGGTAGGACGGTGGCGTTGGTCGTGAAGATGTCGGCCTGCTCGAAATCCGGCAACGCATCTCGCGCCATCGCTCGGCTGTGAGTGCGCACAGGCTCGTCCTTCTGACGTAAGGATGGAACCAAGGGCCAGAGCCATTCGAGACTTGATCGCCGCTATGGGCGCTGGCTGTCGATCACACGACGCCGTGTTCACCAACCGACCTGTCCCAGCATTCTGACGCTCGCAGCTGCGTGTCTTTTAAGAGTGCGCCCCGACCGGCGCCGTCACGCCCGGTCGTGGCCGCCCTGATGCTGTCGATTCGTGTTCGACGAAGAGAGAAGGAGTCTCGAATGACGAAGTCCTACCGCCCCCGCCAGGGGGCTTTCTTGTTTGTGCCGCGCCGTGCGGGGGGAAGGTTGGCATGACGGACATCCCCAAGGAACCGCACGACATCGTCCGCCGTGTCCCGATCGCCCTGATCGCGACGGTGCTCATGCAGATCGCCGCATCGGTCTGGTGGGCGTCGGCCTTTTCGACGGAGACGCGCACGCGGCTGGA